>JACKOP010000001.1:0-335654 GCA_024234165.1 Pseudomonadales bacterium
GTCCCCGTGCCAGCCGAACTCGATGCTGTCGATACGTTCCGGGTCGATGTTGGCCACGAGCTGACCGGCCTGCAGCCGGTACAGCTCTGCCGACTCGGGGGGCCGCAGGCCGTGCGTGTAGATGAAGGAGATTCGCTGCGTTTCACCGAGAGCCTGGATGGCGGACAGACTGAAAGCGGGTTCGGTGAATTCGTCGTGGCGGTCCGCAGGGCGTGAATAGCGGCAGGGTTGCGGACGAGCCAGCGTGCCACACGGGCGGCCATCGTCGCGTGTGGCGCCGTCGATCATGCGGTTGTCGTAGTCGTACCGCTGCTGCTCCAGGCGTGCGCCGAGCTGTATGCGCGTGCCGCTCACGGGCTCCCAGTCGAGCTGGGTGAATGCCGCGAGATTGCGACCCTCGACCTTGTAGTCGTACTGCTTTCCCTTGGGCAGCACGGGGCTGGCTACCGCGTTGGCCTGGGTCTGTTCGACGCGACTTCGACTCCACTCGCCGTCGAAGCCTGCCAGCAGTCGCAGGTCTTTGCCGAGCGTGCGATGCCAGTCGCCCTGCCAGCCGGTGCTGTCGAAACCGTTTTCCTCCAGAGGCTGGCCGAGCAGGAAGTGCTGCAGGAAACGCATGCGCTGGTAGCGCAGGAACGGGGTGAACGAGAGTTCACCGCCGAATGCATCGAGCGTGAAGCGTCCGTACCAGCGCGCGGTACGGTTGTCGCGAAACGCTTCCGGATTGGGGTTTTCACGCAGGCGATGGCGATCACGGTAGGCGTTCCTGCCGATGACGTAGCCGGCGGTTTCCTGCTTCTGGTTGCCGAGGCTGAGTAGTGACTGCAGCTTTATTTCTGACCAAGCATGATCGTGCCGGTAGACGAGTTTCTGCAGATCGTAGCCCGAATCGTGCTTGTAGCCACCGTCGTAGGTGGTGTTGAGGCTGAGTCGCCACGCGTCGTCGCTGTCACCCTGTCCGTAGCTTGCGAGCAGGCGGGCGTAATCGTGTGGACCGGCGCCGACGCTGATGCTGGCGGCGCGTCCGATCGGCGGTGGCATGCTGATCACATTGATCACGCCGTGTTGTGCGTTGCCGCCATGGACTGCATTGCCCGGACCACGCAACACCTCGATGCGTTCGGCCTGTTCGTAATCGACCTCGGACAGTTCGTTCGCGTTGCATACCCCGGATGGGCGCAGCGGCAGACCGTCCTCGGCAAAATAGAAAGCGCCGCAGCTGCCCGGGCCAGTGAATACCGGCGAGCGGATTGCCGTGAGGTGTTCCTGTCCGTTGCCTCGCTGCACGAAGGCCCCCGGAATGCGCGCCAGGGCGTCGGAGATATGTACTGCGCGCATGAGATCGAGTTCGTGCGTGTCGATGACGCCGATGCTCGAGGCGATGTCGCGCGTGGACTCGGGAACCCGGGAACCGGTGACGACGATGGTTTCGAGTTCGCCCGCAGCCGCTGTCGCGCTGCAGGCAAGTGTCGCGATGGCAGCGCCGAGCCGGTATGCGCGGCTTCGCCACGACGACGGCGTGATGTCTGTGGAAATCATGTTTCTCCCTGGCCGATCCGCAGACGGGCGTCTGGAATTTCAGTCGCTCGCGGCGTCGATGGCGTCGAGCTGCTGGCGGGTCTGATCCTGCATCTGCCGTTCCAGATCCTGCGCCTTCCGGGTGGATTCCTGGTAGCGCACCTCCGGGCGTGCAGCGGTGCTGCCAGACGAATCGTGCGAACCGTGGTTCATCCAGAACGCCACTGCCACGACGACGACCAGAACGATCAGCAGGCGGATCATCGCAACCTCGGCAGTGTGTCGACACCAGCGTGGCGCATGATAGCAGCAGCCGTGTCCGCAGATCCTGCCGCGCACTCAGCGCCGACCGGTGATCGAACCGAGGATGCCGCGCACGATGCTGCGCCCGATGCCGGTGCCTACGGTGCGCACTACGCTCTTCAGCAGTGCTTCGGTCGTGCTCTGCCGGTTCGAGCGGGGTGTCGGCGCTTCCCGCCGGTGTTGCTTTTCCTGCGCGTCGAGCTGCTGCTGGCGCTCGTGCGCGGCGAGCGCATCGCGCGTGCGCTGCTGCAGGACTTCGTGTGCGGATATCGGGTCGTGCACCTTGCCGTAACGCAGGAACAGCGGATCCTGGTTGATCAGTGCCCGGCGTTCCTCGTCGCCGAGAGGGCCCATCCGCGACACCGGTGGACGGATCAGGGTGCGCTGCACCACGCCGGGCACACCACTCTCGTCGAGGGTCGATACCAGCGCCTCGCCGACTCCGAGGTGCGAAATCACCTCTTCGCTGTCGAACGCCGGATTGACCCGGAACGAGCGCGCTGCGACCCGCACCGCCTTCTGTTCATCCGGCGTGTACGCGCGCAGTGCATGCTGGGCACGGTTGCCGAGCTGCGCCAGCACGTTGCCGGGTATGTCTCCCGGGCTCTGGCTGATGAACCAGATTCCCACGCCCTTGGAGCGGATCAGGCGTACGACCTGCTCGACGCGTTCGGCAAGGGCACGCGAGGCGCCGTTGAAAAGCAGGTGCGCTTCGTCGAAGAAGAACACGATTCGCGGCTTGTCCGGGTCGCCGATTTCCGGTAGCTGCTCGAACAGTTCGGACATCAGCCACAGCAGGAAGCTCGTGTACAGGCGTGGCTGGGTGATCAGGCGACGCGCATCGAGCAGGTTCACGATCCCCCGGCCGTCGACGCCTGTACGTATGATGTCCGCGAGCTGCAGTGCCGGTTCGCCGAAGAATCCGCTGCCACCGGCGCTTTGCAGCAACGTCACGCGACGCTGGATTGCCGCGATCGACTGACGCGACAGTGCGGTGTACGCGGCCCCAAGCTGGCCTGCGTTCGCATACAGGTAGGCGAGGGCCGATTCGAGGTCTGCCATGTCGAGCAGCAGCAACCCTTCGTCGTCGGCAAAGCGGAACATCAGCGCCAGCGTCGACTCCTGGGTATCGTTCAGCTCCAGCATGCGCGCGAGCATCTGCGGACCCAGCTCCGAGACGCTGAGCCGCAACGGCGTTCCCGCCTCGCCGTAGACGTCCCAGATCGTGACCGGGCAGGCAGTGAACGGCGGCTGCTCGGCACCGATCTTCTGCCAGCGAGCGGCAATCCGCTCGTTCGGCGTGCCTGGGCGGGCCAGACCGGCCAGATCGCCCTTGACGTCGGCCACGAACACGGGAACACCGGCTGCGGAAAAACCCTCCGCGAGGCACTGCACCGTGATCGTCTTGCCGGTACCGGTCGCGCCGGCGACCAGCCCGTGACGGTTCGCGACACGCAGTGGCAGCGTGACCGGCTGTTCCCCGGCACCGATGAAGATCGGGTTGGTATCCATGCTCAGTCACTCCGCAGGCGGTCGAGCGCGGCCGGCAGTGCGGCATCACGATCGTAGTAGATGTCGCGCTTGAAGATCATGGTTGCGTCCTTCGCGACGGTGGCAGTCCGGTAGTAGAGCAGAATGGGTACCGGCTTGGCGAGATTGACACGCCGTCGTGCACATGGCCGCCCTCGAAGCCGGCGCTATCGACGAGCATGCAGGTGGGCGGCCGGGTCGTGCAGCATGCCGGCCAGAGTGCCGTCCGCCGGCGCCGGAATGGCAAGCAGAAAAGCCGGCGATACGGCTGACCAGGCTGGGATACGGCGGCGATGCATGGAGTCGAGCAAGGAGTCGAGCAAGGAGTCGAACAAGGAGTCGAGCAAGCTTTACCGATCAGTGCTTTACCGCTATTTTGGCGAGGTGTCGGCAACGGTACGTCGCTCCCGGCCGGCGCACTTTGGCACTCTCCGCACAATGATCGCCAAGGAGTCGTCATGGCGTATTCCCACACTTCCGCGCCGCGCGCAGCGCGCACCGACCGGCGCGTGTTCCTGAAACGGCTTGTGCTCGCAGGCGCTGCCGGCATGCTGGCGACACCGGTACTCGGCAGTGTGCCGGCACCGGCGCGCGCGCAACCCGGGGTTCGTGAACTCGGTTTCCTCAACCTGCATACCGGCGAGCGTCTGCGCGTTCCGTACTGGGAAAACGGTCACTATGTCGATGATGCGCTCGGGGCGATCTATCGCGTGTTGCGCGATCACCGCGCGAATGTGGTGCATGCGATCGATACGCGGCTGCTCGATCTGCTCGCAAGGTTGCAGGCGACGGTCGGCAACCTGCGTTCGTACGAGGTGATCTCGGGTTATCGCGCACCGTCGACCAACGAGATGCTGCGCACCCGCAGCTCCGGTGTCGCGCAGGGCAGTCTGCACCTGCAGGGCCAGGCGATCGATATCCGGCTGCCGGGTTCGGATCTGCTCGCGCTGCACAAGGCCGCAGTGAGCCTCAAGGGCGGCGGTGTGGGTCTCTATCGCTCCTCGAACTTCATTCACGTAGATACCGGAAGGGTGCGCTACTGGTGACGACGGTGCGGCGCTTGCGCTGATGATCGGTATCGACCTCGATGTGGCGCGCGATTTCCTGATCGCCTTGCTGATCGGCGCACTGGTTGGCGTCGAACGCGAGAAGAGCCAGAGTGCCAGCGGTCACCGTACGATTGCGGGGCTGCGTACCTTCATCCTGCTGGCCCAGCTGGGTTCGCTCGCCGCGTGGGCTTCCATGCAATACGGCGGGCCGGCGTTGTACGCGGTTGCGTTGGCGCTGGTGGGGCTTGCGGTGATCAGCGGACACGTGCTCGAGAGTCGTGTGCGTCCCGATGCGCCGGGTCTGTCGACCGAGTTCGCGGCACTGACGGTGTTCCTGCTCGGCGGTGTGGTGATGTACGGTCATGCCGAGGTTGCCGTCGCGCTCGGCATCCTGACCTCGGCGGTGCTGGCATTCAAGCAGCCGCTGCACGGTCTGGTGGCGCGCGTCGCCACCGACGACATCTATGCGGTACTGAAGCTGCTGATTGCAAGTTTCATCGTTCTGCCCTTGCTGCCGAATCGTGTCATCGACCCACTCGGTGTGCTGAATCCGTATCTGTTGTGGCTGCTCGTGATCCTGATTTCCGGGCTCTCGCTGGTTGGCTACGTCGCGGTTCGTCTGCTCGGTGAAGCGCATGGCACCGTGGTAACCGGATTTGCCGGTGGCCTCGCCTCGTCGACGGCGCTGACGCTGGGGTTTGCGCGCCAGAGCCGCATCGATCCCACTTCCACCGGGGCCGATGCACTCGCTGCAGGTATCCTGACCGCCTGGGCGGTCATGTTCGTGCGTGTGATCATCACGATCGCGATCGTCAACACGGATCTGCTGCCCGCAACGATCAAGAGCTTCGGTGCGCTGACGCTGGTGACCGGACTGCTTGCCGCCTTCTTTTACCTGCGTGGGCTGCGGCGGCGACCGGTGACCACGAGCGGTGAGGTCGTGAGTGTCAGCAACCCGTTCAACCTCGTCTCGGCGGTGCAGTTTGCCCTGCTGTTCGCCCTGGTGCTGGTGGTGGTCGAGTTGACGCGACAGCATGCACCCGAGGGGGGGATCTACGTCGTGTCGGCAATTGCCGGACTGACCGACGTCAACGCGATCACGCTGTCCCTGGCGCAGCAGGCGAGCGATGCGGCGGGGTTCGAGATCGCCGCGCGCGCACTCGGTATCGCCGCACTGGCCAATACGCTGGTTAAATTCCTGCTGGTTGCGATGCTCGGGCGCGGTCCCTTGCGTCTGCGACTGGCGGTGGCAACCGGGGTGCTGTTCCTCGCCTGGTTGCTGCTGAGCTGGTTCGTGTTCTGACGGGAACAGCTCAGTCGCGCGACCGGGCCGATCGACGCATCATCAGGGCGGGGTGCGAGGTTTGCGCGCTGGCGGCGGGCCGGACCCCGCGTTGCGGCGTCGTGCACACGGTCGTCTTTCGGCAATCGCGCCAGCGTTTGTGTTGCGTGCCGGCTGGTACGCTGGCACCAGATGCCGTTTGCCGTTGCCGATCAGATCGGCGCGCCCCATGCGCTTCAGCGCCTCGCGCAGCAACGGCCAGTTCTCCGGGTCGTGATAGCGCAGGAACGCCTTGTGCAGGCGGCGCATGCGCGGTGTGCGCACCGTTTCCACCCGTTCGCCGTCGCGGCGTACGCGCTTCAATGGATTGCTTCGCGTGTGGTACATCGTGGTCGCGAGGGTCATCGGTGTCGGCAGGAAACTCTGGACCTGGTCGAGGCGGAAATCGTTGTGTTTCAGCCACAGCGCGAGGTTCAGCATGTCGTCATCGGTGGTGCCCGGATGTGCGGCGATGAAGTAGGGGATCAGGTATTGTTCCTTGCCTGCTTCGCGTGAGAAACGGTCGAACATCTCCTTGAAACGGTCGTAGTTGCCGATGCCCGGCTTCATCATCTTCGACAGTGGCCCTTCCTCGGTATGCTCGGGAGCGATCTTGAGGTAGCCGCCGACGTGGTGCTGGGTCAGCTCCTTCACGTATTCGGGTGAACGAACCGCAAGGTCGTAACGCAGACCCGAGCTGATCAGTACCTTCTTCACTCCCGGCACTGCCCGTGCCTTGCGGTAAAGTGCAACCAGTGCCGAGTGATCGGTTCCCATGTTCTCGCACACGTCGGGGTAGACGCACGACAGCCGGCGGCATGCGCTCTCGATCTCGTGCGACCGGCAGGCGAGGCGGTACATGTTCGCGGTAGGTCCGCCGAGGTCGGAAACCACGCCGGTAAAGCCTGGCGTGCGATCGCGTATCTCCTCGATCTCGCGCAGCACCGAAGTTTCGGAGCGGCTCTGGATGATCCGTCCCTCGTGCTCGGTGATCGAGCAGAAGGTGCAGCCGCCGAAGCAGCCGCGCATGATGTTGATCGAGAAACGGATCATCTCGTAGGCCGGGATGCGTGCATCACCGTACGCCGGGTGCGGGCGGCGCTGGTACGGCAGTTCGTAGATCGCATCGATCTCGGCGGTGCTCAGTGGCAGCGGTGGCGGGTTCAGCCACACGTCACGATCGCCGTGTTGCTGCACCAGCGCCCGAGCGTTGCCCGGATTCGATTCGAGGTGGAACGTGCGCGAGGCGTGTGCGTACAGCACGGGGTCGTCACGCACGGTCTCGTAGGAAGGCAGCCGCACCACGCAGCGCTCACGGTCGATCCGCCGCTTCTCGGGAGACGCGAAACGCAGGACCTGGGCTGCGGTGTCAGCCGGTGCCGCCGGCTGCGATCGTACCGGCGGTGACGATGTTTCCGGTACCGGCGCCCCCATCGCATAGGGGTCGGGCTGGCGCATCGGCGGGCCGGGCGTGTCTACAGCACTGGAGTCGATTTCGTTCCAGTCCGCTCCGGGTTGCCAGCCGTGCGTCACCATGAATGCACTGCCCCGCAGGTCGCGGATCGCAGCCACCGGCTCGCCCGCAGCGAGCCGATGTGCCAGTGCGACCAGCGCGCGTTCGGCATTGCCGTAAATCAGCAGGTCGGCCTTCGAGTCGGCAAGCACCGAGCGGCGTACCTTGTCCGACCAGTAGTCGTAATGCGCGATCCGCCGCAGGCTGGCTTCGATCGAGCCGATCACGATGGGTGTGTCGGGGAACGCTTCGCGCGCCCGTTGCGCATAGACGGTGAGCGCACGGTCCGGGCGCCGGTTCGGCTCGGCGCCGGCGGTGTAGGCGTCCTCGGAACGGATCTTCCGATCCGCCGTATAGCGGTTGATCATCGAATCCATGTTGCCGGCCGTGATGCCGAAAAACAGATTCGGCCGACCCAGGGCGCGAAAATCTTCCGGTGACTGCCAGCGCGGCTGGCTGATGATGCCGACCCGAAACCCCTGTGCTTCCAGTGCGCGCCCGATCAGTGCCATGCCGAAACTCGGGTGATCGACATAGGCATCACCGGTGACGATCACGATATCGCAGGAATCCCAGCCGAGCGCTTCCATCTCCTCGCGCGACATCGGCAGGAAAGGAGCGGTACCGAAGCGCCTGGCCCAGTATTTGCGGTAGCTGAAAAGCGAAGGTGCCTGCTGCATGGCGCGCATTCTAGCGCCGTGTACTGCGAACGACGCGGTGCAATGTCAGGGCATATTCCCTGCCGCACGCCGCGTCGGGTGGTCCGCTGTCATTGCGCCTGCGGAGCGACGGGTCTGGTCTGGTCCAGGAACTCGGATTGGGTGCGCGAGACCAGCGTGACTCCCTTCAGCGCGTCCTCGATCTCTCGGCGCAACACCAGGATCACGATCCTGCGGTTGCTCGCGGCGGTAGGATTGTCGGTGATCAGTGGCACCGAGGCGCCCATTCCCTGCACGGTGAAGATCTTGTCTTCGGGGTAGCCCCCTTCGATCAGCGCACGCCGCGCACTGTTCGCCCGGTCGGCCGACAGCTCCCAGTTGCTGTAGTCGGAACCGTCGCGGTAGGCAACCGAATCGGTATGACCGTTGATGCTGAGGCGGTTCGCGACCACATCGAGGCGTGGTGCGAGCGCGTGCAGCACCTCGCTGGCGTAGTCCTGCAGTCGGCTCTCGCCGCGATCGAACATCGGGCGGTTGTCCTTGTCGACGAGCTGGATGCGCAACCCCAATGCCGTCTGGTCGATGAGGATCTGGTCGCGCAGCTTGACGAACGCCGAATCCTGTTTGCCGAGCTCTTCCTCCAGCGCCTGCTGCAACTCGTCGAGCGAACGCTTCTCGCGCGCCTGCTGTTCGGCACGCACGGCTGCGTCGCTCGCTTCGGCCAGTGAAGGTTCGCTCTCGATCGGTTCGGCCTGGCTGACCGGATTGTCGAGCGAGATGGCACCGGTCTGGATGCCGCCGGGGCCTATCTGTCCGACGCCGGGAGCATCGAGTCCGCCACCCTGGCCGGCGATCGTCCCGCGCGGGTCGTTGAAATAGCCCTGGATGGCGGTGCGCTCCTCTGGCGACGTCTGTGCGAGCAGCCACATCAGCAGAAAGAAGGCCATCATCGCCGTCACGAAGTCGGCGAATGCGACCTTCCACGAACCACCATGGTGGCCGTGCGCGACGACCTTCTTCTTGCGGCGGATGATGATCGGCGCGGTGGCGCCGTCGGTCACATTCATTTCTGCTTCACACGTTCTTCGACTTCGGTCCAGGTCGGACGGATCGCGTGATAGACGATCTTGCGGCCGAATTCGACCGCGAGCTGCGGCGGGGCACCCGAGAAGCTCGCCATCATCGCGACCTTGATGCACTCGAAGAACTTCGCTTCCTCGCGTGCCAGATGCTCCAGGTACGTCGAGGTCGGACCGACGACGCCGTAGGAAAGCAGAATGCCGAGGAAGGTGCCGACCAGCGCCGCGCCCACGTGCTGGCCGAGTTCCGCCGGAGGGCCACCGATGTGCGACATCGTGATCACGATCCCCATCACGGCAGCGACGATACCGAAGCCCGGCAGTGCATCGGCAACCTTGCTCAGCGCGCCTGGAACGAGGTGCGATTCGGCATGGTGCGTCTCGAGTTCGGCGTCGAACAGCGCGTCCAGATCGTGGGTGGCGACACCGCCGAGAGTCATCACGCGCAGGTAATCGATGATGAACTCGCGTGCGCCGTGGATACGGTCGATCCCCGTATGCTTGCTGAAGATCGGGCTGCCTTCAGGGTCGTCGATGTCCTTCTCGATGCCGAGCAAGCCTTCGCGCCGCATCTTGTTGAACAGGTCGTAGAGCAACCCGAACAGCGCAAGGTAGGTCTCCTTGCCGAAGGGCGAGGGCTTCAACAGCGTCGCGCCCGACTTCAGCACGTTGACGGTCACCCCGAGCGGATTGGACATCACCATCGCACCGAGTGCAGCGCCGCCGATGATCAGCAGTTCGAATGGCTGGAACAGGGCAAGCAGCTTGCCGCCGGAGAGCATGAAGCCCGCGACGCACGATGCCAGCACGACCACCAGTCCGATCACTACATTCATTTGCAGTCCTGACTCCCCGGTCTTGCCCGGCCGCTGCGCGGGCAGTTCATGAAGCACGCGATGACGCAAAGCAGACTAGCACAGGGTTTGCGATCTCACACGGCACGGCGCAGCGCCGGGGTGTTCGCGTTCAACCGGCGTTCTGCAGGATTGCTGTTCCCGGGCGTGCTGCCGCAGAGTGTGCTCGTTTGCGAGACGTTGCGAAGGAGGTTGTGAGGCTACGAGCAGCCACGTACCAGCGACAGGAATTCCTGCCGCGTGGCGGCACTGTCGCGCATGCGCCCGAGCATCACCGAAGTCGTCATCTCCGAGTTCTGCTTCTGTACGCCGCGCATCATCATGCACATGTGGCGTGCCTCGATCACCACACCGACGCCCTTGGCGCCCGTGACTTCCTCGACCGCGTTGGCGATCTGCAGTGTGAGGTTCTCCTGGATCTGCAGGCGGCGCGCAAACATGTCCGTGATGCGGGCGATCTTCGACAGCCCGAGCACCTTGCCGGACGGCAGATAGCCGACGTGGCAGCGACCGATGAAGGGCAGCAGATGATGTTCGCACAGCGAGTAGAGCTCGATGTCGCGCACCACGACCATTTCGTCGTTGTCCGACTGGAACACCGCGTTGTTGACGATCTCGTGCAGGTTCATCCGGTAGCCGTCGGTCAGGAAAGTCATCGCCTTCGCAGCGCGCAGCGGCGTGTCGCGCAATCCCTCGCGCCCGGGATCCTCGCCGAGGGCTTCGAGAATGCGGTGATAGTTCGCAGCGAGCTCGTCGATCATCTACGGTTCTCCGGAAAGGCTTCGGTATACGCAGGCGCGCGTGCGGCGGATCAGTCGCGGCGTGGGCGCCGGCTGCGCCGGCTGCCACTGCGGCGACGACCGAGGGCGCGGGCCGCAGTGTTCAGTTCCTCGAAACTGTCGTGGATGCAACCGCCGTAGACGGTCGGATCGGGCAGCATGTCGCGACACGCGGTGAAGCCGATCGAGATCCCGTTGTGGTAGCTCGGTACCAGGTGGACCAGACCCATATCGTCGAGCACCGCTCCCAGGCCCGCGCTGCACAGCAGGCGTGCGCCACACAGGTAGAGCGGAACCTGGGCGCCGGGGATATTCGAGATCACCGTGTTGATGGGTGCTGCGCCTTCGGACATCAGCATCGTCTGGCTCGCTGCCCGCAGTCCGAGCGATCCCCGGCGTGGGGAAACCGCCTGGGTCAGATCGGTCAATGCACGTGCACCAGCGGCATGGGCGTACTCCTTCGACGCCAGGCACTCCTCGTGCACCTGGTGCAGGCGCTCCACCGGATCGGCGATGTCCGTATACAGCGTCAGGGTCATCATCTGCACCCTGGTGCCGTCGGCGTCCTCCGGCGTGCGGATGTTGATCGGGGCGCCGGCGATCAGGCTTGCCGGTGGCAGTTCGCTCGTAGTCAGCAGGTAACGTCGCAACGCTCCGGCAATCAGCGTGACCACGACGTCATTGATGGTGGCACCGGGCGCAAGGTTGCGGATGTTGTGTATGGCTGCGAGTGGATAGAAGCGCGCATCGAAGCTGCGGTGTGCGCTGACGGTGCCGTTGAAGCGGGTCAGTGGGCGTTCACGCGTGGCCAGCAGGCGATGGCGTTGCAGTGCATCGCGCAGTCCGGAGATGCCCGGGGCGTTGCTGACCAGTGTGTGCGCGAGCCGGGACGGTTGGCGCAGGGTGTTGAGCCACGCGCGTGCGAGCAGGCCGCTCGTGGCAGGGATCGTCTCGGGACGCCAGCGTGGTGGCTGTGCACCCGTCGCTTCGCTGGGGTCGGGGCTGGTGTCGTGGATCACTCCAACGATATCGGACGCCGGTGCGGGATCGATCGCAGCATGGTGCAGCTTCAGCAGCAGCGCGAACGAGCCGCGCGGCAAGCCTGCGATATTGTCCAGACCCTCGATCACGTACGCCTCCCACAGTGGCCGGGAGCGATCGAGGATACGGGCATGCAGTCGTGCGACCTGGATGCATAGCTGGCGCCAGTCTCCCGGCTTTGGCAGTGCGATGTGTCTGACATGGAACTCGAGGTCGAAATCGGCAGTTTCGACCCAGTACGGATAGTCCAGTCCGAGCGGAACTTCAGCCAGGCGCCGGCGCAGTACCGGCGCCATGTGCAGCCGGCTTTCGAACAACTGCAGGATATCCCTGAGACGAACCCGGCCACCCGGTGTGCTCGAGGGGTCGTAGATCTGCAGACGCGAGATATGCAGCGGTGTGCGCTCCGTTTCGCGGCTGAGGAACAGGGTGTCGAGTGCCGAAAGCTGCTGCATCATTGCGCTCCGCAATCATCGTCATCTGGCTGGAGTATAGAGGGTGATGCTCGACGGGAGCGCTGCTTGTCGGGGTGCCGCGAGCGTCTGATAATGCGGGGCGTGCCCACGGAAGGGCAGCGGGGATGCGATCGGGATGGCATCCCCTGGCACAGGGAGGCAAGCAGGACATGATCGAGATCAAGGCCGGTGTGTCGCGCCCGTGGATGCGCGTCACGCTGATCGGCTGTATCCACGCGTGCGATTTCAGCGACAGGGTGATGCCTGCTGCGGAGCGCCTGCACGAACGCGACGGGCGCATCGGGTATCTGGTACTCGACGTCAGGCGTTTTCATGGCTGGAGCGGCGGCGGGACCTTTGCGGCGCAGATACGCTTCCTGCATGCTTTCGGGCGCAGTGTGGAACGCGTTGCAGTGCTCGGACCGCGTGCATGGAGCGGCGCAGTACCGGCGATTGCCGCGCTGTTCGTGGCAGCCGAAGTGCGCAGTTTCACGCCGGGGCAGGGCGGTTTGTTGCGCCGTTGGTTGCGCCAGCGCAGCTCCGGTGGGGCGGGAGTCCGTCGCGGCAAGTCCTGAGTGCCGTGCGGCAACGGTTGCATCGAGGGCATCGTGAAATCCCCTCGTCAGCGCGCGAGGCAGTGCGCCAGGGTTCCGACGATGGCCTGTGTGAGTCGTTCGAGTTCGGCATCGTCGATCACGAACGGTGGCATCGTATAGACGAGTCGACCGAATGGACGCAGCCACACGCCACGCTCGACGAACGCAGCAGTGATCTCGCGCATCGGGACCGGCTGTTCGGTCTCGATCACGCCGATTGCGCCGAACACGCGCACATCACGCACCGCAGGCAACTCGCGCGCCGGGGCAAGGCCGGTGCGCAGTCCCGCCTCGATGCGTGCAACCTCGCGTGACCACGGCTGCGCCAGCAACAGCCGCGTACTGGCGAGCGCGAGCGTGCAGGCCAGGGGATTGCCCATGAACGTGGGGCCATGCATCAGTGCCCCTGCTTCACCGGCGCACACCGTGGCAGCGATGCGATCACTGGTCAGCGTGGCCGCCAGTGACATATAGCCACCGGTCAGCGCCTTGCCCACGCAGAGGATGTCGGGGGCGATGCCAGCGTGCTCGCAGGCGAACAGCTTGCCGGTGCGCCCGAAGCCGGTGGCTATCTCGTCGGCGATCAGCAGCACTCCGTGCGCAGAGCACAGGGCGCGTACGCGGGCCAGGAAGTCGGCGGAGTAGAAATGCATCCCGCCGGCGCCCTGCACCACCGGTTCGAGGATGACGGCGGCAATGCGCGCTGCGTGCTGGTCGAGCAGGGTTGTGAACGCGCTGATGTCCTCTGCGCGCGCGGGATCCCCTGGGCCGCCTCCGGGGCGCGGTGCGAACAACTGTCGTGTCAGCACGCCGTCGAACAGGCGGTGCATCCCGGTCAGCGGATCGCAGACCGACATCGCCATGAAGGTGTCGCCGTGGTAGCCACCGGCGAGCGCCAGCACGCGCGTGCGTTCGCGCTCGCCGCGACTCTGCCAGTACTGCAGGGCGATCTTGATCGCGACCTCGACCGCCACCGAGCCGGAATCGCACAGGAACACCCGTTCGGGTTGTCCCGGCGTGATGCGTGCAAGCAGCGCGCAGAGCTCGGCTGCCGGTTCGTTCGTGAGTCCGCCGAACATCACGTGGGCCATGCGCTGCGCCTGTTCGTGCAGGGCACGGTTCAGTACCGGGTGGTTGTAGCCGTGAATCGCCGACCACCACGAGGCCATGCCGTCGATGAGTTCGCGCCCATCGGCGAGCTGCAGGTGTACGCCTCGTGCCGATGCCACCGGATAGACCGGATCGGCTGCGATCGCGTGCGCGTACGGATGCCACGCATGACGCCGGTCCAGTTCCAGCCACGCGGGCTCTGCAGGCAGTTTCCGCTGATCTGCCATATGTTCAGTCCCGCAGCAGCGCGGAAAGTGCAGGCAATACGTTGGCGAGAATCAGCGGCTGTGCCGCCGCATTCGGGTGGATGCCATCCTCCTGCATGAGTTCCCGGTTGATCGCTATGCCTTCGAGCAGGAACGGAACCAGTGCACTCGTGGTCTGTTCGGCGAGCGTGCCGTAGATCGCGTGGAACGCCGTCGTATAGCGTGGTCCGTAGTTCGGCGGTATGCGCATGCCGAGCAGCAGTACCTTCGCCCCGGCGTGCCGGGCATCGGCAATCATCTGTGCGAGGTTGGCGTGGATCACGGCCGGAGCAAAGCCGCGCAGCCCGTCGTTGCCTCCGAGCTCGAGCACGACGATGCGGGGGCGGTATTCGGCCAGCAGTTGCGGCAACCGTGCCTTGCCGCCTTCGGTGGTTTCGCCGCTGATGCTGGCGTTGACCACTGCGCAGCCGTCGAGCCGTTGTGCGAGCAGGCTGCCCCAGCCCTGCTCGACCGGAACGCCGAACCCGGCGCCGATCGAATCGCCGAGTATCAGCACGCAGCCTGCGTTGCCGCGCGCCGCCAGCGTGACGAATAATGCCAGCACGAACAGTGCCGGCAAGGAGAGCAGTCGGGTGCGGGTCATGGAGCCGTTGATCGTCGTGAGAGGGGTCGGCAAGGAGGTCGTTACTGCAGAGGGATCGCTCGGCATCTTGCGAGGGATCGATCTGGAAATCAACCACGGTGAGGCAGTGGCCGTGGTCGGTGCATCCGGGTCCGGGAAGTCGACGCTGCTCGGTCTGCTGGCCGGTCTGGAGTTGCCGAGCTGCGGGACGATCAGCCTCGATGGCGAGGATCTCACCCGTCTCGACGAGGATGGACGCGCGCGTCTGCGGGCGCGGCTCGTGGGTTTCGTGTTCCAGTCGTTCCAGTTGCTGCCCGGGCTGACTGCACTGGAAAACGTCATGTTGCCGCTCGAGATCCGCGGCGACCGCGCAGCCGCTTCGCGTGCACGCGAGTTCCTGCAGCGCGTCGGGCTCGAGGCGCGTACCGGGCACTACCCGCGTCAGTTGTCCGGTGGCGAGCAGCAGCGTGTCGCGATCGCCCGCGCCTTCGCGTGTGCGCCGCGCGTGCTGTTCGCCGACGAGCCGACCGGCAACCTCGACGCGGCGACCGCGGCGCGTGTGATCGATCTGCTGTTTGCGCTGCAGGCCGAACACGGAACCACGCTGGTGCTGGTGACGCATGACGCGCGGCTCGCGGCGCGCTGTTCGCGCCAGCTCACGCTGGTTGGGGGCGAACTGGTGGATGCTGCCGGAGAACTCGTGTGCTGAGGCTCGCGTGGCGGCTGTTCCGGCGTGACTGGCGCAGTGGCGAGCTCGGCATACCGTTCGCAGCGTTGGTGCTCGCGGTCGCGATCGTCAGCACGCTCGGTCTGTTCGTCGATCGCCTGCAGCGGGCCGTCGATCAGCGCGGTGCGACGTTCATGGCCGGCGACCTGGTGCTGCGCAGCAATCGCGCTGTCGATCCCGACTGGATCGTTGCGGCGCGCAGCCGCGGTCTGCGCAGTGCCGGCGTGCTCGAGTTCGTGACGATGGTCATGCACGACGACGCGATGCAACTGGTGAGCGTGAAAGCCGTGGATGCGGCCTATCCGCTGCTCGGCAGGATCGCGGTTGCCGATGGTGATGGCAGCGTGGTGCGTGAGCTCGGGCACGGCCCCGCCGGTGGTGAAGTCTGGGTCGACGAGCGCGTGCTGCCGTTGCTGGGGATCAGGATCGGAGACCGCATCGTGGTTGGTGAGCGCGAGTTGCAGGTCGCGGCCTTGCTGGTGCGTGAGCCGGATGCCAGCGCCAATCTGCTCGCGCTGGGGCCGCGGCTGATGATGAGCCAGGAGGATGTGGCAGCGGCGGGAGTCGTGCAGCCGGGCAGCCGCGTGCAGTACTCGTACCTGTTCGCCGGTGATTCGCGAAGCCTCGCGGTGTGGCGTGCGACGATCGAACCGCATCTGGCCGCAGGTCAGCGCTTCGTGTCCGTCGAGGATGGCCCGGCGCGCGTTGCCAATGCGCTCGCGCGTACCGAGTCGTTCCTGCTGCTGGGCGGATCGTTCGGGGTGGTGCTCGCCGGTGTCGCGCTCGCGATGGCGGTGCGGCGCTATGCAAGCCGGCACGCGGCGCATGTGGCGGTGCTGAAGACATTGGGTCTGGTGGCGCCGGCCATACGCTGGGTGTACGCACTGAACATGATCTGGTTGCTGCTGCCCGGCACCTTGCTCGGCTGGTTGCTGGCGTGGTCGCTGCAGGCGGCGGCCTTCGCGCTGCTGGCGGGCGTGTTCGTGGACGCTGTGCCAGCACCGGGGATGCGCGCCTTGTGGCTGGGAGCCGGTACGGGTGCACTCGGCCTGCTGGGACTCGCCACGCCACCGCTGCTGGCCATGACCAATGCCGCACCGGCCGGGGTGTTGCGACGCGAGGCGATGCCGCGTACGACTTCCGCCGTGCTTTATGGATCGGCATTGGCAACGCTGGTCGTGTTGCTGCGCTGGTACAGCGGCGACTGGAATCTGACCGTCGGTGTGCTTGGTGCACTGGCGGGCATCGCTGCCGTGGCAGGCGGCGTCAGCTTCGTACTGTTGCGGCGAGCGCGTGTACCCGGTGCCGGGGCACGCGGCATCCTTGGTCTCGCGCTGGCAGGCTTGCGACGCCACGCGGCGCTGAATGCGCTGCAGGCGCTGGTGGTCGCGGTTGCGTTGATGCTGGCGCTGGTTCTGTTGTTGGTACGTACCGTGCTGATCGATGACTGGCAGCGTGGTCTGTCCCCGCAGGCGCCGAATCGTTTCCTGCTGAATATCGCGCCGCATCAGGTCGGCGCAGTGCAGGCGTTTCTTGCCGAGCGTGGTGTCACGACTGCCGGGATGTATCCGATGGTCCCGGGGCGCATCGTCGGTGTGGATGGTGCGTCGCCCGAGCTGCGTGAAGGTGAGAGGCTCGATCTCGACCGGGACCTGAACCTGACGTGGGCAGACGGGCTGCCCGAAGACAACACACTCGTTGCCGGTGCGTGGTGGGGCAGTGCGGCGCGCGACGAGGTTTCGGTCGAGTCCGGCATGGCACGCGCGCTCGGCTTGCACCTGGGCAGTGTGTTGACGCTGCAGATCGGGCCGAAGCGCTTCGACGCGGAGGTCACCAGCATCCGCGCTCTCGACTGGGACAGCATGCGTCCGAACTTCTTCCTGATGTTCCCGCGCCATCTGCTCGAACGCGAGGCGGCGATGTGGCTGACCAGTTTTCATGTCGATCATGCGCATACCGGGGTACCGGCAGCTCTGTTGCGTGCCTTCCCTACGCTGACCCTGCTCGAGGTCGATGCGCTGCTTGCGCAGGTGCGCGCGATCACGACCCAGCTCGCGTGGGCGATTTCACTGGTGCTTGCCTTGCTCGTACTGGCTGCTGTACTGGTCCTGGTGGCGAGCGTGCGGGCCGGACTCGACGCCAGATTGCACGAGGCGGCGATGTTGCGGGTGCTGGGTGCGTCACGCCGGCTGGTGCTCGGAAGTCTCGTGATCGAATTCGCTCTGCTCGGTGCCTTCGCCGGTGCGCTTGCTGCGACAGGTGCCGAGATCACTGCGTGGGCAGTGCAGACGCGCGTACTGGATCTGGAGTTCCGCATGCACCCGCTCGCGTGGCTGGCCGGCCCGTTGCTTGGTGCGGCGTTGTCGGCGTTGCTCGGCCTGCTCGGCTGCCGTTCTGTGGTGCGCACGCCACCGCTGGTGGTGCTGCGCGCCGTGGACTGATCAGGCGCGGGCCGTCTCGCGGCGTTGGTGACGCTGGGCAAGCGCCAGGAAATGCTCGAGCTGGCGTGCGGCCGCCGGCGGCAACGCCTCGATGCGGGCTCCGACGATGGTATGGCGTGTCGGGCGCTTGCGGAACTCGAAGCTGCGGACCTCCAGATCACACGCGATTTCGGGCAGTCCGGGGACGGTCAGCAAGCACTGCTGCAGGCGTGCGTTCTGACGCAGCCACTCGCTCAGGTTGCCGGGGCAGTCGAAGCCGAGCCCGGTCTGGGACAGGTTCAACACCGTGCACAGCAGCCGGTCACCCTCGGGACCGCGCAGCCGCAGCCGCACCGCGCTGTCGCCATCCAGCGCGAGGCGGAAATGCGCCCGTCGCTGCTTCGCTTCGACCGTATCGGGGAGCGCGAGACGATACGCGGGCAGCCCATCGGCCTCGTCGATGCTGATGGCCTTGACCCAGGTCGTGAAGCGCACCGGCAGGCCGCGGCGCACGCTGGTGATCTCGACTTCGTCGCCGGGTGCGATGAAGAACTGCCCATGCGCAGGGAACAGCTCGTCGATGAGAACATGGTGTTCGACCGGATCCACCTTGAGGATCAGGCTCTGGTAGGTGCTGCCACTGCGCTCGGGGAAGCGCACATCGACGAAGCAGCGCTCCTCGACGAGTTGTTGCAGGCGGATCACCGTCTGTTCGAAGCTCGAACCGGTATCGGCACCGTTTTCTGATACGGGTTCCGGCCGCTGGCGGTGCAACAATCCGCTGAGGATCTTCCTGAGTCCGTGTTCGGCCATGCGTTGCGCCTGCTGTGACGAGTCGGTTGCGAGTATAGACCAGCGTACCCTGTGGTAGTCTCTGCGCCGTCGTCTACAGGGCAGGCGGAGCGTCGGAAATGGATCTGGGTGTGCAGGGAAAGGTGTTCCTGGTTGCGGGAGCGAGCAAGGGGCTCGGTCATGCAATTGCACGCTGTCTTGCCGCAGAGGGTGCTGGCGTGGCGATCGCGAGCCGTGACGCGCAGGGTATCGCGTGTGCCGCACGTGAGCTCGGCGCGCTGAGCGAGGCCGGCGTAACCGGTACCGCTTGCGACGTGCGTGACGCCGCTGCACTCGGCGCCTGGGTCGATGCAACCGTACAGCACTTCGGGCGTCTCGACGGGGTGGTCACCAATGCCGGAGGGCCACCGCCAGGCGGCTTCGATGCCTTCGACGATCATGCCTGGCAAGCGGCGTACGAACTCACGCTGTTGAGTGCCGTGCGTCTGGTGCGTCTCGCGTTGCCGCACCTGCGCGTGCGCGGCGGTTCGATCCTGATGTTGACGTCATTGACGGTGCGTGAACCGGCGGAACAATTGCTGCTGTCGAGCGTGATGCGCTCCGGTGTGGCGGCGCTGGCCAAGAGTCTTTCGCGTGAACTCGCGGTTGACGGCATCCGGGTGAACAACCTGGTTCCGGGACTGATCGCGACCGATCGCATGCAGCAGCTCGATGCGTTCCAGGCGCAAGGCAGCGGGATCGACGCGCTCGAAGTGCGGCGCCAGCGTGAACGGTCGATACCGCTCGGACGTTATGGCGCAACGGAGGAGTTCGGCCGTGCCGGAGCTTTCCTGCTTTCCCCGGCGGCGAGCTACATCAGTGGTGCCACGCTGGTGGTGGATGGCGCCAGCATGCGAGCGCTGTAGCGTGCTGCGCTGGTTGCCCGTACTGCAACTCGCCTGCGCCATCGTGTTCTCGATCACGGCCCGCGCCGATCCGGTCTCATCCGGGCGGGACTGGCGTCACATCGAACTCGAGGCGCGCAAATTCCTGCTGGTTGCCAGATCCAGTGTCACGGTCGAGGCGCAATCGGCGGAGCAAGCCACGTCGCAGTTGGTCGATGTTGCAGGGCAAAGGGCACTTGCAGTGCCCGCGTCCGGCGCCTGGCGCATCGATGCACGCAGCAGCGCACCGGGTGCCAACTCGCATGTCACCGTCTGGCTGGCACGTGACAACCTGCAGTTGCTGCAGCGCGAGCGCCTCGATTCCATTCAGGGCGGGCGCTACAAGCTGACGCGCATCCTCGAGGACGGCAGTTACGGCTGGCAGCGCCGCGGCAGCGCCGCAGCGCGTGGCACCGCGCCCCGGGACTGGCCGCTGAAGCGCGAGCGCCTGCATCGGGCAGTGCGTACCGGTGATTGCACGGATTCCCTGGGCCTGTTGTTGTTGTCTGCCGATCTGGTGCGCAGTGAACGCGTGCGCTCGCTGGCGCGCGTGTGCACCGATGAGGGGGCGCTCGACGTCGCGCTCACACTGCAGGGGGATGCGCGCCAGAGGATTGCCCACACACGTGTCCAGCGTGGCCTGCGCACACGGGTCGAGTCCGAAACCGTGTGTCGACGGGTGGGTATGGCGGTCGAGAACGGTGCACAGAACGCCGACGATTTCCGGTTGCTGGGACTGACGGGGCGCTTGCAGGTCTGTGTGGATCTGGAAACCGGAGCGCCGTTGCAGTTGCTCGGAACCGAACCGATGCTCGGGGAATTCCGCATCGATGCAACGCTGATCGAAACAGATTAGCGAAAGGGGGGGGTGGACACGGAACCCTGCGGGGTTCCGTGTCGCTGTCGATCAGGGCAGCAGGTGCGCGACGGCGTCGCGTTCCTCGCTGAGTTCCTGTTCAGTGGCCTGCATCTTTGCGCGCGAGAAATCGTTGATCGTGGCACCTTGCACGATCTGCCAGTCGCCGTCCTTGCACGTGCATGGGAACGAGTAGATCAGACCTTTCTGGATGCCGTAGCTGCCGTCGCTGTAGACACCCATGCTGACCCAGTCGCCTGGTGCCGTGCCGAGTGCCCAGCTGCGCATGTGGGCAATCGCGGCGTTGGCCGCCGAGGCAGCACTCGAGGCGCCACGTGCCTTGATCACGGCGGCGCCACGCTGCTGTATCGTCGGGATGAAGTCGCTTTCATACCAACCGCGATCGACCAGCTCGAGTGCGGGCCTGCCGTTCACTTTGGCGTTGAACAGATCCGGATACTGGGTCGAGGAGTGGTTGCCCCAGATCGTCATGTGCGTCACGGCGCTGACCGGGTTGCCGGTCCGGATCGCCAGTTGTGTGAGGGCGCGGTTGTGGTCGAGCCGCGTCATCGCGGTGAAGTGCCGCGGATCGATACCCGGTGCGTTGCGTTGTGCGATCAGTGCGTTGGTGTTGGCGGGGTTGCCGACGACGAGCACGCGAATGTCGCGTGAGGCAGCGGCATCGATCGCCTTGCCCTGGACCGAGAAGATCGCCGCGTTGGCTTCGAGCAGATCCTTGCGCTCCATGCCGGGACCGCGCGGGCGGGCGCCGACCAGCAGTGCGTATTGTGCGTCTGCAAATGCCTCTTCGGGCTTGTCGGTGCACACCATGCCGGCGAGCAGCGGGAATGCGCAGTCGTCGAGTTCCATCGCCACGCCCTGCAGTGCGCCGAGCGCCGGAGTGATCTCGAGCATCTGCAGGATCACCGGTTGGTCGGGACCCAGCATCGCACCGGAAGCGATGCGGAACAGCAGGCTGTAGCTGATCTGGCCGGCGGCGCCGGTGACGGTTACGCGAACGGGTGTTTTCATCTCGAGGCTTTCCTGTAGTGTTGAAAAGATGAGCGTGGGGAGCAGGGCTCGGATTGTAGCGGCTGGGCCGGGATGCCGCCAACACGGGCGAGCGTCGGTATCGCGAAGGTGTGTGCATGACCATCGGCGTGAAAGCCCGTAGAATGCGCGCCCCGAACCGTTACCAGGAGGCGTTGTCGTGGCCCCGGCCGATCCCCGCAGGAGTCGTACCGAGTTCAACAAGCTGCAGAAGCGGCTGCGGCGCAACGTCGGGCGTGCGATCGAGGACTTCGCGATGATCGAGACCGGCGATCGTGTGATGGTCTGTCTCTCCGGCGGCAAGGATTCCTACGGGATGCTCGATATCCTGCTGAATCTGCAGAAGACGGCTCCGGTCGCCTTCGATCTGGTCGCGGTGAATCTCGATCAGAAACAGCCCGGATTTCCCGAGGAGGTCCTGCCGCGCTACCTGGAGTCGATCGGGGTAGAGTTCTACATCCTCGAGCGTGATACCTACAGCATCGTGAAATCGGTGATCCCCGAGGGCAAGACCACCTGCAGCCTGTGCTCGCGGCTGCGCCGTGGCAACCTGTACGGCTTTGCTCGCGAGATCGGCGCGAGCAAGATTGCGCTCGGTCACCATCGCGACGACATCATCGAGACGCTGTTCCTGAACATGTTCCACGGTGGCAAGCTGAAGGCGATGCCGCCGAAGCTGCTGAGCGATGACGGAGACAACGTGGTGATCCGGCCGCTTGCCTATTGCCGCGAAGAAGACCTCGCGGCGTACGCGACGTATCGGGAGTTTCCGATCATTCCGTGCAATCTGTGCGGTTCGCAGGACAACCTGCAGCGCAAGGCGATCAAGGAGATGCTGCGCGACTGGGAACGCCGCTTCCCGGGGCGCATCGACTCGATCTTCGGCGCGATCGGCAACGTGGCGCCGTCACAGCTCGCCGATCCCCGCCTGTTCGATTTCCGCTCCCTGCGCGCCCGCCCTCCGGCGAGCGACCGTATCCGTGCGATCAACGTAGGTTGACCACGGCCTGCTCCAGGGCGGGATCGAATCCGTCCTTGTGTATACGTTGGCCCGAAATGTGCACTCGCTGCTGCGTGGTCAGCAGAACGAGTCGCTGCGCCAAGAATCCGTCGCATGACGTGGATCGCTTTCGGGGAGGAGCCGGTGATGGTCGAGCGGGCCGATATCGCACAGGTACTGGCGCAGATGCGCTCGATCCAGGCGCAGATGCACCGCCCGGTGCACGAGGCGATGCCGGGGCAGATCGAACCCGGGCAACTGCTTCGCCCCCAGGAGGACGCGCCGGTCTTCGGTACGCTGTTCAGCCAGGCGATCGAACGCGTGAATGCCGTGCAGCAGGAAGCGAACGTGCTGCGCGAAGGCTATGAACTCGGAACGCCCGGAGTCAGTCTCACGCAGGTGATGATCGCGGCAGAGAAGTCGAGTATCGCGTTCGAGGCGATGACGCAGGTGCGCAATCGCCTGGTCGACGCGTACAAGGAAATAATGAACATGCCGGTCTGATACCTGAGGTATCACCGGCGGAGGCACGGCGAGCATGGCAGAACAGGAAGTGCAGGGCGGAGCACAGTTGCCTGCGGTGAGTGGCGGTGCGGCCGCTGCGACGCTGACTCCCTATATCGCCGGCATTGCCACCCTGTCGATTCCGCGCCAGGTCGGGGTGATCGTCGGCCTGGCGGTCAGCATCGCGCTCGCCGTATGGCTGGTGCTGTGGTCGCAGGGTGCCGACATGCGTCCGCTCTACGGCAGCATGGAAAATCTCGATGCGACTGCCGTGACAGGCACGCTGGAGTCGCGCGGCATCAAGTACCGTATCGACGCTGACAGCGGTGCCCTGCTGGTCGAGTCTTCGCGTCTGCACGAAGCACGGCTGGCGTTGGCGCAGGCCGGCGTGCCGAGTCAGCGCGCGGTGGGGCTCGAGATGCTCGAACGCGATCAGGGTATCGGCACCAGCCAGTTCATCGAGACGGCGCGCTATCGGCGTGGTCTCGAAAACGAACTCGCACGCACGATCGCGAGCATCAACGGGGTACGTGGCGCGCGTGTCCATCTGGCATTGCCGGAGCGTTCGGCGTTCGTGCGCGATCAGCGCAAGGCAGCAGCTTCGGTACTGCTCGAGGTGCAACCCGGACGCGTGGTCGAGGAAGGGCAGGTGCGGGCGATCGGCAATCTGGTCGCCTCCAGCGTGCCCGGACTGGAGTTGGCCGCAGTGACGATCGTCGATCAGCACGGCAAGCTGCTGTCGGACTTCACCGAGGACGCCGAAGCGGCGGCTGCGAATCGCCAGCTCGAATACACGGCCCGGCTCGAAGACCAGCTCGTGCAGCGGGTACACCGCATTCTCGACCCCATCGTCGGCAACGGCCACTACAAGGCAGAAGTCACTGCGGACGTGGATTTCACCGCGGTGGAACGGGCCGATGAGATCTACAACCCCGACTTGCCGGCGCTGCGCAGCGAACAGCGCCTCGACGAGCAGCGTACAGGCGGAGCTGCCGGCGCCGGTATCCCGGGCGCACTCAGTAACCAGCCGCCGGTGGGTGGGGTGGCACCGGAAGTCGTGCCCGGTGCGCAGCCCGCTGGCGCGGCGCAACCGGCCGAACCGCGTGATGTACGCAGCCAGGCGACGCGCAACTACGAACTCGACCGCTCGCTGAGCTACACCCGGCACCAGGTCGGCAAGGTGCGCCGGCTCACGGTTGCCGTCGTGCTTGATGATCGCACGCGCCTCGATGCCGAAGGCAAGCGTGAAAGCGTGGCCTGGGATGAGGGGGCGCTGGCGAGGATCACCACGGTGGTGCGTGACGCAGTGGGTTACGATGCGGCGCGTGGTGACAGCGTCAACGTCGTGAATGCGGCCTTCTTCAGCCTGGGCGCTGAAGACGCGGCGATCGAGGACGACCCGTTCTGGCGCCAGGACTGGTTCCTTCCGCTGTTGCGCCAGGTGCTGGCGGCCGTTGCGTTGCTGGTATTGCTGCTGGTGGTGGTGGCACCCGTGCTACGCTCGTTGAGCAGCAATACCCGTGAGCTGCGTGCCCTCGAGGAGAGGCAGCAGGCCGAGCGCGCACGGCTCGAGGCCGGGCAGGCGGGAGCAGGAGGCGAAGGAGCCGAGGCACTGCTGCTACCGGGGCCGGCGCGCGAGTACCAGCGCCGCCTGTCGGCGGTGCAGGCGATGGTCGAAGGGGATCCCGAACGTGTGGCGCAGGTGATACGCAGGTGGGTGCGTGACAGCGACTGAAGAAAAGCAGGGTGCGGATCTCACGCCATTGGAGCAGGCGGCGATCCTGTTGCTGTCGGTCGGCGAGGCGAACGCTGCACGCATCCTGCGTCACCTCGGTCCCAAGGAAGTACAGAAGGTCGGCGCGCAGATGGCCAGCATGGGTGACATCGAAGCGCGCGATGTCTCGCGGGTGATGGAGCGCCTGCTGCTCGAGGCCAACACGGCCAGCGGTCTGGGTGTCGGCACCGAATCGTACATCCGCAATGTGCTGATCGAGGCACTCGGCGAGGAGCGTGCCGGCACGCTGATCGATCAGATCCTGATGAGCGACAAGACCAGAGGGCTGGAGGCCCTGCGCTGGATGAATCCGAAGCTGGTCGCGAACACGATCGGTGGTGAACACCCGCAGATCCAGGCGGTGATCCTGTCGTACCTGCATCCGGACCAGGCAGCCGAGGTATTGACGTACTTCCCGGACAAGGCGCGTGCGGACCTGCTGATGCGCGTGGCAACCATGGAGTCGGTGAATGCCAGCGCGTTGCAGGAGCTCAATCGCATCGTCGAGGGGGAACTCGCCGGTTCCGGATTGCCACAGGGGCAGTTCCGTGGCGGTATCAAGTTCGCAGCCGACATCATGAACAACCTCGAGACTGCAACCGAACAGGCGCTGATCGAGCAGATCCGCGAGGCCGACGAGACGCTTGGCAGCCGCATCCAGGATCTGATGTTCGTGTTCGACGACCTGAAGACCATCGACGACCAGGGCATCCAGTCGCTGCTGCGCGAGGTGTCGTCGGAGGTGCTGGTGCTGGCGCTGAAGGCGGCCGACGACGATCTCAAGGCCAAGATCTTCGGCAACATGTCGAAGCGCGCCGGCGAGTTGCTGCGTGACGACCTCGAAGCGAAGGGGCCGGTGCGCGTCAGCGACGTGGAGAATGCGCAGCGCGAGATTCTCGTGGTGGCACGGCGCATGGCCGACGCCGGTGAGATTTCGCTCGGTGGCGCTTCCGAGGCAATGATATGAATCCGTCGTCGGTGCGTGTCGCATGAGCCGCCAGCGCCGCATTCCGGCCGGGCGTGCGACCCCCTACGCCAACTGGTCGTTGCCGCCGGTTCCCGCCGGGGCAGTGGTGCGGGCAGAGAGCGCGCGCATGCGCCAGCGCCGCGTCGCCGAGGTCGACACCGATGCGGTGCCGTTCGGCAGCGCGGGGCTGGAGCAGGAACTCGCGGCAAACGTGCGCTCGGGACGCTTCTCGCCCGGAGTCGGTGCGCGTGAGGTGGAGTCGATCGTCGCGGCAGCCGCAGAGGAGGGGCATCGCGACGGGTTTGCCGCCGGTCATGCCGAAGGCCTGGTACAGGGGGAACGCGCAGGGCGCGCGGAAGGCCTTGCCGCCGGACGCCGCTATCTGGAAGAGGCAGCGGGACGTTTCGCGGGATTGCTCGAAGCGCTGCAGGCGCCCCTGCACGGGCAGGAAGATGCGCTGCGTGATGCCTTGCTTGCAGCGGTGCTGCAGATAGCGCGGGTGGTGCTGCGCGTCGAGACGCAGTTGCAGCCCGGGCATATCGCCCAGGTGCTCGACGAGGCATTGGCCGCGTTGCCGATCGGTGCACGTGCGGTGCGGGTCTTCGTCAGCGCAGCCGACCGCGAGTTGCTGGAGGATTTCGGTGGCGGCGAGGCGGTGCCTTTGCTGCTGGTGGACCCCGCTCTGGCAGCGGGTGACTGCCGGGTCGAAGCCGAGGATTCCCTGGTCGACTTCACGCAATCGGCACGTTTTGCCGCGATTGCGGAACAGTTTCTGGGGCATGTGGGCGCTGGCCCGGAGAGCCGGTGAGCATATCTTCCTACGCTGATTGCGTGCGCGCAGCGGCGGCACGCATACGTCACGATTGCGCACCGGTCGCCGAGGGCCGTCTGACCCGCGTGATCGGCATGACGCTGGAAGCGACCGGCCTCGATTGCGCGTTGGGGCAACGCTGCCTGATCCGCCTGCACGATACGAGCGTGGCAGCAGCCGAGGTGGTTGGTTTCAGCGGCGAGCGGGTATTCCTGATGCCGGCGGCGCGTACCGGCGGCCTGCGCCCGGGTTTGCGGGTGCGGCCGCTGGCGTCGAACGTCGAGGTGCCGTGCGGGGAGGGTCTGTTCGGGCGCGTACTCGACGGTGCCGGACAGCCGATCGATGGCAAGGGACCGCTTGGCAGTGTTGATTTCGTGCCGCTGGACGGGCGCCCGATCAATCCGCTGCGACGTGCGCCGATCCGCACGCCGCTCGATGTCGGCGTGCGGTCGATCAACGCGCTGCTGACCGTGGGCCGCGGGCAGCGGCTGGGGATCTTCGCCGGCAGTGGTGTCGGCAAGAGCATGCTGCTCGGCATGATGACGCGCTTCACCGAGGCCGACGTCACGGTGGTGGGTCTCGTTGGCGAGCGGGGACGCGAAGCGCGCGAGTTCGTCGAGGATATCCTCGGCACCGAGGGCATGCGCCGTGCGGTGGTGGTGGTCTCGCCTGCCGACGATGTGCCGCTGATGCGCCTGCGCAGCGCGCGTCTGGCCACGCGCATCGCCGAGGATTTCCGTGACCGTGGTCGCCATGTGCTGTTGCTGATGGACTCGCTGACACGCTTCGCCCAGGCGCAACGCGAAATCGGACTTGCGGTCGGTGAGCCGCCGGCGACGCGTGGTTACCCGCCCTCGGTG
This sequence comes from Pseudomonadales bacterium, assembly GCA_024234165.1. Taxonomy (NCBI): domain Bacteria; kingdom Pseudomonadati; phylum Pseudomonadota; class Gammaproteobacteria; order Pseudomonadales; species Pseudomonadales bacterium. The sequence goes on from JACKOP010000001.1 coordinate 27,320, forward strand.
TTTGCACGTATCCCCGATCTGGTCGAACGTGCGGGCAACAGCGAGATCGGGCAGGGATCCATCACCGCGTTCTACACCGTGCTCACCGAAGGCGACGATCTGCAGGATCCGGTTGCCGATGCCGCACGTGCGATCCTGGATGGCCACGTCGTGCTTTCACGCACGCTGGCCGAGGAAGGGCAGTATCCGGCTGTCGATGTGGAAGCGTCGATTTCGCGCGCGATGCCGTCGATTACGACGACGGTACATCGCGGTGCGGCGCTGGAGTTCAAGAAACTGTATGCGCGCTTCCAGCAGAACCGCGACCTGATCAGCGTGGGCGCGTATGCGCCGGGGAGCGACGCCGATACCGATCGGGCCGTGGCGCGCATGCCCGTGATGCGCCAGTTCCTGCAGCAGCAGATCGACGAACGCGTGCCGTTTGCCGACAGCGTTGCGCAACTCGACGGACTGTTCGGGGATGCGGCCGGCGAGCAGTCGCTCGTGCGTCGCAACGCGCGCATGCAGGACGCAGGCTCCGGCGGGATTGTTCCGTGAAACCCCGTTCTGCCCGCCTGCAGACGCTGGCGCAGCTCGCGGCGCTTGCCGAACGTGACGCCAGGTTGCGGCTGGGGCGGGCGAATGCCGAACTGCACCGGCGTGAGGCGCAGCAGTCGCAGCTCGAATCCTGGGCGCAGGAGTACGCAACGCAGTGGTTGCAGGCCGGGCAGAGCGGAATTCCGGGGCATGCGCTGACGCGGCTGGCGGCGTTTTGCGCCAGCCTGGACGGCACGCTGGAGACTCAGCGGCAAGCGGTGCTGCAGGCGCGCGACGCCAGTGCGCAGGCCGTGACTCGATGGCACGGTGTGCGCAATCGCCAGCGAGCCTTCGACGAGCTGGCGGCGCGCCTGCGTCGTGACGAACAACAGGCTGCCGCACGCCAGGAGCAACTCCGCCTCGACGAACTGGCGGGCATTGCAAGCCGGGCAGGACTTTCTGAGGGTGGTTGAAGAGACTGTCGCAAAAGGCTCTCGAGCGCTGGCATGGTCCGCGCGTGACAACGCCACCCGTTTCGCGGCGTTTTTGCGCCAGCCTTTGAAACCTGGCGCAGCGCTTGCATCGGGGTGCCTCGTCATGGCGATCATACGTGGAGATCCCGATGTCTTCCGTCACTCCGGCTGGTTCCGGTCCCGGTTCAGCCACTGATCTGCTGTTGCAGTTGGGCGTAACGATCGCGACGCCCGACACGCTGGCGGACGCCGCTGCCGGCTTGCTGCCGGAGTTCGCACAGGTGCTCACATCAGCTCTGCGTGGCCTTAACAAAGCATCGGAACCATCTGATTCAAAAGATTTTGATAAACAAAAAGCAACCACGCTCGAGATCCCGGCAACGGCATCGATCCCCGGTATGGTCGAGCCCGTGATTACGCCCGCCGTATTTCCGGTCCCCGGTCTGAGCGACGCCACCGCCACGCCTGCCAGCAGCGAAGCCGAGGCTGTGGTCACGCACCGGATCATGGCTGCTCCGCTGCAGCGTCGGGCGATGTTCGCAGCCGCACCGGAACCGGCGACAGGCAAGATGTTGCCGGTGCCAGGTGCCGCATTGCCGCCGATGCTGACACCGGATGCGAGACCTGGCAGCGCGGACGATGCGCCCGGTGGGTCCTTGCTCGCCGGCGTTGTGCGCCAACCGGAGCCGGTCGGGTTGCAGCGACGGTCGTGGTTCCCTGCTTCCGGTGGTGCCAATGAATCGATGCGTGGTCCGGATGCAACGCCAGGCAACGCAGTTGCAGCCGTGAGTGTCGATCCGTCGGGCGAAACCGGGGCGCCGGCAGCAGTACCGGCAGATACCGAAACGTCCGAGCTGTCGAATGCAGCCCAGTCCGGCGTGTCGATGGGCACGGCAGTTGTGGACAGCCACGGCGCTGTGGCTCGATCGGGTACCTCGCCGACGGCGGTGACTGCAGCCGTGGTGATACCAGCGGTCCGCGTCAGTAGCCACTACGACCCGGTCGCAACGATCGTTGTGCCCGGTCGGGGCGGGCTGGGCATTCCGGTGGCGGACGGGATTCGCGGGGAGCAGCCCGTCGTACCAGTGCCGGCAACCGGCACAGCAGCACAGGCCGCTGCTGCTGACCCAGCCTCCGGTTCCGTTGCCGCTCCCGCGCAGTCGGTCGTCGTTCCAGGTTCGACGGGCAATGCGCAGCAGGTGTCAGCCGATACGGTCGCCCGACTGCGGGACAGGGCGCTGGCTGACGGGTCCTGGTACGGGGCTGTGGATGCTGCCGGATCCGCTCGGGGGGCTGTGCCCCGAACGGATGGCTCGTCGACGGGCGTGACGGCGGACGCGCTGCCACTCCCGGCCGAGTCCGGTGATCGCGCGCCGGTCCCGGACGAGTCCATACGGGCGATCCAGCGCGAATCGCTGCCGCACGCCTCGCGTGCCACAACCCAAGCCTCGGCGCTGGCCACGTTGGCTGGCGACACTCCGGAAGCCGTGACGGTGCCAGCGGTGAGTACGCACGCGCCACAGCCGGTTGGCCAGGGCACAGCCATTACGGGTGCAGCGGCAGGTGTGCGTGAACCGGTGCTGCCGTTTGCTCCGCTTGCCCTCGGGCGCGACACGCAGTGGGCCGCCGAGCTCGATGCACGGGTGCGCTGGTTCGCCGGGCGCGGCATGGACGTGGCGCAGATCCGCCTCGATCCACCAGAGCTCGGACCGTTGCACGTGACCGTGCACAGCCAGCGAGAAGGTACCAGCGTGCATTTCGCGACGGCCAGCGTGCAGGTGCGCGAACTGCTCGAACAATCGCTGCCGCGGTTGCGTGAACTGCTCGAGGGCGGCGGCATGAACCTGATCGATGTGAACGTCGCTCAACAGCATCACGGCAGCGGCGGGCAGCCGCAGCAGTTTGCCGGCAGCAGGGCGGATGCGTCGGCCGTGGTCCGTTCAGACGCGATCGAATCACCTATCGATCGTCCCGGATCGGCGCACAGCGGGGTCATCGACGCCTACGTCTGAGACAGCCTCTTAAGCCGCCCGCGCCACGCAGGCGTCCGTTGTGCTAAGTTTCGCGCTCCGAAAATCTTGCGACTACGGATCGGCTGGCATGGCGATTGCTCCAGCCGCCTTGGCAGCACACGGTGACGAGATACTGGCATGGCCAAAGCGACAACGAAAAAGGCAAGCGCAGACGCGGGTGGCGGAGGCGGGAGCAAAAAAAAGCTGCTGATCATGGCTGCGGCGGCGATCGTGTTGCTGGTCGTCGGCGTGACTGCGGGTGTGCTGCTTGGCGGGAGAGCGGATGCGCAGAAGTCGGCGGACGAGCGGGCGGAAGCGGCCCCGACGCAGACGATCTACGTATCGCTCGGTGACAAGTTCGTCGTGATGCTGCAGTACGAGGGCCGTCGGCACTATCTGCAGACGATGCTGAGTGTGCTTACGCACGACGGTTCGGTCGCCAAGCAGCTCGAGGTGCATGCGCCGCTGATTCGCGGGCGTCTGGTGGCGTTGCTCGGCGAGCAGGATTTCGCGGCGCTGCGCACCGACGCGGGCCGGCTGCTGCTGCGCGAACGGATCCTGGCCACGATCCGGGAGATCCTGCAGAAGGAGACCGGCGAACCCGGGGTCGAACAGGTTTTCTTCACCGATCTGGTGCTGCAGTGATGCCGCGCCGTACACAACGCTAGCGGAGTTCGCGGGAAGTGCAGGATCTGTTGTCGCAGGACGAGATCGATGCGCTGCTGCACGGTGTGGGCGGTGGCGAGATCGAGCTGGGAGCCGAGCCCGCGCCAGCGTCGCGCGATTTCCAGCACTACGACCTCACCAGCCAGGACCGCATCGTGCGCGGGCGGATGCCGGCGCTGGAGCGCACCAACGAACGCTTCGCGCGTCACCTGCGCAGCGGCCTGCGTTCCCTGCTGCGTCGTGGGCTGGAAATTGGCCACGAGGGCATCCAGATCCAGAAATTCGGTGAGTACGCGGGCACGCTGCTTACCCCGACCAGCATCAACGTGATGAGGCTCGATCCGCTGCCGGGTCACGCGCTGGTCGTGATGGACGCACGGCTGGTGTTCCTGCTGGTCGACAACTTCTTCGGTGGCGGACGTTTCCACGCCAGGATCGAAGGCCGCGAGTTCACGCCCGCCGAGGCACTGGTCGTCGATCGTGTGCTGGAGACCGTGTCTGCCGAACTCCAGAAGGCATGGGGCGGCGAATCCGTGCTGCAAGTCCAGTTGCTGCAGAAGGAAGGCTCGCTGGAAGCAACGGGAATCTTCAACGCCAACGACATCGCCGTCGTCAGCTCGTTCAGCGTCGAGTTCGACGTCGGTGCTGGCAAGCTGCACCTGGTCGTGCCCTATGCCATGGTGGAGCCGATCAAGGCGCTGCTGGATCGTTCGGCGCTCGTCGACGCCGATTCGCGCGGCAATCGCTGGGAGGCAGCCCTGAAGGAGAATATCCAGGGCGCGCCGGTCGGCCTGAACTGCCGTGTTGCCGAGTCCACGATATCGCTGCGCGAGGTGATCGACCTCGAGGTCGGCGACGTGATCCCGATCGACGAGCCACAACCGGTGCTCGGAGTCGACGACATCGCGCTGTTCCGGGTGCGCCTCGGGACGTTGAAGGGAAACCTTGCCTTGCAGGTGCTGGGCAAGCTGGAGCGCAGCGATTGAACGTGCCGGATGGGGAGGCGACGCAATGATTGGTGACGACGAAGCGGTAAGTGGTCCCGGCGCGGCCCGGGGTGGTGGACTGCCGGAATTCGCATCGGGGCCGGCATCACGGCAGATGAATCCGGACCTCGAGATGATCCTCGACATCCCGGTCCGTCTGTCGATGGAAGTCGGCAATACACGGATCTCGATCCGCGACCTGCTGCAACTGGGGCAGGGTTCGGTGATCGAACTCGACCGCCTGGCGGGAGAGCCGCTCGACGTGCTGGTCAACGGCACGCTGATCGCTCACGGCGAGGTGGTTGTCGTCAACGACAAGTTCGGCATCCGCATGACCGATGTGATCAGCGCCTCCGAACGCATCCGCAAGCTGGGCTGAACAGGCAAATGAAGGTTCGTACCCGTATCGCTCCGTCGCCGACCGGTGATCCGCACGTCGGCACCGCCTACGTCGCGCTGTTCAACCTCTGTTTCGCGCGCCAGCACGGCGGCGAGTTCATCCTGCGCATCGAGGATACCGACCGCACGCGCAGCACGCCGGAGTCGGAGGCCGCGATCCTCGAGTCGCTGCGCTGGCTGGGACTCAGCTGGGACGAAGGGCCTGACGTGGGCGGGCCGCACGCGCCGTATCGCCAGAGCGAGCGTGGCGAGATCTACCGCGAGCACAGCGAGCGCCTGCTCGCGAGCGGACATGCGTTCCGCTGTTTCTGCACGCCGGAGCGCCTCGATACGCTGCGCCGCGAGCAGACGGCTGCCCAGCAGCAGCCGGGCTACGATGGCCACTGCCTGGGTCTGGACGCCGCCGAAGTGGCGCGACGCCTCGCTGCAGGCGAACCGTCGGTGGTGCGCATGAAGGTGCCGCGTGAGGGCGTCTGCCGCGTGCAGGACATGCTGCGTGGCGAGATCGAGGTCGAATGGACCCAGGTCGACATGCAGGTGCTGCTGAAGGCCGACGGCATGCCGACCTATCACCTGGCCAACGTGGTCGACGACCACCTGATGGGCATCACACACGTGCTGCGCGGCGAGGAGTGGATCAACTCGGCTCCGAAGCACCTGCTGCTGTACGAATACTTCGGTTGGCAGGCACCGGTGATCTGCCATCTGCCGCTGTTGCGCAACCCCGATCGCAGCAAGCTCAGCAAGCGCAGGAACCCGACCAGCATCCTGTACTACCGCCGCATGGGCTATCTGCCGGAAGCGTTGCTGAACTACCTCGGTCGCATGGGCTGGTCGATGCCTGACGAGCGCGAAAAGTTCAGTTTGCAGGAGATGCACGATGCCTTCGACATCCGGCGTGTCTCGCTCGGTGGGCCGGTGTTCGACCCCGACAAGCTGAACTGGCTGAACGCGCTGTGGCTGCGCGAGGATTTCACGCCGGAACGACTGGCCGATCGACTGGTCGAGTGGGCGTACAACCGCGACAACCTGCTGCGCATATTGCCGCACCTGCAGCCGCGCATCGAACGACTCAGCGACTTCGCACCGGCGGCCGCGTACCTGCTCTCGGGAATGCTGCCGATCGGTGAACACAGCTTCAATGAGGTAAAGCTCGAGCGCGAACGCCTGCTCGCGCTGCTGCAGTTCGCGCAGTGGCGGCTCGAGTCGATCACGCGCTGGGAGCGTGATCTCCTGTTTGCCGCCATGAAGGAACTGGCGGCGCAGATGGAGCTGAAGATCCGCGATTTCCTCGCACCACTGTTCGTCGCGATCGCCGGCACTTCGGCGTCGATCTCGGTGATCGATTCGATGCACATGCTCGGCTCCGACCTGTCGCGGGCGCGCATCCGGCATGCGATCGAGGTGCTTGGCGGCATCTCGAAGAAGCGCATGAAGGACGTCGAAAAGGCCTACGCCGCACTGGGGTCCGCCTGAGGCGCCGCCGGGCGCAGCGAGCGGCGGTGCACGATCGCGTACAGCGCCGGAATCACCGCCAGCGTCAGCAGCGTCGACGACAGCATCCCGCCGACCATCGGTGCAGCGATGCGGCGCATCACCTCCGAGCCGGTACCGCTGCTCCACATGATAGGCAGCAGACCGGCGGTGATCGCGGTGACGGTCATGATCTTGGGTCGTACGCGACCGACCGCGCCCTCGACGATCGCCGCGTGCAGCTCGCCGATCGTGGGACGACGCTGCTCGAGCGCGCAGCGCGCACGTGTGGCCTCCCACGCGTGGTCGAGGTAGAACAGCATCACCACGCCGGTTTCCGCCGCCACACCCGCGAGCGCAATGAAGCCGATCGCCACCGCCACGCTCATCTGGTATTCGAGAGCCCACACCAGCCATACCCCGCCTGCGAGCGCGAACGGTACCGAGAGCATCACGATCAGTGCTTCACCCGCCTGGCGGAAGTTCAGGTACAGCAGCAGGAAGATGATCGCGAGCGTCAGCGGAATCACGATGCGAAGCGTGGCGCTGGCACGCTGCATGTACTCGAACTGGCCGCTCCAGCTCGCGTAGTAGCCGGGCGGGAAGCTCACCTGTTCGGCCACGGCACGGCGCGCGCGCTCGACGTAGCCACCGAGGTCGTGGTCGCGCACGTCGACAAAGATATAAGCCGAAAGCAGCGCGTTCTCGGTCCGGATCGCGGGCGGCCCCGACTCGATGCGCAGCGTTGCAATCTGTCCGAGCGGGATCATCGCTCCGTTCGGTGCGCTCACCAGCACCTGGCGAGCGATCGTATCGGGATCGGAGCGCAGCTCGCGCGGGTAGCGCACGCTGACCGCGTAGCGCTCGCGGCCTTCGACCGTCGTGGTCACCGTTTCGCCGCCGAGCGCGCTGGCGACGGTTTCCTGCAGCGCGTCGATCGACAGCCCGTAGCGGGCCAGCTGCTCGCGTTCGGGTTCGATCGTGAGGTAGAGGCCGCCGCTGAGACGCTCGGCGTAGACGCTGGCGGTGCCGGGAATCGTGCGCACCACGCCTTCGATCTCGCGTGCGAGGTGCTCCAGCTCGGTCAGTTCACCGCCGAATACCTTGACTCCGACCGGCGTGCGTATCCCGGTGGACAGCATGTCGATGCGGCCCTTGATCGGCATCGTCCAGGAGTTGGCGAGCCCGGGATACTGCAGCGCCGCGTCGAGTTCGGCGATCAGGCCGTCCATCGTCAGCCCGGGGCGCCACTGTTTCGCGGGCTTCAGCGTGATGATCGTCTCGAACATCTCGAGTGGCGCCGGATCGGTCGCGCTGGCGGCGCGGCCGGCCTTGCCGAACACCGATTCGACCTCGGGGAAACTGCGGATGATGCGGTCCTGCTGCTGCAGCAGTTGGGCTGCCGCCGTGACGGTGAGACCCGGCGGCGTGGCCGGCATGTAGAGCAGCGTGCCTTCGTTCAGCGTCGGCATGAATTCACTGCCGATGCGCGTCATTGGCACCACGGTCACGCCGAGCATGCACAGTGCGCAGGCGAGTGTTGCCCAGCGGTGACGCAGCACGATCCCGATCAGCGGGCGGTACGCGGCGACGAGAACGCGGTTCACCGGGTTGTGCTGCTCGGGGCGAATGCGTCCGCGCACGAACACCAGCATCAGCACCGGTACCAGCGTCACCGACAGCAGCGCGGCGGCTGCCATGGCAAAGGTCTTCGTGAAAGCGAGCGGGTGGAACAGCCTTCCCTCCTGCGCCTCGAGGCTGAACACCGGCAGGAACGATACGGTGACGATCAGCAGGCTGAAGAACAGCGCGGGTCCGGTTTCGCGGCATGCGGCGAGGATGAGCTGTGGTCGCGGTGTGACACCCGCGTCGCGTTCGATATGGCGGTGCGCGTTCTCGATCATCACGATCGCGGCGTCGACCATCGCGCCGATCGCGATCGCGATGCCGCCGAGGCTCATGATGTTCGAGCCCACGCCCGCGAAGCGCATCGCGAGGAAGGCCATCAGCACCGCAACCGGCAGCATCAGGATCGCGACCAGCGCGCTGCGCAGGTGCAGCAGGAACAGCGCGCACACCAGCGCGACCACGATGCTCTCTTCGGTGAGCGCGGTGCGCAGCGTCGCGATCGCTTCGCGGATCAGTTGCGAACGGTCGTAGACGCTGCGCAGTTCCACGCCTTGCGGCAACCCCGGCGCGATCTCCGCAATGCGTGCCTTCAGCGCGTCGATCACCTCGAGCGCGTGGCTGCCGTGACGCGCGACCGCTATGCCGCCGACCACCTCGCCGTCGCCGTCGAGTTCGGCGATTCCGCGTCGCTCGTCGGGTCCGACCTCGACGCGGGCCACGTCACGCAGGCGCACCGGCACGCCGTCGACGCTGGTGAGCACCACGTTCTCCAGGTCCTCGCGTGTGCGCAGATAGCCCTTGCCGCGCACCATGTATTCGTGCTCGGCCATTTCGATCACGCGCGCACCGACGTCGCGGTTGGCGGCACGGATCGCCTGCTTCACGGCATCGAGACCGATATCGAAGGCCTGCAGCCGCTGTGGGTCGACGCTGACCTGGTACTGCTTCACGAAGCCGCCCACGCTCGCGATCTCGGCCACGTTCGGCGTCTGCGCAAGCTGGTAGCGCAGGTACCAGTCCTGCAGGGAACGCAGCTCGCCGAGGTCGTGCTGCTCGCCGCTCAGCGCGTACTGGTAGACCCAGCCCACACCGCTCGCATCGGGACCGAGCGTCGGCGCCACCCCGGGAGGAAGCTTTCCCTTCACGGTGTCGAGGTATTCGAGCACGCGCGAACGCGCCCAGTAGATGTCGGTACCGTCCTCGAAGATCACGTAGACGAACGAGGCGCCGAAGAAGGAGAGGCCGCGCACGACCCGGGCGCGCGGCACCGAGAGCAGCGCGCTCGACAGTGGATACGTGAGCTGGTCTTCCACCACCTGCGGTGCCTGCCCGGAATAGTCGGTGTAGACGATGACCTGCACGTCGGACAGATCCGGCAAGGCGTCCACCGGTGTGTGCAGCAGCGCGTAGACGCCGGCGATGGTGATGCCGGCGGTCGTGACCAGTACGATGAGCACATTGCGCAGTGACCAGGCGATCAGGGCTTGCAGCATCTTCAGTGCCCTCCGTGGTCGTGGTGCATCTGCGCCGGGGCAGCCGATGAGGACTCACCGGCCGATGCGAGTCCGTCGAGGGCTGCGCGCAGGTTGCTTTCGGAATCGATCAGGAAGTTCGCACGCACCACGACGCGCTCGCCGTCGTGCAGCCCGGAGAGGATTTCGACCAGACCACCGCCACGGCGGCCGGCAACCACAGGGCGCGGCTCGAATTCGCCTGTGGCGTGTTCCACCAGCACCAGTTGGCGCAGTCCGCTGTCGATCAGCGCCGAGTCGGGTACCGTCACTACCGCCTCGTGCTGCGTGGCCTGCAGCACGGCACGGCCATACATGCCCGGGCGAAGCCGCAGCGAGGCGTTCGGCAGTTCGATGCGCACGCGTGTGGTACGGGACACCTCGTCCAGCGTCGGGTAGATGAAACCGACGTGTCCGCTGAAGCTTTCTCCCGGGAAGCCGTCGATCGACAGTGTCGCGGGCTGGCCGAGTCGTACCTCGGCCATGTCCTGCGCCGAGACGTTCGCGACCAGCCATACCGAGTCCAGGTCCGCGATGCGCAACAGCGTGTCGCCAGCCGCAAAGCGCATGCCGGCGACAGCGTTGCGCTCGAGCACCACGCCATTGCGTGACGCACGCAGCGCCACCGTGCGCAGCGGCTCCCGGCGCGTTTCCAGCGCGCGGATCTGCGCGGTGTCCATCTCTGCATTCACCAGACGGGCGCGTGCGCTACGCATCAGCCCGGCAGCGAATTCGCGGTCGGCGCTGGAAGCGGCGTCGAGTGCGATCAGATAGTCCTGCTGGGCGGCGAGCAGTTCGGGGCTGTACGCCTCGAACAGCACGTCACCGCGGCGCACGTGCTGGCCGGTCGCGTTCACGTGCAGCGTGTCGATCCAGCCGGCGAAGCGCGGCGCGACCGTGCTCAGCGAGCGTTCGTCGGCTTCGATCACGCCGAGTGCCGTGACCGAGCGGTCGAGGGGGCGAAGGCTCGCCGCCTCGCTGCGTACGCCGATCTTCTGCACGCGCGCGAGCGGTATGCGCAAGGTGTTCGTGCCGGCACCGGCGTCGTCGGTGGGCTCGTCGGCGTAGACCGGGATGTAGTCCATCCCCATGTTGTCCTTCTTCGGCACCGGAGAGGTATCCGGCAGGCCCATCGGGTTGCGGTAATAGAGCGGTTTGCGGTCTGCGGGCAGCGCGACCGCTGTGGTTGATGCGTCCGTCTGCGGGTGCGCGGCGGAGCCGTGGTCCGTTGTGTTGCCGATCCACAGACCGGTGAGCGCACCGGTGCCGAACAGTGCCACTACGGTGAGGGCGCGAGCAAGGGTATTCATGGCTGTACTCCGGTACGGCGTTCGAATTCGGCGATGGCGAGTTGCTGCTCTACGGCGGCATCGATGCGCTGGCGTTCGGCGTTGCGGATCTGCAGCGCCGCGGTGACGACGGCGTCGAAGTCGAGCTGCGCATTGCCGTAGCCGGCCAGCGCCGAGCGGTAGCCGAGGCGCACTTCGGGCAGCAGTTGCGTGGTGATCAGGTGCTCGGTCTGGCGCGCTGCCCGGTAGTTTGCGCGTGCCGAGGCTGCTGCCGTGCGCACGGCGAGCACGGTGGCGCGCTGGCGCTCTTCGGCTGCGACGTACAGCGCCTGTTGCGTGCGCTCGCGTGCGCGTGCGCCGCCGTGCAGCGGCAGCGTGACGCCGAGCATCAGCTCCCAGGTCTCGAAGCGGCTGCCGGTCTGCACCGGCGAAATGCCGACCGTGAGATCGGGGTAGCGCTCGCGGTCGGCCAGGCGGTGCTCACCGCGGCGCTGTTGCAGTTCCTGGTCCACGATCTCGATTGCCGGCGCGTCGATGGCTTCGCTGTTCATGACACGCTCGCTGCTGCTGTCGAAGGCGGCGCTGGCAGGCAGCGTGGCCGGAGGCGCCAGCGGGGCATCGAGCGGCTGGCTGGTGAGCGCATTCAGTGCGATGCGTGCGCGGTCGATGCGCCCGTGCAGCGTTTGCGCTTCGATCAGCAGGGCGCTCTGTTCCGTCTGCGCGCGGATCAGGTCCTGTTGCGGTGCGAGGCCGTTTGCCTGGCGCTCGCTCGCGCTGCGCAGCGCCCGCACGAACAGCGTGCGCGTTGCCTCGTTGATTGCAAGCTCGGCGCTGGCAGCGTAGTACTCACTGAATGCGATACGCAGTTGTGCGCGCAACTCGGCCAGCGTTTGTGCCGCACGTGCAGTGGCGGCCGTGTGCGCCGACGTTGCCGCTTCGCGTCGCAGTCGACGCTTGCCCCACAGCGGCAGGCGTTGCTCGATGGTGTATTTGGTGGTGCCGACCTCGTCGGGGCGCAGATCGGCGTCGTGGATGTCCATCAGCTCGAGCCTCAGCTCCGGGTCCGGCAGTGCAGTGGCAGCGCCGACCGCCTCGCGGGCTGCGTCGGCTTCGGCCTGCATCGTGCGATATTCCGGATGGCTCGCGCCAAGGCGTGCGAGCAGTGCTTCGTAGCTGATCGATGACTCGGGCGCCGTGTCGGCGCCGGCGTGGCCTGCCACCAGCAGCAAGGCAAGCAGTAGGTTTCTCATGGTCTGGTTCATTGCCTGTGTTCTCGTCTCGCCCGTGAACCGGCGGCAGCGTTCATCCTCCGTGGCAGGCGGGTTGCCGCACGCGAGGAGGGCGTCATTGACGGACAACGAGCGACCGCACTGCGGTTCGGCTCGGCGACGTCGCCGGTTCGTTACGAATGGGATCCGGGGTCGTTTCCGCGCGTACGCACGGAATTTCCCTTCCGTAGGTCGGGATTCATCCCGACGTATGGGAGTTTCCGCGTGTGCGCACGGAATTTCCCTTTCGTAGGTCGGGATTCATCCTGACGTATGGGAGTTTCCGCGTGTGCGCACGGAATTTCCCCAGGGACTCAGGCGGGAGGACGAAGCGGAAGCAGGGTGTGTGCCGGAGCAAGCGCTCCGATCAGCGGCAGGCCGTCGAAGCCGGATGTTGGCCGGGCCGGGTGCAACACGGTGTCCGTTGCAGGCAGCGCACTGCCGGTGGCAGCACAGTGGGCCGCACAGCCCATGCCGTGCGTGACGGGGTGCGAACAATCACCGCTGTTTGCACCGGCACAGCAGGGATGGGCGTCTGAGTCGGCATGAAGCGAGCCGTGTGCATCCTGGCTCGGGTTGTCATGGACATGCGATGCGTGCGCCGGGTGAGCGCGCGAGGCCTGCGCGGCTGGTGGTGCATCGATGTTGCGCACGAAGCCGTATGAGGGCAGCGCGAAGCATGTCCACAGCGCGAGGAACAGGGTCAGCAGCGGTCTGTGCATCGGATGGACGGAGCCGGCACGTCGGATACGGTTGCCGCCAGTCTGTGTCGGGTGCTGCATCGTGTCAAATCGCCGCAAGTCTGCTGCTCAGGCGAATGCGCGCGGCAGTGGCAGGTTCAGCGCAGTCAGCCCGCCGTTCACGGCAATGATGTCGCCGGTCACGTAGGCTGCTGCCGGCGATGCCAGATAGAGCGCGCAGGCAGCCACGTCCTCGATCTCGCCGAGCCGGTTCATCGGCGTCAGTTCGATCATGCGTCGTTCGATTTCGGGGTTCTGCAGCACCGTCAGCAGCGACTCGGTACGCGTCGAGCCAACCGCGATCGCGTTGACGCGGATCTTCGGAGCGAACTCCTGCGCGAGTTCCTGCGTCAACAGCGACAGCGCGCCCTTGGCGGTGCCGTAGGCGGCGAATCCGGGCGCGGGAAAGTTACCGGCAACCGAAGAGATATTGATGATCGCACCACCGCCGGCGGTCGTGACCATGCGCGGTGCCGCGATACGTGAAAGCGCAAACGCGGTGCCTACATTGAAGCGGAAGGCATTCACGAACTCCGCAGTCGATGTCTTCAACGCCGGGCCGGGCGGAAAGCCGCCGGCGTTGTTGACCACGATGTCGAGTCGCCCGTAGGTGTCGATGGCTGCATCGACCAGGGCCGCGAGCTGCTCTTCGCGCATCACGTCGGCAGGCAGTGCCAGCGCGTTGCCGCCCGCAGCGCGAATCTCTGCGGCAACCGCGTCGATCTGTGCCTGCGTGCGCGCACCGATCACCACGCTGGCACCGGCCTCGGCAAACGCACGCGCACAACCGGCGCCGATACCGCGCCCGGCGCCGGTGACCAGCGCCACCTTGCCGTCGAGTCGGAACAGGTCGAGGATGCCCATGATGCGTCACCTTGCTGGCGTGCAGGCGGCGAGGCTAGCAGCTTCGCCCGTCCGTGCCAAACGAGTCTCTTTATTGCGCCGCCTTTTTGGCTGCCTACATGAGTGCTGGCCGTTGTGTGCTGGCCGTTGTTGACAGCCCCGGGGGGCATTCCTAAACTGCGCGCTCCTTTCTGGGGGCCATAGCTCAGCTGGGAGAGCGCTTGCATGGCATGCAAGAGGTCGCCGGTTCGATCCCGGCTGGCTCCACCAACACCACTTTTCCTCCATACAAATACCGTCTGATCGCGGTGCCCATGGGCGAGCGCCGATCCATGGGCGACCGCCGGTCGCCCGTACGGGCGATCCGCGATCGCCCAAGCGCCGATTGGCACGCACGGCCCTCCATGGGCGAGCGCCGCTCGCCCCTACGGCGTGATGCGATGTGCAGGCCCGTACCGGGCGATCCGCGATCGCCCAGGCGTCGATTGGCATCTATCCCCTGTATGGGCGAGCGCCGCTCGCCCCTACGGCGTGATGCGATGTGCAGGCCCGTACGGGCGATCCGCGATCGCCCAGGCGCCGATTGGCACGCGCCGGCATGGAATCGATCACCCAAGGGCACCTATGATTCGGCCTTCCGCAACAGGAGCAAGCCGATGCCACGGTTCCTGCATACCGCCGACTGGCAGATCGGCCGCCGTTACAGCGCCTTCGAGGCGGAAGACGCTGCCGCGTTGTTCGAGGCGCGTTTCGCCGCGATCCGGCGCATTGCCGAACTGGCCGCGAGCGAACGCGTCGATGCCGTGCTGGTTGCCGGCGACGTCTTCGACAGCCAGTTCATCGCGCATCGCGACCTGCACCGCACCTTCCAGGCCATGCAAGCATTCGCGGGGCCGTGGCTGATGATCCCGGGCAACCACGATGCCGCACTGGCAGAAAGTGTGTGGGAGCGGGCGGCGCGCATCGGGGCCGTTCCCGCCAATGTGCATATCTTCACCAAGATTGGCGTGTATCTTTTTGAAAAAAATGGCTTTGCCGTGCTTGCTTCCCCGCTCACGCAGCGCCATACACACGACGATCTGACGGACTGGTTCGACCGCAGCGACACACCCGCCGGTCTGCTGCGCATCGGCCTTGCGCACGGCAGCGTCACCGACGTGTTGATGGAGGCTGCCGATTCGGCGAATCCGATCGCCGCCAACCGGGCGCAAACGGCCCGGCTCGACTATCTCGCGCTGGGTGACTGGCACGGCACGAAGTGCATCGACTCGCGCACCTGGTACAGCGGCACGCCGGAGCAGGAACGCTTCAAGGACAACGACCCCGGCAATGTGCTGCTGGTGGATATCGCCAGTCCTGGCGCGGAGCCGGAAGTTTCTGTGCATCGAGTGGGCGTTCATCGCTGGATCAGGCTCGAGCGTACACTCAGCGTGTCCAGCGACCTGGATCGACTGCTGCAGGAGCTTGGGGGCCTGGACGAAAACGCCGTCATCGACCTCGACGTATCGGGCCAGCTCGATCTTGCCGACCAACAACGATTGCAGCACGCCGTTGACCAGCTTGCCGCCCGCCATCGTTCGTTCACCTTCAACGACGATGATCTTCATCTCGAACCCAGCGACGAGGACATCGTCGGCCTGGGTGCCGATGGCTATGTCGGCGAAGTCATTGCCACCTTGCGCGAGCAACAGAAGGAAGACTCGGATGAGGCGGCAATCGCTCGTGATGCGCTGGCCATCCTGACCACGTTATTGCGCGAGCACGGCAGGGAGGCAAGCCGATGAAGCTGACCCGTGTCGAAATCGCCCAATGGCGCCAGTTCGGCGAGCCGTTTGCACTCGATGATCTGCAGCCCGGCATCAACCTGTTCACGGGGCCGAACGAAGCGGGCAAGAGCACACTGGTCGAAGCGATCCGGGCTGCGTTCTTCGAGCGGTACAAATCCGGCAGCGTCAAGCAGTTCCAGCCCTGGGGTGACAGCGGCGCGGAGCCGAGCGTCGCGCTCGAATTCAACTGGCAGGATCAGCGCTGGAAGCTGGCGAAGCGCTTTCTGGGTCATCAGCGCTGCGATCTGGACGTCGGCGGCAGGAAGCTGAGCGGTGACGAGGCGGAAGAACGCCTGGCCGGGTTCATGGGCTACAGCTTTGCCGGACGTGGCGCGAGCCGGGCGGAACTTCATGGCATTCCCGGTCTGTTGTGGGTGGAGCAGGGCACCATCCAGGAGGTCGACAAACCGGTAGAACACGCGGGCGAGCACCTGCAGAAAGCGCTCGGCCAGGACCTGGATGCGGTGACCAGCAGCAGTGGTGATTGGCTGCTTGCCCGGGTGGGCGAACAACGCGCCGAGTTGCTGACGAAGACCGGCAAGGCGACGGGTGAGTACAAGAAAACGGAAGACGATCTGGCACGAAGCGCGGATGAACTCGACAAACTGAACCAGCAACTTGCCAGTTACGAAGGCAAGGTGGACGAACTTGCGCGCCTGCAGGAAGAACGCAAACAAATCGACGCCGGCAAGCCGTGGGAAGCGCAGCGCCAGCGCGCGAAGGAAACACAGGCCCGGCTGGATGACATCAACAAGCTCGTCGAGCAGCAGGATCAGGCGCGGCGCGAACTCGGTGACTGCGTACGACAGCTGGAACTATTGCAGGACAGACTGCGCAATTTCGAGGATCAAAGCCGGCAGCTTGCCGAGCGCGATCAGGCACGCACTGCGGCGCAAGACGCGCTGAACAGGCTGCTGGCGAACGGCGAGGCCATCGAGGCACGTCAGCATGAGGCGAATGAAAAGCTGCAAGTTGCCGATCTGATTTTCCGTCTGGCGCGCGAGCAGGCGTATCGCCAGCGCCTGGAAAACACCCGGACCGAACTGCAGAAGTCACTGCAGCATCACAGACAAACTCTCGCCACGCTCAGGGAACAGCAGCAGGAGCTGCGGGATCGACGCGAGCAGCGCCAGCAAAAGGCCATCGATCCGCAGAAACTCGAATCACTGCGGCGTTTACAGAAACAGCTCGACGCACTGCTTCTGCGCAAGGAAGTCGCGGCAACACGACTCGTCTGGCAACTGGAACCCGGCAGGACTTTCACCGTCGACGGGGAAGAACTTGGCGATGCGGGCGAGCGGCTGCTGCTGCAAAGGACCAACCTCACGATCGCAGGGCTGGGCAGCTTGCACATCACACCCGGCGGCAAGGATGCAGGCCAGCTTGCGCAGGACGAGGCGCGTCTTGCGGCTGATCGGGCCAGCTTGCTTGCCGAGCTCGGGGTGCAGGATCTGGTCGAGGCAAACGCCAGGGCGGAGGAGTGCGGTCGTCTGGATCGCGAGATCGAATTCCTGAATCGACACTTGCAGGATCGTGCTCCGCAAGGTGTGGATGCCTTCGTCGATCAAATTCACGACAACGAAAAGCAACTCGAATTCCTCGACGAGCAACTCCAATCTTGCCCACCCGCACAGGAGGGTATTCCCGCCGAAGACGAGGCCGCGAGTGCGCGCGATTCGGCAGACGAGGCGTTCAAGGCGGCTGACGAGGCGTTTCGCACACATCGCGAGCAACTCATCGGGGCACGAAAGGCGCACGAGAATGCCAACAACGAATGGCTGCGGCTCAAGGAGTCGATCGACAACCCCGACCGCCGGCAGACACAGCTTGAAACCACTCGCAACCTTGTCGAACAGGAGCGTCGGCAGAGGGAACTGCAGTCCGAACTTGACCAGCGCCAACAAGAAATCGACGCAGCAAATCCTGTTGTGCTGAAAGACGACATCGAGCGTTTCGAAAATTCAGCCAAGGCGCTGGAAGAGACTGCACGCAGGCGTGAACGCGATAGCGATCGCCTGCAAACCGAACTGGAGACTCTGGGCGCCCCGGATCTGGAAGAACGGCGCGATGTGCTGCAGCAGCGTGTCGAGGCGCTGCGGCGTCGCCACGCCCAATTGCATGCCCGCGCCCGGGCGCTGGATCACCTGCTCGGACTGCTGCAGGAGCACAGGCGGTTGTTGACGCTGCGCTTGCAGGCACCCCTGCAAAAACACCTGACGCACTATCTCAACCTGCTGTTTCCCGGCGCGAGCATCGCGGTGGACGAGAACCTGATTCCCCGGGTGTTGCAGCGCAATGGTGCGCACGGTGATCTGGCCGATCTCAGCTACGGTGCGCGCGAACAACTCGGCCTGATCTCTCGCCTGGCCTATGCCGATCTGTTGCGGGAGGCGAACAAACCGACGCTCATCATCCTCGACGACGCGCTGGTCCACAGCGACAGCGATCGGCTCGATCGGATGAAGCGCATCCTCTACGACGCAGCCAGGCGCCATCAGGTGCTGCTGTTCAGTTGCCACCCCGAGAAATGGGCTGACCTGGGAGTACAGGTTCGGGATTTGCAGCGTATGAGGGCGTCCATTGCGTGAGGTGCCATCGCCGGATCCGTAGGGGGGGGAGCCGCCGATTTGTACGGGCGAGCGGCCGATTTGTACGGGCGAGCCGCCGATTTGTACGGGCGAGCGGCGGCTCGCCCCTACGGGCACGATGCCATCGCCGAATCTGTAGGGGCGACCGCCGGTCGCCCCTACGGGCATGATGCCATCGCCGGATCGGCACGCCCGTTCGGTTCGTGTGTACGGGCGAGCGGCGGCTCGCCCGTGGAGCGCTGCTGAAGACACATATCCAATGCGGTGGAAATCCGTAACAGATGATTTTTCGGTATATCGCCTGATGTCGGCATGGCATCTGTTGCCACCGTCTTGATCAGCAGTTTGTCTCCCTGTCAATTTTGTAACAACATAACTGCATTGTGTTTGCTGTAGAGGGCACTCCATGACCATCACGACCCTGTCCAGTCGAGAGTTGAATCAAGACGTGACGCGAGCGAAGAAAGCCACCAAGCACGGCCCGGTGTTCATCACCGATCGCGGTAAGCCGGCTCACGTGCTGTTGAGCTTCGAGGACTATCAGCGGCTGACGAAACAGCGACGCAACATCGCCGATGCACTGGCGATGCCGGGTGTTGCAGACATTGAGTTTGAGCCGCCGCGTGTGATCATCGAAGCCCGGACGGCTGATCTCTCATGATGTACGTGCTCGATACCAACGTGCTGTCCGAGTTGCGCAAGGTACGGCTTGGCAAGACCGACGCGAATGTGACGATATGGGCGGAAAGCGTCGATGCCGCCGACCTTTTCGTGTCGGCCATCACCATCATGGAGTTGGAGCTTGGCGTTCTGTCGATCGAACGCAAGGATGCCGCCCAGGGAGCCATGCTGCGTTCGTGGCTGGAACAGCACGTACTGCCCGAGTTTTCCGAGCGCACGTTGCCTATCGACACCGCTGTGGCGTTGCGCTGCGCTCGGTTGCGTGTGCCAGACAAACGCTGTGAGCGTGATGCGCTCATCGCCGCGACGGCACTGGTGCACGGCATGACGGTGGTTACGCGCAACGTGGCCGACTTCAAGCCGACGGGAGTGACCATCGTCAATCCGTGGGAGCCGTTGACATGACGCCCTCGCGTCTTTGTACGGGCGACCGCCGGTCGCCAACGGATGTACGGGCGAGCGGCTGATTTGTACGGGCGACCGCCGGTCGCCCCTACGGGACGATGCCCTGACTGGATTGTAGGGGCGAGCCGTGCTCGCCCGTGGGGCACGATGCCATCGGCGAATCTGTAGGGGCGAGCGGCTGCTCGCCCTGATGGGCGTGACCACAAACGCGGCCAGCATCAGCAGCAAGGATGGCATCTCGGCGCCGACCCTGTACGCTTGG
The DNA here is from genome assembly GCA_024234165.1 of Pseudomonadales bacterium. NCBI lineage: Bacteria > Pseudomonadati > Pseudomonadota > Gammaproteobacteria > Pseudomonadales > Pseudomonadales bacterium. Next base: position 46,887 of record JACKOP010000001.1, read on the forward strand.
AAGCGTCTTTTTCAGGAACAAGGATGCGTCGTGACCAAACGAGCGGGAAATCCCGAGCACTGGGATGGCAAGGCCCGGGTGGCCACGCTCAACCAGACCGCAGCGATGAATGAAGCCGAGCATGGTGGTTGGTGTCGCGAGGGTGGGGTGTTGGCATGAGCTATCAGCCGCCTTATCTGATCACGCCTGAAATCGTCAGCCTGATAGCTGAAATTGGCGAGATCATTGGTCGCTATACCCTCCTGGCCGAACAACGGATGACGCCGCGTCTGCGACGTGCCAATCGCATACGCACCATTCAGGCGTCTCTGGCCATTGAAAACAATACACTCACGCTCGAACAGGTCACCGCGGTAATCGAAGGCAAACGTGTATTGGGGCAACCCCGTGAAATCCAGGAGGTGCGTAATGCCTTTGCGGCTTATGAATCACTGGAGAGATGGTCACCTATCTCGGAGCAGGACCTGTTGGCGGCACACGCAACCTTGATGCGTGGGCTGGTGGATGAAGCGGGTTGTTATCGAACCGGTGGCGTTGGCGTATTTCGAGGCGAACACTTGCTGCATATGGCCCCTCCGGGGGGACGCGTGCCCATACTGATGGCCGATCTGTTGGGCTGGCTGTCCACTACCAATGAACACCCCTTGGTGACGAGTTGCGTTTTTCACTATGAGTTCGAATTCATCCATCCCTTTGCCGATGGCAATGGACGTATGGGACGTTTGTGGCAAACGTTGATCTTGCGACACTGGAAACCGCTGCTGTCATATCTGCCGGTCGAGACACTCGTTCACGAGCGACAGACTGCGTATTACCAAGCGCTCGCCGTAGCGGATCGACAATCCAGTGCGACACCGTTCATTGCATTCATGCTGGCATCCCTTAGGGATGCCTTGATCGAGGCCACGGCCAACACTCATATCGGCGACCAAGTAACCGACCAGGTAGGCGACCAAGTAAGTCGACTACTCCATACCATTGGTAACGGCACGATGTCTGCGAGTGCCCTGATGCAGGCTCTGGGGCTCTCACATCTGCCAAGTTTTCGGAAAACCTATCTCAACCCAGCTCTCGATGGTGGCTGGATCGAGCGCACCCAGCCAAATGCACCTCGCAGCCCGACCCAGCGTTATCGCCTGAGCAGCAAGGGCGCGAACTGGTTGGGCCGACGGTAAACCAGAGCGTGTTCGAGCATCAAGTGGCTGGAAGGCGAGTTATGTCCTCGGCAATTTGATTCCGTGCACGGACAGTAATTGCAGGATATTGTCATCAGTGTCCTCCGCAACTCGATCAACTATATCCGCAACGGTTTCCCGACCTTTTGGTACTCCTTGTTTGAACAACAATTTGAGAATATCGACAATGCTTCCTTCTCGCTCATCCTCGTCCTTTTCAACCCAGGACCTCAATGCCAGTTCCAGTGCAGAGCCTGCAGCAGAACCATAGGCGCCTGGATCGCTGCCGGAACGCAGCAACAGGTTCACCATGTCCGTATGTTCGCCTGTGACAGCGTTATGCAGTGCGGTTTCGCCATCTTCGTCCTTCAGGTTGGGATCGGCCTTGTGAGCCAACAGAAGGCGGGCAATATCAACATTCCCGTCGGCAGCGGCATCCATGAGTGCCGTTTTTCCGGATGTGGCGAAGAAAGAAGACTCACGCCATTTTGACTGGACATTGGGATCAGCTCCGTGCTTGAGCAGCAACTTGACAATATCCGTGTGTTCCTGGGTTGTAGCGTTCATCAGCGGTGTGAAATTGTCATGGTCAGCGATATTCGGATCGACGCCAGCCTTGAGCAGAATCTTGACCACGTCCAGAGACCCCATGTAGGCGGCACGCTTGAGTGGGGTGAATCCATTTCGTCCGGTCCTGTTGACGTTTGAGCCAAGTTTCAATAATTTTTTGATGGTGCCAATGTCTTGATTGCCTACTGCAATATATAAGGGTGTGACGCCACCTAGCTCATCGGAACCTTCCCGCAGTATGGCTTCGGCAGGTGGAATTTCAAAATCCACCTTGGCACCTTGCTTCAACAAAAAATCGATTATTTCGTCATGACCGTTATTGATGGCAATGCTCAGTGGAGTCGCACATATATCATTCATGGCGTCCAGATCAGCACCATGCTTAAGGAGCAACCGACACATTTGAAGGTTTCCAGTGGCCGCGGCTCCCCAAAGTGCAGTGCAGCCACCAACCCCAATTTCTTCATGGGGGAAGGTAGAGGTGCCATTTACGTCTGCACCAGCACTCAGGAGCACCTTAACGAGGTTTTCATTATCGATGAAAACAGCCAGGAGTACAGGTCTCACGCCCTTGTTGTCAGGCTGTTCGATGTCTGCGCCATGCCGTAACCGTCCAAACCACGCCGTTCTGTTATCCCGTCTGAACCTTCGCGATGCTCTGCTTCAACGAAGTGGTGTTGGAGGAGTATCGCCATGGGTTCGGCATCGACGGGTTCAGGTTCTGTGCGCAAGTATGCGCGTCACAGCGCGGCACGGTGGCGCGCGTTGATCAGCGAGTTCGAGGCAAGCGGTGTTTCGCAGCAGGCGTTCTGCACCCGCCACGGCCTGGCGAAGAGCACCTTCGAGCTGTGGCGGCGCAAGCTGCGCGGAGCCCAGAGCGCCGATATGGCGAGTGTTCGGCCCGAAGCGCTGTTTGTCGAGCTGACCGCGCCGGTGGTCGACAAGACCGAGGTGCTACCGACCACACCTGCGTGGGAGGTAGAGCTCGACCTGGGTGCGGGCGTTGTGCTGCGGCTGCGCCGGGGCGCGCCATGCTGAGCGTCAGCAGCGCATCGCGCATCTGGCTGTGTCTGGAGCCCACCGACATGCGCTGCTCGTTCGATGGGTTGTCGGCGCGGGTGAAGCAACACCTGGGAGAAGACCCACTGGGTGGCAGCCAATGGTTCGCGTTTCTCAACCGTCGCGCCACGCAGATCAAGGTGCTCGGCTTCGAGGCGGGCGGCTACTGGATCTGGTCGAAACGACTCGAGCGCGGACACTTTGCACGCCTGATGACACGTGATGGACGCGTGAAACGCGCGCTGTGCGCCACCGAGTTTCTGGCGCTGCTCGAAGGCGTCGACGTCGAGATAAAAAGGCAGCGAAAACGCTACCGAACAGCGGCATGAACAGGGGCATTCCGGTACAATGGCGGCACGGTTTTCCTGCAGTATTTTCCGCCCTTGAACACCGCTTCGCGCATCGCCGAACTCGAACACACCAATGCGCAACTCACGGTGCGGATGGCCGCGATGACGCAGAAATTTGGCGCGGATCTCAGCACACTGAAGCAACAGTACGGCGCCGAGATCGCAGCGCTGAAGCAGCAGCTCGACTGGTTCAAGCGTCAGCTCTTCGGGCAGAAGAGCGAGAAGCAGCTGAGCATCGATCCTGCCGTGCAGGGCAACCTGCTCGATGCACTCGGCGTGCTTGAACCTCCGCAGAAGTCCCCACCGCCTCCCGAGCAGTCGATTACCTACACGCGCCGGCGCAAGGTGCGCGATGCGGCGGTGAACGACTCGGGACTGCGCTTTGGTCCGGATGTCACCCGCGACGTGGTCACCATCGTCGATCCGGCGATTGCTGGCGTACCCGAGGCGGCGCGTGCTGGTCTCCGAGCGCGTCAGCTACCGCCGGCGCAACGCCCGGGTAGCTACGGGATCATCGAGTACCACTACCAGACCGGAAGCTGGTCGAAGAGCAGCGCATCGTCAGCACCCGGCACCGGCAAGCGTGCTCGAGCGCTGCGTGGCCGATGTGAGCCTGCTGGCCGGAATGCTCGTCGACAAGTTCTGCTACCACCTGCCGCTGTATCGCCAGCACCAGCGGATCGCCCAGTGCGGCATCCAGCTGAGCCGTACCAGCCTCAGCAACTGGAGCGGACGGGCCATCGATCTGCTGCGCCCCATCGCAGCGGCCCAGCACGCCCACATCCTCAGCGGATCGGTGGTGGCGATGGACGAGACCCGATCAAGGCGGGACGCGAGAAGCAGGGCAAGATGCGCGGGCCTACCTCTGGCCGATCTACGGCGAGGACGACGAGATCGTCTTCCACTACGCGCCGACCCGGGCGCACCACCATGTCGAGAAAATCACGGGGCCGGACTTCCGGGGAACGCTGCTCTCGGACGGCTACGCCGCCTACAGCGCCTATGCGGCACGCAAAGGTGGCGTTACCCACGCGAGTTGTTGGGCGCATTGCCGCCGAGGCTTCGAGCAGGCACAGGATGCCGAACCGCAGGCGGCGGCCGAGGCGCTGGCGATGATTGCCGCGCTGTACCGGCACGAGCAGATCATCCGGGAACAGAACCTGGACCGGGAACACAAGCTCGCTTACCGAACACAGCACAGCGAGCCGATCGTCGACCGCTTCTGGCACTGGTGTGACGACCAGTGCCACCGCATGGATCTGTTGCCAAGTAACCCGCTTGCCAAGGCGATCCAGTACGCGAAGGCGCGGGTGGCGAGTCTGCGGGTGTTCTTGTCGGATCCGGATGTGCCGATCGACACCAACCACCTGGAGCGCAGCCTGCGGGCGGTTCCAATGGGACGGCGCAATTGGCTCTTCTGTTGGACCGAGGTCGGTGCCGAGCGGGTGGCGGTTATCCAGAGTCTGCTGGTGAGCTGCCGCCTACAGGGCGTGGACCCTTACACCTACCTGGTCGATGTGCTGCAGCGCATCAGCGTGCATCCAGCGAGTCGGGCGGTCGAGCTCACGCCACGCGAGTGGAAGGCACGCTTCGCCCACGATCCCATGAAATCCATACTCGCCTACGGAAAGATATAACGGCGTCGTTTGACCGCTTACGCCATGCCTGACGAGCAGTTTCGCGAGCTCTTCGCTTTGTGCATCAATAGCTGCAAGCAAGGCTGTTTCACCTTGTTCGTCCATCAGGTTTGGATCGGCTTTTTGAGTCAGCAAAAGGCGTGCAATGTCGATGTTCTGGTGAGCTACAGCGATCATCAGCGCCGTTCTTCCCCCTCCAGACTGGAAGTTGGGGTCAGCGCCGGCTTTGAGCAGAATTTTCACAACGTCAAGATATTCGTTGTCCACGGCATACTGAAGTGGTGAGAAACATTTTCGTCCACCCCTGTTGACGTCGGCACCACGCTTCAACAATTTTTTTATTGTGCTGATATCTTGATTAGCAACCGCAAAGAATAGGGGAGTTACTCCCCCCAATTCGGTTGATTCGCTCGACAAGGCAGGTTCGGCGGGCGGTATATCAAAATCCACCTTGGCCCCTTGTTTCAAAAGAAAATCGATCATTTCATCATCGCGGTTATTAATGGCAACGCTCAACGGGGTCATGCAAATATTATTCATGACATCCAGATCTGCTCCATGTTTCAGAAGGAAGCGGCACATCTGGATATCCCCGGTAACAGCAGCGCTCCAGAGTGGAGTACAATCCTCAAGCGTATACTCCTCATCATGGGGAAAGTTAGATCTGCCGTTCACATCCGCTCCGGCATTTACCAGGCTCTTGACGATATGTTCATTTCGGAAACGGACGGCAACGTGTAAAGGCAGTATGCCATCGTTGCTCGGTTGCCCTGGGTCCGCACCGAAATTCAGGAGTAAATCTACGAGTTCCTCGTTTCGATCCTTTACTGCCACAAGCAGTGCCGTGATACCGCTCGATTCAGCTTCATTGATATCGGCACCAGAACGGAGCAATGCGCGTACTGCCTCTGGGTCATTGTCAGTAACGGCCGCAGTCAGGGAATGCTCCCGAGGATGCAACGATTTGCCAGATTCGTGATCGACATCATCGCTTTCATCGTCATCGTCATCGTCATCGTCATCGTCATCGTCGTCCTCGACTTGATCTTCTTCCAGTACGGACCACGTCTCGAGGCTTTCATATGCTTTCCGCAACACTGCTTCCATGAAATCGATATCGAAAATGGTATCGGATTGTGTGAAAAGCGCCTCGACGACCTTCAGATCTTGAAATAGCCTGTGCGAATCTATTTTTCCGAATTTCTTCAGATCCGCTGACAATACATCTGCCGAGCCGCCAAGCTGTTCATTGAGACGTAAAAATGCCTCTGCAGCAACTTTAAGACGTTTTTCTTCAGGCGTATCTGGCCAGCCATGATCGCCTATGGCCTCACGCCACTGAGCCTGCGATGAATCACGAACTGGAAAATAGCGAACAAACAGGAGCTCGATGTCAAGTTCATCGGAAATCTCGCATTTTGTAACCATATTTGGTTCGAATACAAACTCGTCCTGACTGAAATTCCAGAAGGGCGGGATGTTATATAGTTCGCCATCCGTATCTACTGCTCCGCAGAGGTAACAATCCACCTCGATCAGGAATGCTGCCTTCGCCAAACCTTCCTTATCGGTCTTCCAGGCCGGGTGTTTTTTGCGTGCTTCTTTAAGTATTTCGTCACCGTCCTGCCTTGCGCAATATGACTGTTTTTCATAGAACTCATTGAGATAGTGTTGGATTCCAGAGAGTATCCCATTAAATATTTCTTGCTGATTCATCTTCGTCCTTCCTTGAATGCTCAGGCTGATGTGACAGAGGCGGATTTATTGTTGTCCATTTCAAATCCTCGTGAGAAAAATGTTACGAAAGCAGTGATCGGATCAAATCGTGCAGGCCCTTGTCCAGTGATTCCGCGCTTTGCAGCATCTTCTTGACGGGGCCCTTGTGGGATTTGATTCCGTGGACCAGTTCATTGCGCAGTGCAAACAGTAGTCGTGCAGAACTGTTTTCATCGAGGAGGCGCTTGCGTGCATCCTCACGGTTGTCGTACTGGTCGGCGTCGCGTTCCGGCAAGGCACGTGTGATGACCGCTTCCTGGGCGAACAGGGCGGCGCGCAGGTAGTCGCCACGCTGCAAATTTTCTCGCGCCAGGGTTGCTTCGCGTTGCCATCGTTCGGATTTTTTCCACCAGATGAGACGGCGCTCCAGCTCCGGCAGGAAAAGTGCGGCCAAAGGATCATTTTCGGCAGTGGAAAGATCGAGGCCGTTGAGCTTCTGGCGAGCTACCACGTGGTTTGTGATCCGTTCAAGACGACTGGCCTCGCCGAGCCTGGTGGTTTCTTCCTTGCTTGTCCCCGCTTTTGCGAGCAACGACCCGAAGACGGCGTAATCACCACTGGCGTCGTAGGCGGCAAGCGCCTGCACCCAGTCGAGCACTCGCAGCAGGCCGTTCAGGCGCAATACCGGAACTGCCCCGTCGGCATTACGCATGTCGAGCGCGCCGTAGACGATATCGGTTACCCGCACCTGTCTGACGCGTTCCAGATAGTGCGCAGCAGCCAAAGCGAGCATCGGCAGATGTCGGAAGCCGTGCGTGACGTCGATGATGATCTCGTCACCGGGTTGCAATGGCGCCGCAAGCGTGCGGAGCAAACCCGCTTGCTCGACATCAGTGCGCGCATAGTCGATCACGCGCAGACGACATGACAGGCCCAGATGATCCGACAGGACTTTCTCGAAAGGTTCGAGCACTTCGTTGCTTACTTGTTGCGACTCGGCGCTTTCCAAGAGGGCGTATTGCTGTTCCCCGCTGACTGCCTGCGATGACACGGGGTCATCGAGCAAGAGATCCCACATGCTGCCCGATGTCCCCAGAATCCAGAGTTCCTCTGGGCGTTCTTGTGCGGCCAGCGCCAGTCCGAGAAAGGCACTCTCGATGATGTGTCCATCGGAGATGGCGTAGCGCACCTTCTGATAACCCGTGCGCGGATCCTGTCGGGCACGTCCCAGGAAGCTGAATTGCCGTCTCATCCCATTCTCCAGAATTCATGCATCTACGGATTCACTCTCGGCATCGCAGTCATCATCGGGCCAATGCAGCTCCGACTCGACCCAGGGGGCATTGCGTTGTTCTTCGGCCTGGCGCTTGTCGATCAGGACGAAACGTCGGCAAGGCCGCTGGTCGTTTCTGGCCTGTTCTGCGAGGGCTTGCACCACCACGCCCATGATTGTGGTTCCTCCCGTCAGGTTGACGAATACCTCGTCCGCATCGATCAGCAGCTTGCGCACGCTCCCTCTGATGCGCGAGGTTTCCTTGATACCGTTGAAAGGGTCTTCCATGATGGCGTATTCGAGTTTCCCCATGAAACCCGCTTGACGTATTGCTTCTTCAACGCCTGGTTTTGCTTCGCCTGAGCATAGCGCAACGACCGTACGGGGAGTGACCTTGCGTATCGCAGAGTACAGAACGCCTGGACTCATGCCCACTGGCGAGACCAGGACGCGACCGCCTCCGCCCCCAAGTGGTTGCCAGCAATGGTCTGCGTTGCTGATTTTTTTCCAGTGGTTTCGAATCTTTGCCGAGTCTGGTTTGACCTCATCTTCTTTCATGCCGCAGTGGGCAATCTGGTTACGTTGCTCCCCGAGTTGGTTCCAGAACTCTGACCACTCTTTCTGCGCGTCGTCGAGGTAATCCTTTAACTCCCGCAAGGCCAGTGCACCGATGTTTCGTTCGATGCGCAAGCGTTCGTTACGCTCGAGCCACTGGTCTCGATTTCCGTTGTGGTAGATGCCCAGAGACACTACCCATTCCCGCATCAGGCTCAGCCCCAGCGCGCTCTGCTCGCGCTCCAGGTACTGATCGATGATCCTGGCCTGTCGCTGCAGTTCGTCCTGCGTTAGCGTGACACTACATTTCCACTTCTTGGATTTTTGGCCGCCTGACAACGCTTCGTTACCGGAAAATCGCAGTGGTATCGCGCCCTCTCGTACCAACTGACCAAGTTCGGATGCCAGCGGCAGCTCGAGTCCGACCATTTCGTGCAGGGGATATTTGTCGAATCTGGTCGCAATGGCGCCCGCGGCAATACCCAGTTCAAGGGGTAGTCCGATCTCGTATGGCACGGCAAACTGCCGCAGTATCTTGGCGGTTTCCTTCGGTGCACCTCGAGCGGGTCCTTGCAGCTTGCTGACATCGACGCCGTCGAATCGGCTTGCCAGCGCGGTTGTGGACCCCGTTTCCCGAAAGATCTCGACGGCATGGAACCATCGCGGCAGCTCCAGCAGTGGCTTGAGGTTGATCAGTGGCTTTGTCGGCAAGCTGGTTTCCAGCTTGCCGTACCAGGCGCCAGCGATGGCGACCTCCCTCAGGCTGGACAGGTACAGGGCCAGCGCGTACATCACGATCGGCACGTGCCGCAGTCCGTGCGTGATGTCGATGGTGAGCCGTGCCCCTGGCTCGATGAGAACCGCGACCTGGTCGATGATGTTCGCAATCTCTTCGGTGCTGTCGCCGTTGGGGATATCGATGGCCTGTGCCTTGGCCCCATCGGTTTCGATCTCGCGCTTGAAGTCCTCCCAGCATGCCTTGCGCGCTCCATCTGTCAGCAGGCACAGCACGACGTCGGGCGTTGGTCTTTCTCGGTGAGTTGCATCAGGGCTACTGGCGCGAACTCGGCAGACTGCTGTTGGGTGCCTATGCTGTAGGTGGTCTTGCGCGCCTGTGTTCCCAGTGATGTGAGCAGGTAGTGCTTGCGTTCGTTCTTGCTGTCTGGCACGCGGTGTCTCCGTGGACGATGAAGTTCTTGCAAGGATGCTAATCGCTGCTCCCAAGTTCCGCACTTCGTGCCCGGTTTTGGCGGGGTCGCCGCTAGCCACACTCCATGATTTCAACGACTTGGGCGTGCCGCAAGCCCGATTTCCAGACAATCGTGTTGTGTCACGCCTTAACGTTTTGATGGCTTTAATGGCGGGTTGGCATGTGATAGCGTTGACACATGTACACGCGCATCACCCGCTCCGGCGGCCGGAGCTACCTGCAACTCGTCGAAGGCTTCCGCACCCAGGCCGGGGTGCGCCAGCGCGTGGTCGCCAACCTCGGTCGCCTGGATGAGCTGGACGGCAAGAAACTCGATCCACTCATCCACGGCTTGCAGCGTGCGCTCGGTCGCGTGCCGATCTCGGCACCCGTGCCGGAGTACGACTCGGCACGGGCGCTGGGCGATGTGCATGCCCTGAATGAACTGTGGTCGAGTCTGGGTTTGGGCGATGCCGTACGTCAGGCCCTGCGCTCCTCGCGCCGCGCATTCGATGCCGAGGCGATGGTGCGGGCGATGGTGTTCAACCGCCTGTGTGCACCCGATTCCAAGCTCGGCTGTCTGGAATGGCTGGAGACGGTGGCGATCCCGGGCATGCCCGAGGCGGTCTCGCACGATCACCTGCTGCGCACGCTGGATGCGCTGATGGATCGCGCCGGGAAGGTCGAGGCGAAGGTGGCCCAGCTGTTGCGGCCGATGCTCGATCAGCAATTGTCGGTGGTGTTCTACGATCTGACCACGGTGCGCATCCACGGCGAGGGCCATGTTCCCGAGGATGTACGTGCCTATGGCATGAACAAGGAAACTGGCGGCATCGCCCGGCAGTTCGTGCTGGGCGTGGTGCAGTCGGCCGAGGGTTTGCCGCTGATGCACACCGTGCATGCCGGCAACGTTGCCGAGACCGCCACCCTCAAGGCCATGCTCGAACAGGTGCTGGCGCGCTTCCCGGTCGAGCGGGTGATCCTGGTCGCCGACCGCGGTCTGCTCAGTCTGGACAACATCGCCCAGATCGGCGAGCTGGCCCGGCAGACCGAGCGCAAGTTGCAGTTCATCCTGGCGGTGCCGGCACGGCGCTACGCAGAGCTGGGCGGCACGCTCGATGCGATGAGCTTCGGCGAGGGTCTGGCCGAAGGCCGCTTCGCCGAGCACCGGCTGGTGGTCGCGCACGATCCGACCCGAGCGGCCGAGCAGACGGCCAGCCGCCACCAACGCATCGCCGAACTGGAAGCCTTCGCCGACCAGCTTGTCGCCAAGCTCGACGCGCAGGACAAAGGCCTCACCGAACGCGGCCGCAAGGCCAGCGACCGCGGTGCCTACAGCCGCTTCCAGCAAGCCGTTGCCGAGGCCGAGTTGACTCGCTTCGTGAAGCCGCAATACCACGCCGAGCGCTTCAGCTATACCCTCGACGAGGCGGCCATCGCACGCGCGGAGACCTTCGACGGCAAGCTGGTACTGCTGACCAATGTCGAGGACTTTACAGCCGCGCAGATCGTCGAGCGCTACAAGAGCCTGGCCGACATCGAGCGCGGCTTCCGGGTGCTCAAGAGCGACCTTGCGATTGCACCGGTGTACCACCGCCTCCCGGATCGCATCCGCGCGCACGCGCTGATCTGCTTCCTGGCGCTGCTGCTGTATCGGGTGATGCGCATGCGCTTGAAGCAGCACGGCAGCGTCCACAGCCCGAAGACCGCGCTGGAGCTGCTGCGGCGAATCCAGCAGCACCGCGTCACTATCGGCACGCAACACCTGACCGGTATTGGCAAGATCACACCCCAGCAACTCCAACTCTTCGAGGCCTTGACCGTCAAAGCACCCGCCTGAAGCGCTTGTTGTGGCATTTTTGACTTACGTCACCAAGTCAAATCAAACACTTGCGTGATTAGCTGCGGAACTTGGGGCTGCTAGATTCAGTGAGTGCTTTTCGCAAGATTGCGAATTGGTTGCGTTGAATGCACAAGGATAGTCTGAAACAGCAGAAATTCAGCCTCGGCGTGCTCATCGACTCTGCTGGTGTGCAGGCTGATTCAAAGCACCTAGAACATGCCGCATATGAACTCTTCTATCAACCGCCAGGGACAGGAGCGGGGCAGGATGACCGAACGACTTGATGCAGCCAGTCGCATTGCCTTGGCGGCGATGCTTCACGATCTGGGGAAGTTCGCCGAACGAGCGAGGCCCGAAGACATCTCCGGTAGCGAAGCACGGCTGGCAGACCACGAGCAGATGTATTGTCCGCGCAAGATGGCCGGCAGCAAGTTCTGGTACACGCATAAACATGCGGCGTGGACTGCGCTTGCGCTCGATGCGATCGAGCCGTTACTGCCACCACTGAAGGGTGTTGCCGTACCACCCTTCGCCTCATGGGGTGAGCCCGGCGTAGAGGACTCGCTGATCAACGCGGCTGCCATGCACCACAAGCCCGGAACCATGCTGCAGTGGATCATCGCCACGGGTGATCGCGTGGCATCCGGTTTCGAACGTAGCGAGTGGGAAAAATACAACACCGCCGAAGATCAGCCGGAAACGGGGCGCAACCATTACCAGGCACGAATGCTGTCCTTGTTCGAGCAGATCGAGGCACCAAAGCTGGATGCGACAAGCCTGCGTTATCGCTATCCGCTGGTGCCACTGTCGCCGGAGGGGATCATTCCTCGCCTGCGCGAGGAAGTGGAGCCGGCTGATAACGCACGCGCACAACGCGAGTATCGTGTGTTGTGGGATGCATTTCTCGACGGACTGCAACGGATTCCGTCCTCGCATCGCGCCAGCCTACCGTTATGGCTGGATCATTTCGACAGTCTGTGGGCGACTTTCACACAGGCCATACCGGCTGCAACCGCGTTCGGCACCAGGCCGGATGTCTCTCTGTACGACCACTCGCGAACCGCTGCCTCCGTGGCAACCGCATTGTGGCGTTATCACCACGACTGCGGTCATGACCCAGAGCACATTGTTGCGGGCCTGCGTTCGCGTGAAGGTGTTCATGGCTGGGGCGAAGGAACGCTGTTGCTGGTTCAGGGTGACTTCTTCGGCATCCAGGATTTCATCTTCGCTCACGGTTCCGAAACGAACCGACGCGCCGCGAAGCTGCTGCGTGGACGATCTTTCTATGTGTCACTGATTACTGAATGCGCTGCTGTGCGTGTGCTCGAAGCACTCGAGTTGCCACCAACATCTCAGGTAATCAACGCGGCGGGGCGTTTTCTGATCGTTGCCCCGAACACCGAGGAGGTGCGTTCGCGTCTTGAGTCACTACGCGCGGAATTCTCGCAATGGTTCATCGAGCACACTTTCGGGCAGGCCGGCCTCGGGTTGGTCTGGCAGTCAGCTTGCTGTAACGACTTCTGTTCGCGTAACAGCAACGAGTCGTCCTCTTTCATGAGGCTCATGGGCAAGCTCGGTGCCCAGCTTGAAGACGCCAAGATGCGTCGCTTCGATCTGTGCGGCGCGGGCGCACCACCGCCAGTATTTTCCGATTACCTCGAACGTGTCGGTACTGGCGGTGGTGTCTGTGCCATCGATGGTCGTTCGCCGGCAAACTCTTTCGAAGGTGGGTTGTACCTGTCGGCATTGGCGCGTGACCAGATCCGTATTGGTAGTTATCTGGTCAGCAGCAATCGTGAGCGGGTGCTGGTTTGCAAGGAACGGCTGGACGGAGATGGATCTCTCGATGTGGCGCTGTTTGGCCTGCATGTGCATTTCAAGGCGGGTGAAGAAGCGAGTGGCCGATTCGGGGAGGCAGTTCGTAGCCGAAGCCTGCTGCGCTGCTGGGACTATTCGCTGCCGGCGGATGCAAAGGCAGCACTGTGGAACGGGTATGCGCGCAGGAACATCAGTGCCTACGTACCGTTGTTCGATCCCGCACATACGGTGGATGATGAACGTTATGACCGGCTGCGCGAAGATCATCGGGTCGACGCGCGACCCGGTATGGTCAGAACTTTTCATCATCTTGCCTGTGAAGATCGCTGGATGGATGTGAATGCACGCGGAGGCAAAGGTGCATGGCGTGGAGTACCTGCAATTGCTGCGCTGAAGGGTGATATCGACAACCTGGGTTGGTTGTTTTCGAAGGGGGTTGAAGGGTGCAGCAACGGTGGATCGACACGTGCAAGTTTTGCCCGCTGGGCATCGCTTTCCCGCCAGATCAACAACTACTTCGCGGTTTATCTTCCATGGCTCTGCCGCAGCGAATTTTCCGATACCTACACCGTATTTGCCGGTGGTGACGATTTTTTTCTTGTCGGACCGTGGCGATCGCAACTGCGACTCGCGCAACGCATGCATGATTCCTTCGCAGCGTACGTGGCACACAATCCGAAGATTCATTTTTCTGCGGGTTGTGTGGTGGTGAAGCCTTCGTTGCCTGTTCGCTACCTGGCCGATTCTGCGGAAGAGGCCCTTCACGCTGCGAAAACAGCGGGAAAAAATCGGATTACCGTATTTGGCCAAACGGTAACGTGGGATGACTACGCAGCCTTGCTCCAGGCCCAGCAGAGATTGGAAGAACTGGCGCTGGAACACGGTTTGTCGACTGCGTACGTGTATTCACTGCTCGGGCTGACAAACAAGGCGGCGGATACCTCGTTGCCGGAAAACAGTCTGTGGCGCGCGCACCTGAACTACCGGACGTGGCGGCATCTGGTGTCACGGTATCGCGGCAAGGACAACGAGGGGCGGCGCAGGCAGATCCATGAAGTGCTGATCGGCGATATCGGTGAACGCGGCATCGGACGATTCAGGGCGGATTATCGGATTGCCTTGCAGGCGCATCTTTATTCGTGGCGGGATTGAGAGGGAGAAAGTGTGATGAAACAAACTAACGGAAGTCCGAACAGGGGCGGTGCGAACCAGCCGTCAGCCGTCGAGCTTGATACCAGCCGGATACAGCTCGGCGGTGAAAAATTGCCACCAAACCTGCTCGATGAAGTGGCCGAGTCCTGCGCAAAGGCGATTGGCGTCGATATGCGCAGTGGTAACAAGGCGTCGCAACTGCGTGGTTTCTACGATGAGGTGGTGCTGTGGGAAGAGCGGGTGCGACGCGAGCCGGGTCGCTACGACGAGTACCTGCCTCTGATCCGCATGCTGGTTGCCAAGGTCACGTATGCGCGTGGTCGCGGTCACGTCACTCCAGACTTCGAAAACATGATCCGTGCTTGTGTGAAACAGTTGAAGGAGGGCAATCCGCGGTCTCTTCGGCATTTCAAGTTGTTCTTCGAGGCATTCATGGGTTTCTACAAAGTACATGGGCCACGCGGCTGATTTTGGGCAAGGAACAAGAGGCAAATCATGAAACTGAATGCGATTCATACCCTAAGGGGTGCCCTGGAACTGGTTACCGGACTGCATATTGGCGGCGGCAGTGACGAGATGCATATCGGTGGCACCGACAATCCGGTGGTGAAACACCCGTATACGCAGGAGCCCTTCATCCCGGGCTCCAGCCTCAAGGGCCGCATGCGCAGTCTGCTCGAGTGGCGTGCCGGTATTGTCGGTCCGTGCGAGGGGCAGCCACTGAGTGTCAAGGCATTGTCGAAGTTGAGCGGCGAGCAGGAGCGGCTGGCACGGCGTATCGCGCAACTGTTTGGTGTAGCCGGGCAGGCTGATGATGCACTGGCCATAGAGCTTGGGCCAACACGGCTGTCGTTCTGGGATTGCTCGTTGCAGCGTTCATGGGTGAAGGATCGCAACGAAGCAAACCAGCTCTACACCGAAAGCAAAAGCGAAAACATGATCGACCGCATTCGTGGGGGCGCCGAGCATCCACGGCAAACGGAACGCGTACCAGCGGGCGCCGTGTTTGAATTCCGGCTCAGTGTGCGTGAACTGGAAGGTGATCAGGATCTGCTGGACGATGTGCTTGCCGGGATGAAACTGATGGAGCTCGACGGCATTGGCGGATCGGGTTCGCGCGGCTACGGCAAGATTCGTTTCAGCAGCCTCGAGCTGAATGGGGACAGCGTGCAGACACGCTACGACGCCTTGCAGCCATTCGGCCAGGTTGCCTGAGTGTACGGTGACACCATGAAAATGCTGCGATGCCGACTCAGGCCGACTTCTGCGTTCGCGACACCACTGCGTGGCGACACGTTGTTCGGCCAGATGTGCTGGGCCTTGCGTCACCGCCATGGAGGGGCAGGGCTTTCCGATTGGTTGGAAGGCGAGCCTCTTGCAAAACGCATGAGGTAGCGTGGATTTTTTGCGATGGTGCGCGGAAAGGAAGGGAGAGTGGGCGGCCATTTCTGGCATGATGCAGTTGTCAAATCCAACACCATATCGCCCACGCCATGAATGCTACCCGTCGAGACCTGATCCTGCAACGCTGGCATGTCATCCAGCACGAGGTGCTTCCCGAATTGAAGCAAGACCTCGGCCAGACGACGCCGAAGCTCGAGCGATTGATCCACCTGCTGGAGTGGGTGCGGATCGAGGAATTCGTTGCCTCGTCCTGGTGCGGCGTCGGACGCCGTCCACACGATCGGGCGTGGCTCGCGAATGCCTTCGTGGCCAAGGCGGCGCTGGGGTTGACCACGACTGCGGCGCTGATCGAGCGATTGATGATCGATCGGGCTCTGCGGCGGATTTGCGGATTCCCGCTGTACCGCAAGTTGCCATCGGAAGCCACGTTTTCGCGGGCCTTCGAGGAGTTTGCGACCACGAAGTTGGCCGAGCGTGTGCATGAGACGTTGATCAAGACGCATCTCGGTGATCAGCTGATCGGTCACATCAGCCGCGACGGCACGGCGATCAAGGCGCGCGAGCGACCGGTGCGCGGTACGACGGCAACGGCGACCAATTCGATGTCGGGGCATACACCGTGCACGAAACGGGGTGGGCCACGGCGTGATGAAAAGTGCACGGTGGTCACGCGCTCGCCGATCGAGCGCCAACGCGGACAGTGCCTGGCTGAGATGCTGGCGGAGATTCCGACCGCCTGTGATCGCGGCACGAAGTCCAATGCGCAGGGCTACAAGGTCAGCTGGAACGGCTACAAGCTGCATCTCGACACCGCCGACTGTGGGGTGCCGATATCGGCGCTGCTGTCCGCGGCCTCGATGCACGACAGCCGCGCCGCGATCCCGTTGTCGCTGATCAGCGCCGAGCGCGTGACCAATCTCTACGATGTGATGGACGCCGCCTACTGCAGCCTCGATCTGCACGAGCACTGTCGTAGCCTGAACCACGTACCGCTGATCGATCACAATCCACGTGGCGGACTCAAGGAGTCGTTCGATCCGGCGGACGCCGTGCGCTACAACGAGCGCACCGTCGCCGAGCGCAGCAACGCGCGGCTCAAGGACGAGTTCGGCGGCAATCAGGTGCGCGTGCAGGGCGCCGCCAAGGTGATGAGCCATTTGATGTTCGGTGTGCTGGTGCTCAGTGCCGATCAGTTGATGCGGCTGCTCTTGTAGGTACGCTTCACCCGATCCCATCAAAGTCCTCCTCCCCACCCACGCGGGAACGGGCAGCTATCGACTGCGCCCGACAAAACGGCTCGAATGCGTCGAAATCGATCGCTGCGATCACATTCATGGGTTCGAAAATCCCGACAAAATGCTGCTACGCATGTGGTGGGACACATCAGGCGGTTGCGCAATGAAAAACGCAAAGAGTTTTGCAAGAAACTCAGGCTATACCAGCGGCGTGCCTTTCCTGGTGGTTTCTGACGCGTTTCCTGCTGGGTTCCTGCCACGTCCTTGTGTGCCGCTGGCGCAGCTGGGACTGGACCTTGAAAAACTCGAAAAACGCAAACAGATCAAGGCGCGGGTCTGGGTTCCTCTGGAATCGTTGGTCAATTCCTTGCCCGAATGGGGCAGTGCTGCTCGCACCGATAAGGAGCTCTGCGAGATCAACGGATTTGAGCGAAAGGGCGTATTGCATCAGCACAACAGCCTGAACCGGCTCACCATGACCACCGGTAAGGGAGCGGGTTTTGCGCCTTTTTCTATGCAGATGCACTGGTATGGCGAAACGACTTCGCTCGATGTGTACCTGTTGCTCGATGAAACGCGTATTGGCATGGAAGAGATACGGATCGCTCTGGTGGATGTGGGCACGATCGGTTACGGAAAGGAAGCCAGTACCGGCGCTG
Organism: Pseudomonadales bacterium; assembly: GCA_024234165.1. NCBI lineage: Bacteria > Pseudomonadati > Pseudomonadota > Gammaproteobacteria > Pseudomonadales > Pseudomonadales bacterium. The sequence continues at coordinate 64,522 of JACKOP010000001.1, forward strand.
GGCGCTTCGACGTTCTCGAGTGTACGAAATGGCAACCACCAACGAGTGCCAACGCTTCCAACGCCTTGCTGACATTGGGTCCATGTGCACCACAGGGCGGTAACTGGAACACCGAGCGTTGCTGGTATCGGACGTTTGTTCGCTTCGGCAGGCACGGTGATGTGGGTGTGCATGGCAATGCGTTCAAGAACCCGGTGCTGCTCGCAGATACGGCAGCAATCATGACTCCCGCTGACGGTTCGCTGCCGTTGTGGATCGGGCGTGGCCTGGGCGGGGTTTCGCATAATCTGCCGGCTACGGTGCAGCAGGGTTATGCCCCGGTGTTTCCGGTTCAGCTCGGGGAGCAGGAGGCGGCATGACAACTTCCTGGATGACAAATGAAACTTTGAATGTTTCGACCCTGGGGCCATTGCACCTCGGTTGTGGAGAGGACTATCTGCCAACGGCGTATGTGATGGATGAGAATTATCTGTACGCAATTCCCGAGCTACGTTTACCGGCTGTGCTTGGAAAGCAGGCGATGGCCGAACTCGCCAAGGCCGCAATGGACGGTGGTGATGACGGTCTTCGCCGGATACAGGCTCGAATCGAGCGGGAAAAGGCGCGTCTGATTCCCTACGCAACGCATCGTGTTGTGGTACCGCAGGCGATCTTTCAACACTACAACACTCGCGTGGGGCAGGTGGCGCAGCGCGAACAGGACGGCAAGTCGGTGATAAACCGCCTGGCAATACAGCGTACCGCCCGCAATCCCATCGACCAGCGCGTGTTGCTTGCTGGCTGCGCCGTCAAAGGTGCCATTCGTACCGCCGTGCTCGACGCGCTCAATGCTGGGCACAAGGCGCCGCCCCCATCACGCGAGCTTCGTCCAGTTGAGCGTTTCGACAAGTTACAGAAGAAATTACTCGATTTCCGGGAGGTCAACGAAGATCCCTTTCGTTTGCTGAAACTCTCTGATGCTTACTATGCACACGCTGATGACCTGTTATCGGCAGAAATTCGGGTGGCGGTCAGCGTGAAACGCAAGCCGGTCGCAGGCCGCAGCGCTGCGACGATCAACACCTTCCTCGAATGTGTTGCACCGTGGCGCAGCCGATGTTTCGAATTGACGGTGAGTCTGCACGACCGCGAGCTTGCAGAGAACGATTCACGCCGCAAGGAAAGGACCGGAAAGCCGTTCAACTTGCCTAAAGATCTCGATGGCTTTTTCGATCGCTGCAACGCCTATTACCTGCCGAAGCTGCGCCAGGAACTCATCGAGCTGGGAGAGCACGGATATTTCGAACCCGAGAGCGGTGGAATACATTGGGTGAAGGAGCTTCAGAACCTTCTTGCGGGTGAACTTGGCGGTGCTCTCAAGAGCGGACAGGCTTTTCTGCTGCGTCTTGGAAAACACAGCGGCGCCGAAGACAAGACCCTGAATGGTGCCCGAGAAATTACCATTCGCGGCAAGAAGGGCGCAACGGATCAGATACGGGAGCGCACGAACGAAGTCAGGCTGGCGGCATTGCGCCAGAATGCCAACAGTGGGGTGTTGCCATTCGGCTGGGTTGTCGTCGAACGCCCCGGAACGCGGTTGCTACAGACGCATGCATTCCTGCGCCGCATGGCAGATCCGGCATATCAGCAGCTCGACCGGCTGCGTGAGTTGGACACAAAAGCCGTGGCTGCCCGCGAACAAGCTGAAATCAAGGAACGAGAGCGAATTGAGAGAGAAGAACAGGTCAGACTTGAGGCAAAAGCGAAAGAAGAGCGGCTGAAATCTCTTAGCGACAATGGGCGCGCGGTCGAAACACTGCGTCAGCGCATGGAGGCGGGCGAAGGCAAGGGGCTGGGTGCGGGCTGCACGCTTGCGTCCGACCTGAACAGGACGATCGAAAATGCCAGTGCATGGGATGCACAGGATCGCTCTGCACTACGCGAGCTGGCAGTTACCCTCTACACGCACCTTGGGATCGATCCGAAGCGCAATGACAAGGCACGCAAACGCCTGAGAACCCTTGAATGAACCTCACCGAATTCCCCGTCGCACGTTATCGCCTGGAGTGTGTGGCCGAAACGCAACACCGGTTGCCGTTCTACAGCGGTTCGATGCTGCGTGGCGTCTTCGGCCACGCGCTGCGCCGTACCGTCTGCATGACAGGGCAGCGTGAGTGCACCGGTTGTCCACTGGTGGCCACTTGCCCCTACACGCAGGTATTCGAGCCGACCGCGGCGCCTGACGTGCCACGTCATGCGACGCTGGTGCCTTATGTCGTCGAGCCGCCACCACTGGGTCGTGCAGTGGTCGAAGCGGGTGAGCATTTTCAATTTCACATGGTGCTCTTTGGCGCAGCACTCGGACAGTTGCCGTTGGTGATCTTTGCCTGGCAGCGTGCGCTCTCACGTGGCGTGAGCCGCCAGCGCAGCCAGTCGCAGCTGCTGCGTGTCGTACTCGAGGATCCGGTTGACGGAGATCTGACCGTGTATGGAGATGGGCTGGCGCGCGTGCTCGATCATTCACAGTGCGTGCAGATACCGTCTGTGTTGCCAGCGAGCAGCGAACTGAGCCTGGTGTTCAGCACCCCGACGCGACTGCAGCATCGGGGTGAACCGGTTCGTCCGTCGGGTTTTCGTGCGCGCGACCTTCTGGAAACACTGGCAAGACGGATTCAAAGGGCAGGACAGTTCGCCGGGTTGAGTGATGGCTTGCCAGATCCGCACCAGATTGGCAGAGCCGCTGATGAAGTGACGGTCGAGCACACGCTGCACTGGACCGACTGGCAGCGCTGGTCTTCGCGCCAACGTCAGGAAATGCACCTTGGTGGACTGACCGGCGAGTGCGTGTTGCGCGGCGACCTCGCACCGTTTGCCAAACTGCTCTACCTCGGGCAGTGGCTGCACCTGGGCAAGAACACGACGTTCGGCATGGGGCGGTACGAATGGATGGCCGAAGGCGTCGAAAGCCGGTATGAACCACCGAATGCAGAACCTGCAGGCTCGCACATCCGTGCGTTGCAGCACTTGTAACCCATCGTGTCGGATTCAACGGGAATCCACATGATGCGCATTGAGGGTGAATTTCCACGCCGAATACTCCTGTGCGCCTGCGGCATAACCCCGCAGGTGGTAACGGAAAGCCTGTACTGCCTGCGTGTCGCTGCCGAAGAGCGTTTTGCAGTCAACGAAGTGCATATCGTCACCACGGCCAGGGGGCGCGAGGTGGCAGAGGCGTCGCTATTGGTGGCGGGGCATTTCGCACAGCTTTGCAGGGATTACGACTTTGAAGATATCCGTTTCGATGCGTCACACATCGAAGTGATTCGTGATCCACTGGGTGGCGAACTCGATGATATTCGTAGCCCCGAAGAAAATGCGGCAGCGGCAGATTGCATCACGGAACTGATACGCCGCCTGAGCGGTGACGAAAGTGCCGCCTTGCACGTTTCCCTGGCCGGTGGGCGCAAGACGATGAGCTATTACGCTGGCTACGCTCTATCGCTTTTTGGTCGTCCTCAGGATCGACTCTCGCATGTACTGGTGAAGGAAGAATACGAAGCAGAGCCGGAGTTTTTCTATCCGACGCCGGATTCGCGTGCGATACGCTCCAGGAGCGGTAGGCACCTCGATGCTTCGCGTGCCACGCTCACCCTGGCGAACATACCGTTCGTGCGTCTGCGTGATACGCTGCCTGCGCATATCCTGTCGCAACAAACCAGTTTCAATGAGGCAGTGCGCCGTTCCAACCTGGATCAGGCCCCCGAATCCGTGGTGCTGAATTTGCACCAGCGCACTCTGCATGTGGCGGGAGAACTCGTGCCGCTGTCGGTGAAGGAACTTGCCTTCTACAGCGCTTTTGCGCGGGAATGCCAGGAAGATGATGCCGACTTCGAGGGCGGTGAGTGCAATATGCAGCTCACGCGAGCAATCGTTGAGGAACTGGTCAAAATCCTGTGCGGTTGCGAACCGGATGACAGTCTGGATGCGCTGTTCGATATGCTCGAAGATACGGAACTGGACCCACGCACCTTGCAGGCGTTGCGAGCAGGTATTGGCGTTCTTTACCTGCGGCCGATCCTGGCCGTCATTCGCGGCAAACTGGTAGAGGCGATTGGCGAACGTCTTGCGACGCGCTATGAAGTGGCTCTGCGCGCTCGTGTGGGAACAGGTTCACAAAAAATCCCGCTGTACGGTTTGCGTTTGCCTGCAGGTGCCATTCGTTTTATTTCGTGATTGTGCACACTGGTACGACACCAGTCCTTGCGTTGAAAACTTCCCAATATTGAGAAACGTGTACGCTTCATGTTTGCGGGTACGGTCTTTCCCGAGGACGTGAGGGCAAGAACATGACCCACCGCAGATTGTTTCTGGTTGCCTACGACGTGCGCCATCCCGGAAGGTTGCAGCGGACTTTGCGTGTCGTGAAGGACTACGCCTGTGGCGGCCAGAAGTCTGCGTATGAATGCTATCTCACGGATGCCGAGCGCAGCCGTATGTTGCTGCGCGTTGAATTCGAACTCGATCTGAACGAAGACCGCTTCATGGTAGTGCCCCTGCGCGCAGGTGGAGCCGTTCATTGTCTGGGAACGGCGGTTCCCGCGCGTGATGCCGGTTTTGTCTATATCGGGTGAGGGAAGTGACCATGGAAAGCCTGTTCATCGATCGGCGTGGCGTAAGTCTGGATGTGGAGGGCCAGGTGCTGCTGGTTCGACATCCGGACGAACGGAAACCGGCGAGTTTTCCGCTGCAGAATGTCGAGCGCGTGGTGATCGCGAGCAAGGCGCAACTGTCCAGCTCGGTAATCCAGGCCTGTACCCGTGCGGGTGTTTCCCTGCTTTTGCTGAATCCGCGTGCAATAGACCTTTGTGCAGTCACCATGCCCTGGCGTCACGGCAACGCAGCGCGCCGGGTTGCCCAGTATCGTTTGAACGGGACTGCCGAGTTCTGTCTCGATGCCAGCCGCGCTCTGGTTCGTTCGAAATTGTTGTCCCAGATCCGTACCCTGCGGCGCATGTTGCGTCATTACCCGGGGCAGCGTTTCGTCATTACGCGTGCGCAGGAACGCATTGGCGACTCGATACCTCGTGCGCTTCAAGCAACAGACATCTCAACGCTGCGTGGTATCGAAGGTGCTGCCGCACGCAGCTATTTTCTGGCTTTGTCCAGTTGTACGCCTACAGGGCTGAATTTCAGCGGACGCAATCGACGCCCACCCCGCGACCCCGTCAACGCGACCCTGTCATTGAGTTACGTGATTCTGCACGCTGATGCGGTAAGGGCCTTGTGTGCTGCGGGTCTCGATCCGATGCTCGGCTTCTTTCACGAACTGAGCTACAACCGCGAGTCGCTTGCCTGCGATCTGGTCGAACTGTTCCGCACTCACGTGGATTACTGGGCACTTGGCCTTTTTCGTCGACAAGTGCTGCGGGTCGAACATTTTTCACACCCGAATGATGGCACACGGGATGTTGCCTGCCTGATGGGCAAGGCAGGCCGAGCCAATTACTACCCCGAGTGGGACCGAATGGCGCGTGGTTGGCGGCTGTCGATGAGAAAGATCGCAACTCGCTGGGCTCGCACCGTGCTTCCTGCCAACGAACAGCGGGAGGAATAGCAGGATGGACCCGGTCACCGTCGTCATTGATGCTGCCGCGCTCGAGAGCATGCGGATCGACGGGCGTTCGTTGGTCGTGAAGGGACGGGGGCGTAGTGCGCAGCGCATTCCATTGCACAAAGTGCTGCGGATCGATATCACGGGATGCCCGACACATGCCTTTGATTGTCTGGTCGAACTGGCCAGCAAATCCATTCCGATTACGGTGTTTGCCACCAACGGCAGGCTTCGTGCCCAGATGTTCAATCCGCTGCCAAGTCCAAAGCCACTGGCGCACTGGATTGGCGATATGGTTGGCAACGGGCAGGAAGCCCGGTCGTATCGTGCCTGGCGGGAACATCATTTGCGCCGCCTGTTGCGCGCCTCGGGGTTACATGGGGGCAGACTGAGTACACAGTGCCATGAACACGACCGACTGCTGGACATCATGGTAGAGAAGAGTGGTCTGCGTTCCGCCTATGTGGCTTATGTTCAGGATCAGGAACCGATGTTACTCGCCCGCATTGGTGAACACCTGTTGCGTTGCGGGCTTACCCCAGGCGGGCCTGCGTACCAGCAGCTTGCCACTGACCTGGAGCTTCTTTCGCAACGCTGGTTGTGCACCAAAGCCATCGACTGGCTGGGGCGCTTGGGGAATGCGAAGCAGGTGCAACTTTTCGAGCGATTCCTGCGGGCAATAGGTTCCAATGGGCTCGATGACTGGTTGGGTCTGATGCTCGAACGGCTGAACGAGGCAGCCGTTGCCTGTGCGTTGCACCGTGACGGGGTGGATTGAAGGAAGGATGAGGCAACAGGATGAGCGAGTCACCGATGCTGCTTTGTTACGACATCCGGAATCCTCGTCGCCTGGTTCGCGTTTATCGCCGTGCCCGACGGTTTGGGCTCGCGCTTCAGTATTCGGTGTTCTATCTTGAGTTGAGCGAATCACGGCTGAATGACTTGCTGGATCAGATACATTCGGTGATCGATGAGACCGAAGATGATGTGCGTGTCTACCGGATCAGCGGGCTCCAGGCTGTTCAACAGATCGGGCGCAGCATCTTCCCGGATGGTGTGCTCGTCACGGGTTCGCGTGGCGGCGCGATGGGCATGGGGCAGGGCAAATGAATTCCCTGTCTGCGGATACTATGATCGAAATGGGTTGCCATAGACATGGCTTCACCTGTAAGGTGTCCGCCGTTGTAAAGAAATCGCGCTTCGTCAAGCTGTTTAAAAAATGAGCAACTTTCCACGAGATCGACTTTTCGTTATGGGGCTCTGTAACGCATTGATCTCGAAGGAGGAGTTTTATAGAGCGGATTGAATCCTTCCCTGATTCCGAAGGGATTAAGACGGCACGTCTGTCGCAAACTGCTTCAAAAAAAACCTGGATTGAATCCTTCCCTGATTCCGAAGGGATTAAGACCGCGCCGCAGGGTGACCTCCGCGAACGCGGAATCGATTGAATCCTTCCCTGATTCCGAAGGGATTAAGACCCCGCATACGGCGAATTATACCACGCGGCAGCAAGATTGAATCCTTCCCTGATTCCGAAGGGATTAAGACTTTCATTTCTCCTGGCCCGAAGACGGCGCCATCGCGATTGAATCCTTCCCTGATTCCGAAGGGATTAAGACGGTTTATTTCTGCCTGGGCTTGCGCCATGGACATGGATTGAATCCTTCCCTGATTCCGAAGGGATTAAGACGTCGAGTGGGTCGAGTTCCGGTACTAGCTTGACCGATTGAATCCTTCCCTGATTCCGAAGGGATTAAGACGGCAGGCAGCGCCTTGATCATCCAGTTGCTCAGGATTGAATCCTTCCCTGATTCCGAAGGGATTAAGACGAGAGCGTCGCCTTCGAGGTTTACAACCCCATCCGGATTGAATCCTTCCCTGATTCCGAAGGGATTAAGACATTGCTTGACTTGGTAATAATTCACAAAAGCGGCCTGATTGAATCCTTCCCTGATTCCGAAGGGATTAAGACTACAGATTTTGCCATTGGCGGATCTTCTGCTCGGATTGAATCCTTCCCTGATTCCGAAGGGATTAAGACTGCCCTCATTGTTGACTCTTGCGAATATTGGGATTGAATCCTTCCCTGATTCCGAAGGGATTAAGACCGACCCCGGAACGCGTTGTTCCGCATCGGCAGGCGATTGAATCCTTCCCTGATTCCGAAGGGATTAAGACATAAACCAATCCAGTTTGTCTGTAGTGCTCAGATTGAATCCTTCCCTGATTCCGAAGGGATTAAGACCACTATGTTGTGCCTCCCCCACCGGTTTCGTGTGATTGAATCCTTCCCTGATTCCGAAGGGATTAAGACTCCTCGCCATAGGGCTGGATTCTGGCTGCCTCCTGATTGAATCCTTCCCTGATTCCGAAGGGATTAAGACTGATCGCCCCTAGCGGGGCAATCATATGCTTTGGAGATTGAATCCTTCCCTGATTCCGAAGGGATTAAGACTGTGTCCCGGTGATATATTCTATCAGCCGGGGATGATTGAATCCTTCCCTGATTCCGAAGGGATTAAGACCTATGGGTTCGAGCATATGCTTTGCTGTTACCAGCGATTGAATCCTTCCCTGATTCCGAAGGGATTAAGACCGCACGACGTAATCGTGGTATGCCGCGAGCGAACAGATTGAATCCTTCCCTGATTCCGAAGGGATTAAGACGCCAGCCTCCAGCGCGTAATGTGCCAGCCGCACATCGATTGAATCCTTCCCTGATTCCGAAGGGATTAAGACGCCATGCGCGCTAACTTGCGCGCGCTATCTGGGATTGAATCCTTCCCTGATTCCGAAGGGATTAAGACCGATTCGCTGTTCAGCGTCGGCAGGCAGGCTGCGATTGAATCCTTCCCTGATTCCGAAGGGATTAAGACCGCCCTCTGTTTTGAATTGTAGCTCCCCATGATTGAATCCTTCCCTGATTCCGAAGGGATTAAGACGGAACTCTGTCCCAGTTACTTCCAGCCACTCGTGGATTGAATCCTTCCCTGATTCCGAAGGGATTAAGACCAGATGCGCGCGTCTATCCACGATACGGCTTTAGGATTGAATCCTTCCCTGATTCCGAAGGGATTAAGACGCTTTTTTCGCCGCGAGGTCTTTCCGGGCGGCGGATTGAATCCTTCCCTGATTCCGAAGGGATTTGCGGAGTGGGCGACCGCCGGTCGCCCCTACGGGCCCGATGCCATGATCGAATCTGTAGGGGCGAGCCGCGCTCGCCCGTGGCGTCCGATGTGCTGTGAGCCTTACCAAACTATCTGAGGGCCTTTTGGCCGTTTTTTTGTCACGGTTGGTGATGGACGGAAGCAAGGCCCCCTCGAAGAGCTTGCAAGAAGCCCTCCGAGGGGGTTGTCTCGTGTTCGACCAAGAATGCGAGACCGGTCCAATGTGCCATGCCCTGTTACGCGATGCCAGCTTCTGGCGGTTTTTGCAGCAGATCGATCACGACGTGGCGGAGCAGGAGAGCGCCGGCGGCTGCCCGGCGCGCGCGAGCAGCCCGGTTTGTCCGGCGCGCTTTGCTACTGAACTTCGAACTCCATTCCTTACCTAAACAATTGCAGGACGTACATGTTGGTGCAGGAGAGGTAGCCGGTTGATTGCTGACGATGTGTCCTCTTCGTGCATCACAGGATGCAGGAGTGCAAGACATGAACATCACCGGACATGCGACGAGACTGTTGATCGTGTTGTGTGCTGCGGCTTTTATCGAAGGCTGCAGTGATGATGCATCAACAGCGAAACACGAAGTGATCCAACCAGCGGCACCTCCCGTCACTCGATCGGCAACCGAACCTTCGGTATCGGGTGCGGACGACCGGGAGGAACCTCTTTTGTCGATGCCGCCAGATGAGGGAGCAGCGCAGGACCTTGCGCCACCCGATGATGCAACGGCTTCTGAGGCTGCTGACGAATCGGTCGGCGAAGTCGAGGCAATTGACAAATCAACAGCCAAGACAGCCGATGCAACGCTTTCCGCACCGATTCAAGAGCAAGAGACCGCAGGATCTGCAACCAGGCTGATACCAACGGCCGCGCAGGTCCGTCTCATGCAGCAATCACTGCGTGATGCGGGTTACGATCCCGGAGTTGTCGACGGGATAATGGGTCCGCGGACCGTATCGGCACTGAAGAGCTACCAGCAGCAGCACGGACTTGCCGTTGGCGAAGTGACCGAGGAGACGCTATCGGCACTGCAGCGAGTCGGGACGAAGTGAGCAGGAGACATATGCATGCGGGCGCGGTATCGCACCGCTCTTGGCCTTGGCTTCCCGGGCCAGGTGTGCTTCCTTCTGTGCCAACCACGAACTGTGGTTGCCCTTCCAGGGAATGCCGTGGCCGCCGTCCTAGCCATGCATACCTCCCTGTATCGACGCGACCAGCGGACGGAATTGCAGATGGTGGAACATCTGCAGATAACGCGCGGTTTCCCCGCGCTCCAGTTCGCTGACGAACTTCCAGAAACCGTAGATCCGCGCCAGGCTCATCATGCGCTGCGCATAACGGCGCCATGTGTAACGCTCACCGACGCGCGCCAGCGCGCCGCGCGAAATCCGTTCCCACTCCTCGGGCTCGCGAACGCAGCGCCGCAGGAATCCGGTGATGCGCCGCGCCGCGTCCGCGCCGTCGTTGGGATCGATATGGAAACCCGACACCCCGTCACGAATGATCTCCAGCGGGCCGCCGTGGCGGGTTGCGAACACCGGCAGTCCGGAGGCCATCGCCTCGATCACGGTCAACCCGAATGCCTCGAACAATGCCGGCTGCACGAACACGCCGCGACCGTCGGCCACGCAGCGATAGAGCTCGCCGGTCAACGCCTTGTCGAGCCGTCCGCCCAGCCAGCGCACCTGTCCGTCCAATCGGTGGCTGTCGATCAATTCGTGCATCAACCGAATCTGCTCACGCTCCTCCGCGTCATCGGATTCTGCGGCATCGACGTGGCCGCCGATCAGCAGCAGGTTGGCCGCCTCGCGCAGCGACTCGTTCTCTCCGAACCACCGGGCCAACCCCGTGAGGTTCTTGATCCGGTCCATGCGTGCCATGCTGAACACCAGCGGCTTGTCAGGATCGACAAACCGGCCTCGCCAGGGGATTCCCGGGTCGGCGTCCTGCAGCAGGTGCGCAATTGCCGGCTGCAACGAGCGCAGGCGACGCGCGGCATCGGTATAGGGGAAATAGACCCGTTCGTCGGCCCCGGGCGAGACGATGTTGAACTTCGGGTCGAAGGGATCGATACCGCTGACCACGCGATAGAGGCCCGGCATCGTGAATGCAGCGTAGCTCTCGTACTGGCCAACCGTTTCGGCGGTGCCGGCGATCTCCTGAAAGGTACTGGTGATGATGAAATCCGCACTGTTCATCGCGATCAGGTCGGCCGTGTACTGCGTCGCGAAGTGGTACTGCGCGTCGTTTTCGCGCCAGTACAGCGCCGAGTGCAGGTACTTGGTCTGCTCGAGCGCGTGCGCGATGTTGCATTGCGTGACGCCGAGCCGCTGGGACAGCAGCGAGGCGACCAGGTTGCCGTCAGAGTAGTTGCCGACGATCAGGTCCGGCCGCCCGCCGAAACGGGCCAGCGCTTCGCGTTCCACCTCCTGGGTGAAGTCCTCGAGGAAGGGCCAGATCTCGAAGCGCGAAACCCAGTCACGCACCACGCTACCGTCGGAATGCCGGAACGGTACCCGCACGATCGCCGCACCGTGGCAATCGTGGATCGGCTCGAACGCCTCCGCACAGGTCGTGTCCGCTGCTTCGGGAATCAGTCGCGTGACGACCAGGATCTGCGGCTCCACCGCAACGCCCTGCTCGGCCAGGCGGTCGCGCATCTCCTGCTCGAGTGCGCGCACCTGGTCCAGGATATAGACCACCTGCCCACCGGTGTCGGGCCGTCCGAGCACCCCGGATTGCGCGAAGTAGCCGTGCGGCGACAGGATCAGCAGTCGCGAGATCATCGGAATGCGTTCGAGGAAGGCTTCCAGCAGCTGCGCCGAGGGGGCCTCCAGAATGTCGCTCAACAGGCTCATCGACTCGGCCATACGGGCCCCGGTCGCCCCCCAGCCCGGCGCGAAACCGAGCCGACCGAGCGGCTCGGCGAGCTCCTCCCACGCGGCCGAGGGTGCGTGGCGTTCGAGCAGCGTTTGCGCCACACGCAGCGCCTCGCGCAGCGCCTGAACATCGTGGATGTGTTCGTAGATCATCAACTGCCGGCCCTCCAGCGCGTGCACGCGCAGGAACTCCAGCAGGCGCCGATTCCCGTCGGCGGCGCGCTGGAACATCACGCCTGCCAGATGACGGTTCAGGAAGTAAACCCCCTGTCCGATCGAGCGCGTCTCGCGCATCCGCGGGAACTCGCGGTTGAACGGTGCGAAGTCCACTTCCAGCGCTGGCCGCTCGGCGCCATCCGGACACACCAGGCCCTCCTTGAAGCGCAGGAACTGCGCCACATCGATTTCCTCCGGAACCGGGCTGTCGATATGGAAACGCAGGTAGCGCCACTGACCGGGCCGCTCGCGCAGCGCCAGGCACGTCCACGGTGATCGCAGCACCCCCTCCTGCAGCAGGCGCACGATGTCCTCGAATATCGAACCGGAAAGGCCATCGTCGAGTCGCTCGACCACGGATCCGAAGATTGCGCGCAGATCGCTCTGCAGCAGCAATGGCCGGCCGTCGGCGAAGCATTCGCGCACGAAACACTGCACGGCATCGCAATGCCCGGCCGCCCAGTCGCGGAAACTTTTGATCATGCCGCCCCCTCCGCATCGAGCGGATCGATGAAACCGTAATGCGCCATGCCCTCGACGATGCCGCCGGCGTAACCCGCACTCGCGAAGTAGATCTGCTCCAATCCGCGCAGCCGCTCCAGTTCGGGACTGTGGTTGCCCACGACGACGCCCATCGTGTCACCGAGCAGCATCTCCTCGTCGTTGCCGGAATCGCCCGCCACCAGGAAGTCGCGCAGCGCCATCCCCCATTTGTAGGCCAGATAGCGCACCGCCCGTCCCTTGCTGGCACGCATGGGCAGCACGTCGAGGAATTGGTCGTGCGAATACACCAGATTCGCGTGCAAGCGCTGCTCCCGCAGCAGTTCGCGCAGTTCGCGCATGACAGGCACCTCGCTCGCATCGACGTCGTAACTGAGCTTGAACTCGCGCTGGTTTTCAGGTGCCTGCGGCTGCAGCCAGGGCACCGCATCGAGCAGCTCGCGCAACGCATCACGGCGCCACAGGTGGCGGATGTGGTTGCGCCACCCCGTATCGGGCTGCAGCTCGCGTCCGTAGTGGATCTCGCTGCCCACGGAAGTGATCAGCAACTCGGGCAGTGGTACGCGCCACTGCCTGAGGATTCGCACGGTGCTCTCCAGCGGACGGCCGGTCGCGACCCCGAAGCCCAGGGTGCCGCCGTCGCGACGCAAGAGTTGCAGCAGGACATCCAGTTCCTGGCGATCGCCAAGCAAGGTGTTGTCGATATCGCTGATCAGCGTGCGCCGGCACAGGGCAAAGGGGCGGGCTGCGGGCAGCAGGCGACTCGCCTGTTCGCGTCGCACCTGCTTGCGTGTCCGCTTCAGGATCCGCTGCACGCTCTTCAGGTACTTCGTGACGTGCGCGTCCCACGTGAAGTGACGCGCCACGCCCGCGATGCCCCGCCGCGCGCGCCGTGGCCAACCCGGCAGGTCGAACACCACGTCCTCGAGTCCCCGTGCGATGGAGGTGGCGTCCAGCGGGTCGACCAGCACGCCGTTGTCACAGCTTGCGATGATGTCACGGGGACCGCCATCGGCGGTCGCCACCACCGGCAGACCGCTCGCCGCCGCCTCGATCAGCGTCAACCCGAACGGCTCGGTGAGCGCGGCGTTGACGAATACCCCTCGACGGGATGCCGCCAGCCGATACAGCTCCGGTACATCGTCGGATGCGTGCTGCTTCGGCAAGGCGACCTGGCCCCAGATGTCATGGCGATCGACCTCGAGCAGCAGGTCGGTCAGCACGGCAGCCTGATCGGATTCCAGCGTGCGTATATCGTCACGCTGTCCGGCAACGATGGCCAGATTGCTCATCGAGCGCAGGCGCGGTGAACTGGCGTATGCCGTCACCAGCCGGACCAGGTTCTTGCGCATCTCCGGCCTGCTGATCGCGAGGATCAGCGGTTTGCGCGGCTGTACGAGGAAGCGATCGATCATCGCCACGACGTGATCGGGTACGGGCACACGGCCTGCCGGCCGGAAGCGCGAGGTGTCGGTGCCCGGTGCAATGACCACGGCGTGGGCACGCTGGAAGCTGTGGTACTGCGCGTACTGCTCATCGCATTCCTGGTGCGTGCTGGTGACCACCATGCTCGCATGGGCGAGCACTTCCTCCTCGGCACCGATGCGACGCGCGAAGTTGAACTGGCGTTCGAGGGCCTGCGGCTTGCGTCCCAGGTCGAGCAGACGTCGGCGCTTGCAACGCCCCAGCGAATGGCCGGTATGCACCAGCGGCACACCGAGCAGTTGCGAGAGCTGCAGCCCCACGTAGCCGGCATCGGCGTAGTGCGAGTGGATCACGTCCGGGATGCGCCCCTCGCGCCTGATGTGCGCGGCGATGCGATCCACCAGTGAATCGAGGTGATTCCACAGGCCTTCCTTGCGCAGATACCGTGCCGGGCCGCAAGGCAGGCGCAGCAACCACGCACCGGGGCCGAGCGATTCCCGTTCACGCGCGTAATCGGCACCGATCGCCTGATCCTCGATGCGGCGCGTCACCAGATCGACGCGATCCACCGCCGGATTCCTGGCGAGTGCCCGCGCCAGCTCGAGCACGTACAGAACCTGGCCGCCTGTATCGGCGTCCCGCCCAAGCTCCGGTTTCGTGCCACGCACCAGCCCGTGCACGCTGATCATCATGATGTAGAGGGAGCTCATGCGATGTGCTCCACGGGTTCGCAGAATTCACGCCGAAACCCTTCGTAGAACTCAGGACGGTCAGGCACGGCGCCCCGGATGCGGCAGATCCCGCGCGCGAAGCGGTTCGCACGCCGTAGCCAAAGCTCCACCGGCCACCCGCGCACCAAACCGAGCAGACACACGGCCGCAAAGGCATCACCCGCACCGACGCTGTCCCGGAAATCCTCCGGCGTCGCCTCGGCCTCCGTGGCGACGAGGCTTGCGTTGCCGTCCACGGTCCACGCGCCATGCTCGCCCCGCGTCACGATCACGCGACCTATGCCGAAGCGCTCGATCAGCCGCAGCGCAACGGCACGCGGATCACCCGTACCGGTTCCAGTCAGGGCGGCAATACGGTGCAGTTCGTCTTCGTTGAGCTTCAGCACCTGAGCATGGCCGAGCGACCACTCGAGCACGTCGTGTGAAATTGCTTCCTCGCGCAGATTGACGTCGAGAAAGCCCGGGGTGACGTTCGCACCGAACAGCGAGCGCAGCGTTGCGCGGGAAACGCCACGTTGCGCGAGGGTCCCGAAGTAGATCCACGCAGGCTGCCGGCCATCCAGGACACGCAAGACCGGAGCCGGGGCAATGTAGTCCCATGCCTGCTCCGGATCGATCACGAAACGATGCCCACCGGCTTCCGGGCGGATTTCCGCATGCCCACTCGCATGGCAACCATCGAACTGGATGGCCTCGGTACCCAGGCCGAGTTCACGCAACCGTCGCAGAAGGAATTCACCGCGTGCGTCGTGGCCGACGCGACTCACCAGCAGCGGCTGGCCGTCTTGCTCATCCCGGAGCGCAGCAAGATGCGCCGCGACGTTGAAGGGCGCGCCGCCGGCAATCTCGCGATCGGGAAAACAGTCACTCAGAAGTTCGCCGAACAGCAACCACGTCGGTCGTGCGTCGCCGGTCGATCGGCTTTCGTCGATCGGCGACACGCCAGCACCATCGAGCGGCGGGGTTCGATTCCACATCATCGCCTCCGCATTTGTTTTGTATAAAAACGTTTTGTGAAATATAACATGGTGATACTACGGCTGTCGCACCCATGACACGGGCGCGCCTGCCCGCCACAATGCGGTGGATAACCCGAGCACCGATGAGCAATGCCGACCGACACCCAGACTGCCTCGCCTGAAAGAAGCCACCCGATGGATGTCTTGAAGAAGTTCCGCATCGTGGTCGGTGCGGTGCGTCGTCACACGCGGGATCTGGAACGCGCCTGTGGCATCGCCGGCGCACAGGTCTGGATGTTGGCTGCGATCGTGGAGACGCCGGGGATCACGGTGTCGGCGCTGAGCAGGGCACTGTCGATACACGTCTCGACTGCCAGCAACCTGATCGAGAGACTCGTTCAACGCGGACTGGTGGAACGCCTGCGCTGCGAGGACGACCGGCGTGCGGTCCGGGTGCGCGTGACGACAGAGGGAAAGTCCGTGCTCGCGAATGCACCGCAACCGTTGCGCGGACTGCTGCTCGATGCACTGTCCCGGTTGCCCGCGGACACGCTGTCGCGACTGGACGGCGATCTCGATTGCCTGATCGCCCATCTGAACGGTGGCGCCGACGTCGACGCAGCCAACGAACCACTCTGACGCGCCGCAGCCCTCCCTCCGCCCGCAGCGCTGGAGCAGCGAGACCGGCTATGGCAACCTGCACGCGCACTACTGCGCCGCGCCGTTTGTGCTGATGCCCGACGAGGCATTGCTGATCGAGGGCGAGTTGCCACCGTGCCGCTTCGCGAACGTGGTGCTGTGGAACCGCTACATGCAGAGCTTCGATTACACGCGTCGGCGCGTATCGCTTTCCCGCCACGGCGCACTGATCTCCTGTGCCGCCTCGAATATCTTTCCCGTCATCATGGCCACCTCGGAATGGAATGGCCAAAATCCATCCCGAACCATGCCGGTTACCCACTCGGAATTCACCAGAGCCACCATTCGCACTGGTAGACGAACGCGTTTTGCGTTCAACGATCGATCGCATTGGCTGGTGCCGGTGCATTCGCCGGTTGCGCATCAAGGCGCGTATCGGGCTTCGATGCTTTCGGCGCCCAGGTGCGAAAAGCCTGCTCGATCTCGGGCAAGGGTTTGCCGAGCGCCTTCTCAAGCAAGGCAACGGACTGCGCAGGCGCGGGCGTGAATTGTGCCGGCGTCTGTCGCTGCTGATAAGTCTGCAACACCCTTGTCAACATGCCGGCCTCCTGCAGGTACAGCATGAACATACGCGCATACGCCAGCATGTAGGCCTGCTCGTCGGGGCCGAGCCGGCGCTCGCCGGGCCACGCGGCCAGCGAGGGTTCATCCGAAAACCATGGCGAGGTGATCACGTCGTGCAGCGCCATGCGCGGGAACACATGCGAGAACTCGGCAAACACAGGCGAGCGCCAGTTGGGCGCACCGTGGTAACGGCCACCGGAAAACGTCGAGGTTTCATAGAGGCTGGCCATGCCTTCGTCCAGCCACTGCGGCGCATCACCATACGCACCGCGCAGCAGCAGATGAAACAGCTCGTGCAGAATCGTGCCGACCTGTGTCGACGGCACCATCGCCAGCACCGACAAATCGTTCTGCAACGAATACCCCAGCGTCATCGGACTGGCATCGAGGCCGTGCAGCCTGTCGGCCCACACCCGCAATTGCGGGATGTCGGGAAACAGGTAAATCGTTATGTAATGCCCAGGCGCCGGAAGCGCAAATTCACCCTGCAAAAAGACCGCGAACCGATCGAGCTGTTCGGCGATGCGCTTGAGCTGGGCATCGTCGTGCACTGCGCTGGCAATGGCGAACTGCCGACCGACATGCACCTTGAATTGTGGCGCCCGCGTCAGCAGTGCCTGCGCGATGGCATCGGGGTTCCCGACCTCGACCAGTCGCGCGGCAAATACCGCGTCATCGAGCTTGTGCTTGACTCGCACGGGGTACGCCGTCAGGCCACCCTTGTCCTGATTGCCCAGGTAAAACGTTTTGCCGCTGGCGCGCGCGGTGGCGCTGGTCCAGGCGCCGGCAAGCACGATGGTCGGCGCGCTACGCTGGCTGGTGGCGGCATTGAGCCAGTGCAGGCACAGATCGCGCTCCTGGCGAAACTTCATGCGCGTGGCTTCAGGCATGCTGTGAAAGTGATACGACCAGTCGAGCAGATCTGCGCCAGGCAATTCCGCTCCGCTCTGCCGACACCAGCTGGTGCCCAGCCAGTACGCGACATCGTAGGTGCGGCCGAACGGCACGGCATTCCAGTAGCGCGACAAACTTTCGCTGGCAGCGCTCCAGTGCTGCGCTGTCCACGCGCAGTAGCCGTTCACGTAATCGGGGTGTGGATCGACCTGCGCGAGCGATGCCGCGCCGGTCAATAAAAGCAGCAGGCCGGCAACAGCGCGCAACATGGGTTTCACCTCGAACTGGATGCAGCCGGCGGTTCCTGCAGTTGCCGCATCACACTGGCCGGCAGCGGCGGCATGGCCGCATCGATCGCACTGCCGGGCGGCGGGGCAGTGCCGGCAGATGGCGGCGCGGGCTCGACCATCGCCGGTGCATCGTGTGTCACGTTCTGCGGCGGGGCAAGCGCACCCGGGTTCACTACTTCGACCTGGCGCGGCAAATAGACTGCGGCGTCACTGGTTTCGACACTGGCCGGTACGTACAGCGTCAGGCCGATCAGCAGCGCGCCGGTAAAGGCGAGAAATACGCCGGGCGAGGAGGTCGTCAGCGAAGCCTTGATGCCGGAGCCTTCCGCGGACGCCTGCGTCACGGGTTCGCGCAGCTTGCCGAGCACGAACACACAGCCGCTGAAACACAGGATCATGCCGGTCAGAAAGCCCATCGCACGCGTCCACAGGCGCCCTTGCACGATCATCGATTGCAGCGCGAAGCGTTGTTCCAGCGCCGATTTCTCCAGCACCGCGCGCACGTACCATTCACGATAGCGATGATCGCGGGCAACTTCCCCGGACGCGGGCAGCGTGTTCATGATCGCGACCAGATCGGTCTGGCGGTATTGCACGCGTTCGGTCAAATCGGCGAACAGCCACAGCGTGGCGGCGAAGAAAAACGCTGCCATCACGATCAGGCTGGCGGTCATGAAGCGCAGCAAGCGGTTTTGCCAGCGCTGCAGCTCGCGCTCCGATTCTGCATTGGCGTTGTCAGGCGACGTAGTCATGGAGCCCCCTGCGTCGATGAATGAATAGTACATTGAAAGCCCATGTTGGCGCTGGTGTAGCGCGCTCCGGCGTCGTAACGCTCCAGGTGCGCCTGGACGTGGGGCTGGGATGTTGGCGCACGAGCCCGACCACTTCGGGCGCAATCCTCGATCGTCGGGTTCGCGAGCGTGAGGATCATCGGTTCCGCCGCCATCGTCGCGCACCACGCCGAACAGGGCAGGGTGTTGCCCGCGTGCGTCGTCGGTTCTGCAAAATTCCTCACGCGGCCTCTGCATGCGTTTCAGCCCAGCATGGGTAGCGCACCGGCTTCCTTCAGCCCGTACGCCACCACCGCCGCTCGCCCGAACACCCGTCGATGAGGCTGCGCAGGCGGCAGGCTTCTGGCAATATTCGTCGCCGTGAATGATCGAGTCGCAGCGGCGCAGCCAGACCACATCCATGGATCACACAACCCTCGCCAGTCTGCGTGACAGGCATCCGGCCTGGCGGCTGCTGGCATCGCCGCATGCGCCGCTGGTGGCGAGTTTCCTGTACCGGGTATTCGTTGCGCCGAACATGCGCGTGATCAGTGAGGCGGATCTGGTCGAGGCACTGGAAGACGAGCTGTTTGCGCTGCGCGAGCAGCTCGGAGCAGATGCCTACCCGAAAGCTGCCGCGGATTACCTGAACGACTGGTGCGCGCCGGACAAGGGCTGGCTGCGCAAGTTCTACAAGCCCGGCACCGACGAGGCGCAGTACGATCTGACGCCGGCCACCGAGAAGGCAATCGCCTGGTTGCAGTCGTTGACGGAGCGCTTGTTCGTCGGCACCGAGTCGCGCCTGCTGACGCTGTTTGCGCTGCTCGAACAGATCAGTGCCGGTACCGAAGTCGATCCGGCCAGACGTCTCGAGGATCTGCACCGCAAGCGTGATGAGCTGGATGCCGAGATCGCGCGTGTGGAGACCGGTGAGGTGCCGTTGCTCGACGACACCGCGGTGCGGGATCGCTTTCAGCAATTTCAGCAACTGGCGCGCGAGCTGCTCGCGGATTTTCGCGAAGTGGAACACAACTTCAGGCAGCTCGATCGCAAGGTGCGCGAAAAGATCGCGCTGTGGGAAGGTAGCAAGGGCACCTTGCTCGACGAGATCATGGGCGACCGCGACGCTATCGGCGATTCGGACCAGGGTCGCAGCTTTCGCGCCTTCTGGGACTTTCTGATGTCGAGCCGGCGCCAGGAGGAACTCTCCGATCGGCTGGACCAGATACTCGCACTGCCCGCGGTGGCGCTGCTGAAACCCGAGCCGCGCATCCGCCGGGTGCATCACGACTGGATGGAGGCAGGTGAACACACGCAGCGCACCGTCGCGCAGCTTTCACAGCAGTTGCGCCGTTTCCTGGACGATCGTGCCTTTCTGGAGAACCGGCGCATCCTCGATCTGTTGCATGGCATCGAGAGCAAGGCGCTGGCACTGCGTGAATCGTCACCTCCGCCCGGGGTGATGGGCATCGATGCGATGGGTGCCGAGGTCGAATTGCCGCTGGAGCGACCGTTGTTCACGCCGAGCGTGAAGCCGCGCCTGGCCGAACTGGTGGTCCTCGCCGGTGAGGAGGAGATCGACACGGCGCGGCTGTTCGACCAGATCGTGGTCGACAAGCAGCGGCTGCGTGCTTCGGTACAGCGTGCGCTGCGCAACAAGCCACAGGTCACTCTGCGCGAGCTGCTCGAAACCGAGCCGCTGCTGCACGGTCTGGCCGAGCTGGTGGGGTATCTGGAGCTGGCGCACGCCGGGGCTGAAGGTGGCGGTGCTGTCGATGGTCTGCGCGCGCTGGTCGATGAAACCGTGACGGAGCCGATCCGGTGGCAATCGCGCGATGCGCAGGAAGAGGTGGTGGTACGCGAGGCGTGCGTGCCGCGCGTGATCTTCACGCGCTGAAACCCCGTGCGGGCCGAGACGAAAGGAATACACGAGATGATGGACACCGACGAGGCGATCGAGACACTGCCCGACAGCCTCCCCGTCGTACCCGAGTTGTCACAGCTCATGGTGCAACTGCTGAAGGGGGTGCTTTATCGAGAAGACGACGAGCGGCTGTGGGCGAGCCTGCTGCGCCTGCAGGCCCGGGTGCGTGAGCAGGCTGCCGTGCTGTTGCTCGACCTGGTGCTGGACGAGGCCGAAGGCCATGCATTCCTGAAGAGCCGCCCGGAGGCGGACGAAGCGGCTGGTGCGCCACGTCTGCCGCGGCTGGTCGCTCGGCGTCAGTTGTCGTATCCGGTGAGCCTGATGCTTGCGCTGTTGCGCAAGCGCATGGCCGAATCCGACGCCGGTGGTGGCGATACGCGGCTCGTGCTTTCACGCGACGAGATCGCCGAGCTGGTGCGGGTGTTCCTGCCTGACGGTACCAACGAGGCGCGCCTGGTGGATCAGGTCGATGCAACGATCTCGAAGGTGGTGGATCTGGGTTTTCTGCGCCGGCTCAAGCCGGCAACCGGCAGCACGGATCGTGGACACGTCGAGGTACGGCGCATCCTGAAGGCCTTTGTCGACGCGCAGTGGCTGGCCGAGTTCGACGCCCGGCTCGAGGTCTACCGTACGGCACTCGCGACCGCATCCGGTGCGGGGCAGGGTGGAACCGCAAGGAGAGAGCCAAGCGATGAATGAGGCGCTGGCGCTGGATTTCGTGGGCGACGACACCCGCGTCGGCTTTCGGCTGGCCAGACTCGAGGTGCTGAACTGGGGTACCTTCGACAAACGCGTGTGGCGCTACGAGCTCGATGGGCGCAACGGGCTGCTGACGGGAGACATCGGTTCGGGCAAGTCGACGCTGGTCGATGCGGTCACCACGCTGCTGGTTCCGGCGCAGCGTGTGGCCTACAACAAGGCGGCCGGCGCCGATGCGCGCGAGCGTTCGCTGCGTTCCTACGTGCTCGGCCATTACAAGAGCGAGCGCAACGAGGCAACCGGCAGCGCACGCCCGGTGGCGCTGCGCGATGCGAGCAGTTATTCGGTGATCCTGGCCGTCTTTCGCAACGAAGGCTACGACCAGGCGGTGACGCTGGCGCAGGTGTTCTGGCTGAAGGACCCGCAGGCGCAACCGGCGCGCCTGTACGTGGCCGTGGAGCGCGAACTCGCGATCACCACCGACTTCAGCGGCTTCGGCAGCGACGTCGCCGCGCTGCGCAAGCGCCTGCGTGCCGGTGGTTGTGAACTGTTCGACAGCTTTCCGCCGTACGGGGCGTGGTTTCGGCGACGCTTCGGTATCGAACACGAGCAGGCGCTGGAGCTGTTCCACCAGACGGTATCGATGAAATCGGTGGGCAACCTCACCGACTTCGTGCGCAGCCACATGCTCGAGCCCTTCGATTCGGGGCAGCGCATCGAGGCGCTGATCCACCACTTCGACGATCTGGACCGTGCGCACCAGGCGGTGCTGAAGGCCAAGCGCCAGCTCGAGTTGCTCGGACCGCTGGTCGACGATGGCAGGCGTCACGCGGCGCTGGTCACGGCGATCCGGGGCTGGCGCGAAGGGCGTGATGCGCTGCGCGCGTACTTCGCCCGCCTGAAGGGTGAACTGCTGGACCGGCGTCTGGAACTGCTGCACGAGGAGGCGACAAGAGTCGATGCACGCATCGAACGCCTGGACAACGAGCGGGATGCGCAGCGCACCGAAGTGTCCCGACTGGAGCGTGCGTTGCGTGACAACGGCGGTGATCGTCTGGAGCAATTGGCAGCCGATATCCGCCGCCTGGAACACGAGAAGACCCAGCGCCAGCAAAAGGCCGATCGTCACAGCGCCTTGCTTGCCCGTATCGACGAGACGCCACCGGCTGACGAATCGGCCTTCTTCACCCAGTCGCAGGGCATCGCCACGCGCGCCGATGGTTTGCGCGAACGCATCGCCGATCTGGACAACCGCGAACGCGAAGAGGACTTTGCGTTTCGCAAGGGGCGCGAGCAGCACGCCGATCTGACCGCTGAGATCGAGAGCCTGCAGCGGCGCAAGAGCAATATCGACACGGCACAGGTCCGCATTCGTGAAGCGCTGTGTACCGCGCTGGCGATCGACGAGGAAGAACTGCCGTTTGCGGGTGAGCTGATCCAGGTACGCGAGGACGAGCGTGAGTGGGAGGGCGCCGCCGAGCGGCTGCTGCGCAGCTTCGGTCTGGCGTTGCTGATTCCGGACGCGCTCTACAGGACGGTCGCGGACTGGGTTGACCGCCAGCATCTGGGTGCGCGGCTGGTGTACTTCCACGTGCGCCAGAGGAAGCTCGCACCGGGGGCTGTGCTGCATCCGCAGTCGCTGGTCAGGAAACTGCTCATCAAGCCGGACTCGCCGCATTACGAGTGGCTGGAACAGGAGTTGCGCAACCGCTTCGACGTCGCGTGCAGCGACAGCGGCGAGCAGTTCCGCCGCGAGGCACGTGCGATCACGCGCGCCGGGCAGATCAAGGACCCCAGCGGACGCCATGAAAAGGACGACCGCAGCCGCATCGACGATCGCAGCCGCTACGTGCTCGGCTGGAGCAACGTCGACAAGCTGCGCACGCTGCGTGACCAGCGCGAGCGGCTGGAGCGGCAGTTGGCAACGCTCGGGCAGCGCATCGGCGAAATCCAGCAGGCGCGCAAGGATCTGCAGGGTCGGCTGGAGACGCTCGCCCGGCTGGAGGAGTTCACGCGCTTTGCGGATATCGACTGGATGAGCCCTGCGCGCGAGATTGCCGTGCTTGCCGATGAACACGCTCGACTGCAGGCGGCATCGAACGTGCTGCAGGAGCTGGGATCGCAGTTGCAGGCGGTGCAACTGCGTCTGAACGAGATCGAGGCGAAGCGCGCGGAGGCGCTCGGCAAGCGCGGTGAAATCAGGAGCCGACGCGAGGCGGCACAGGAGCTGCGCGATCAGGCGCGGATGGCGTGGGACGCAGCGCCGCTGCCCGATGCGCAGATCGAACGGCTGGACGGCTGGCGCAGCGAGGCACTCGGCGAGCACCAGCTCTCGGTCGAGTCGTGCGACAACCGCGAGCAGGAGCTGCGCAAGTGGCTGCAGGATCGCATCGACGCCGAGGACAGGCGCCTTGCCCGGCTGACTGAGCGTATCGTCAACGCGATGCGTGGTTTCAAGGAAGAGTTCAAGCTCGAAACCGTCGAGATGGACGTCAGCCTGGCGGCGCTCGGCGAGTACGAACGCCTGCTCACCGGCCTGCAGGGCGACGATCTGCCGCGTTTCGAGGCGCGTTTCAAGGAGTTGCTTAAAGTTAACACCATCCGAGAGATCGCCAACTTCAACGGTCAACTCGATCGCGAACGCGGGAAGTACAGGGAGCGGGTCGACTTCATCAACCAGTCGTTGCGGTCGATCGACTACAACCGCGACCGTTACATCAAGTTGGTTGTCCAGCCGAGTCCGGACGCGGAGATCCGCGATTTCCGGCAGGATTTGCGTGCCTGTATCGATGGAGCGACAACAGCGTCGTACGACGAGCAGTACTCGGAGGCGAAGTTCCTGCAGGTCAAGGCGATCATCGACCGTTTCCGTGGTCGCGAGGGTCTTGCAGACGTGGATCGTCGCTGGAGCACCAAGGTCACCGACGTGCGCAACTGGTTCCTGTTCTCGGCCAGCGAACGCTGGCGCGCCGATGGTGGCGAGCACGAGCACTATTCGGACTCCGGTGGCAAGTCGGGCGGGCAGAAGGAGAAACTCGCCTACACCGTGCTGGCTGCGAGCCTCGCCTACCAGTTCGGGCTGGAGTGGGGCGCGGTGCGTTCGCGTTCGTTCCGCTTCGTGGTGATCGACGAGGCGTTCGGGCGCGGCTCGGACGAGTCGGCGCAATACGGTCTGCGTCTGTTCCAGCAGCTCAACCTGCAACTGCTGATCGTCACGCCGCTGCAGAAGATCCACATCATCGAGCCCTTCGTCTCGAGCGTGGGCTTCGTGCACAACGAGGGTGGCAGTGATTCGCGGCTGCGCTGCCTGACGATAGAGGAATATCGGGTGCAGAAGTCGGCAGAAAAAGTCGCTGCCTCATGAGCTGGACAACGCCGGCCGATCTGCGGGCGCAGGTCCAGCGCCTGTGGGACCGCGGCGAACTGCTGCGCGCGGCGGTGTCGGATGGTGTTGCCTGGCCGCTGCGGCTCAACCTGAAGTCCCCGGGTGCCGCCGATCTCGCACACCGTTTCGAGGCGGTACGCGACTGGGTGCAGGTGATTGCCGCCACACCGTACGTGCGAATCGAATGGCGTGAATGGAACCATCGGGTGCAAGGCAGGCAGCGACTGCCCGCCTCGGTGTGGGTCGACGTGCTCGCGGATGCCGTTGCCTGGATCGGGAAGACGCGTCAGGTGGAGCGCTTCGGGCAACTGTGGCAGCAGACGGCGAGCGCGCAGCCGGCGCTGCTCGCGTGGCTGTCCAGGCGTTCACTGCAGGCGCTCGAACTGTACGATCGCTGGGACCGCCTGCTGGCGGTCGTCGCGTGGCTGCAGGCACATCCGCGCCCGGGTGTGTATCTGCGCCAGCTCGATGCACCCGGCGTCGACAGCAAGTTCATCGAAGCACATCGGGGTGTGCTTGGCGAGCTGCTGGATCTGGCCTTGCCAGCCGCTGCCGTCGACAGCACGGCGAGCGGGGTGTCGCAGTTCACGCGTCGCTTCGGTTTCCTGGACAAGCCGGTGCGGATCCGCTTGCGCCTGCTCGACCCGACGCTGCCCGTCCTGCCGGGCTGCAGCGGACGGTGCGATCTGACTCTGGACGCAACGAGCTTCGCTGCGCTCGCCTTGCCGGTCGAACGGGTGTTCATCACCGAAAACGAAACCAATTTCCTGGCTTTTCCTGCGCTCGAACGCGCGATCGTGTTGTTTGGCGCCGGCTACGGGTGGGAGGCGCTCGCGCAAGCGCAGTGGTTGCGCCGTTGCGCGCTGTACTACTGGGGTGATATCGATACGCACGGTTTCGCGATTCTGGATCAGTTGCGCAGTCACTTCCCGCACGTGGCATCGATGCTGATGGATCGCGAGACCTTGCTCGAACACCGTGCGCACTGGGGCGAAGAGCCCGACCCGGTGTGTCACGATCTCATGCGTCTGACGCCGGACGAGGCCGTGGTGTACGACGAGCTCCGCTTCGATCGCCTGCAGCCGCGGTTGCGGCTGGAGCAGGAGCGAATCGGTTTCGGTTGGCTGAACGGGCGGTTGCGCGAGCTGGCGCACGTTTCCACCGATCTGCCGTAGGGGCGAGCGGCCGATCTGTACGGGCGAGCGGCCGATCTGTACGGGCGAGCGGCCGATCTGTACGGGCGAGCGGCCGATCTGTACGGGCGAGCGGCCGCTCGCCCCTACGGGCACGATCCCATGCCGGCTCTGTACGGGCGACCGCCGGTCGCCCCTACGGGCACGATCCCATGCCGGCTCTGTACGGGCGACCGCCGGTCGCCCCTACGGGGTCTTATCTTTCTCTTGCTGCCTCGTGCCACGCTTTCTGCAACGGTGACAGCAGGTATTCGGCAACGGTGCGGCTGCCGAGCAGGATTTCTGCTGTCGTCTGCATGCCCACTGACAGCGGATGGCGGCGTCCGTCTGCCTCCAGTGCGTCACCGTCGAGTGTGATCAGCGCCTTGTAGCGCAAGCTCTCCATGCTGTTCGCAACCCCCTTGTCGCGCGCTTCGGTTTCGCTCTGGGCATCGGCGCTGAGGTGCTCGACGGTACCGCGCCCCATGCCGTACTTCTGGAACCGGTAGGCCGCGAACTTGAGTTGCACCGCCTGCCCAGGTCGTACGAAGCCGATGTCTTCGTTTGATACCCAGGCCTCGACCTTGAGCCTTTCCTCACGCGGCACCAGTGTCGCGAGCACGGTGCCGGGTTGCACCACGGTGCCTGTGGTGTGGGTCGCGAGATCCTTGATCACGCCGTCCTGCGGAGCCCTCAGTTCCAGCAGTTCGCGCCGGTGCTGCTGCTTCTGCAGTTCCTTGTTCAGGCGCTCGAGCTGCGCTTGTGCTTCGCTGCGCTCGGCGTGCAACTGACGCAGGTAATCGGCTTCGATCTGGAGCCGTTTCTTGCGCGATTGTTCGATGCCTGCTTCTGCGGAAGCGATCAGGTGTCGCTGCACGGCCAGATCCTGCTCCTTCTCGATGCGCTCACGCTGCTTCTCGCCGCCGGCAAGGGCTCCGGCAAAGCCGGTGCCGACCAGTCTTGCCCACGCCTGGTCCTGGGCTTCGAAGTAGGGCAGTACCGTGAGCAGGCGCTGCTTCTGCTGGCGTGCGGCCGCAAGCTCCTGTTCGGTCTTGTGCAGGCGCGCCTGCTCTTCCGCCAGCGCGGCGGCCAGTGCGTCGCGATTGGCCTGGTACTGCGCCGCCGTTTCGCGCGCCAGTTCCTGCGGTGCGGAGTCGGGTGCCTCGAACGGCCGCGCGTAGACTTCGGCATCGATACGTGCGAGTTGCAGTTGCCGGCGCGCATGTTCGGTGACGATGGCCTCCAGCTCGGCTTCGGTGATCAGCGCGTCCATGCGCATCAGGACCTGGTTCGCCCGAACCGTGTCTCCTTCGTGCACCAGGATCTGCTGCACGATGCCGGCTTCGGCGGGTTGCACGATCTTCAGATAGCTGGCCGGAACCAGCTTGCCGTCGGCGACTGCGACGACGTCGAGCCGGCCGAACCAGGCCCAGACGAACAGAAAGGCCAGCAGGGCGAGCAGGGCCCACAGCACCCGCCGGCTCTGCGGGTGCGGTGCGCTGTGCTGCAGACGGATCAACGGGGCATGAAACGCGAGGTAATCACGCGACGCCTGCCGTGTGGGAGATTGCATCGAAACCATCCGTGGCACCCTCATATCAAATCCATGGGCGAGCAGCCGCTCGCCCGTACGGGCGACCGGCGGTCGCCCCCGGATGCATGGGCGAGCGGCCGCATCCATGCATGAGCGAGCGGCATCCATGTACGGGCGAGCGGCCGCTCGCCCCTACGAGGCATCGCCCCCGCAGATGTACGGGCGAGCGGCCGCTCGCCCCTACGAGGCATCGTCCCCGCATTCAACCCGCGAGCTGCCTGACACCTTCGCGCAACCCGGTGAATTGTCTGAGCTGTGCGCCGGCAGCGAGCAGCGATACCTCATTCACGCCACCGTACGCGCTTCGGTTCGAGCCAGACAGCCAGCCTGCAAGAGCGCCGATGTCTGCACCCAGGCTCGGGCTGCTCCAGGCTGTGGCCGCCAGGCGTTGCGCATCGAGTCGGCTCAGTGCTTCTGTCAGTTCCGACCAGCAGCGGGCGAAGTTCTGCTCGCTGCTTGCAGTACTCGCAAAAGTCTCTGCGCGCAGAAAATCCTGCCACGGCGTGAAGCTGCCGCCATCTGCTTTGGCACCATTTGCGGGCGGTTCATGCCTGGCGAAGCCTTGCAGGAATCGATCGAGCAGATCGTCGTCGCGCACGGGTGTCGCTCGCTGTTCCGGCAGATTCGGCCTGCTCGGCATCGCGTTCGGATTTGCGAGGTTCTGTGCTGCTGCAGCAGCCTCTGCATAAGCCGTAGCCGACGAGTTGCTCGCTGTCGCCGACGGCACGACGGTCTTGCTGCCGACGCTGATCCGGAACACGTCCGAGGCGCTCGAGCCTGGACCGTTGCCGTCGCTCGCCGTCACGCGCACGTCGATGCCGGCAGCCTGCGTACCCGGCACCTTGCCGCTGAAGCTTTGCGTGCCCGGGTCGAAGGCGAGCCAGGCGGGCAGGGGCTTGCCGTTCGCCAGCGTGGCGCTGTAGCTCAGCGTGTCGTTTCGGTCACGGTCGCCGAATGTGTTGGCCGGAAGCTGCCATGCAAATGCCTTTCCCCTGGCGAGCTGGACGTCGGGCAGCGCGTGGCCGAGCCGCGGCACGTCATTGGTTCCGTTCACGGTCACGATCAGCTCGCTTGCGCTGCGCGCGCTTCCATTGGAGGCCGTGTAGCCGAAACGCTCGACGAGCGCTTCGCCGGTCCCGAGACCCTGCACCGCAGGCAGCAGATTGTTCAGCACGTAGGCGAAGCCGCCGTTTGGCAGCAGCGCCAGCAAGCCGTATTCGCCGAGGCGCACGCCCGGGTCTGCCACCTGGAGCATGCGAGCTTCGGGGTCGCTGTCGTTGGTCAGCACGTTGCCGAGTGCAAACAGCTTGCGGTCCTCGATGACCGTTGCGTTGTCCGTTGCCGCGAGCGGTGTCCGGTCGGGGTCTGGCGCATCGGGTCGCACGCTGACGTGAAAGCCATGATGGTTCGAAGCGCCGAGGCCGTCGGTGCCCTGGATCACGATGTCGAATTCGCCCGCGTCGTCGTTCTGCGGCGTGCCGTACAGCGTGCGCGTGGCTGCGTCGTACTGCAGCCAGTGCGGCAGGTTGTCGTGATTCGTCACACCCACGCGCAGCAACACGGCGTCGCCCTCCGGATCGCTGAACAGTCCTGCAGGAAGTACCAGCTCAAAGGGTGCTCCAGCGTACACCGTGTGATCGTCGATCGACTGCGTGAGTGTCGGTGCGCGATTCATGAACTCGCGCAGCGTGAGCGTCGTGCGGTCCTCGAACTCGAAGGTATCGACCACGGTGCCGGCGCCGGCTCCCTGCGGTGCGTAGCCAGTGACTCGCACCACGTCGCCCGCACTGCCGTAGCGCACGAGCAGGTCGTCGCCCTCGATTTCGACACGCAGATCCTCGCGGCGAATTCCCGCACCGAAACTCAGCACGTTGCCGATGCCGGCGTCTGCCGTGTCCTCGATCGTGTCTTCGCCATCCCCCGGGTTGAGCACGTAGGCATCGCGGCCTCGACCGCCGCGCAGCAGGTCGTTGCCTGCGCCTGCGGTCAGTACATCGTCACCTGCGCCGGCCTCGAGCAGGTCGTCGCCGTCGTAGCCGTACAGCCGATCACCGACGTTCGTTCCCGTCAGTGCATTGGCTGCACTGTCGCCTTCGACCACGAACATCCACGACACCAGCGTTGCGTAGTCCACCGCGGTGCCGTCGGTGAATTCGACGGATTCGACGGCGTGCCGGCCCAATGCATCCTGCGGGTCGAAGTTGCCGAGGCGCAGCACGTCGTCGCCTTCGCCGTAGGCGATGCAGAGCGCATGGCCGCCGTCTCCATCGGGCTCGAAGCGCAAGCGGTTGCGCAGCGCGTCCGCAGAAATTCCGGGACCGAAGCGCAGCACGTTTCCGGCTGCTTCGTCGCTGACATCGTCGATCGTCACCGTACCGTCGCCGAGGCCGATCACATAGGTGTCGTTGCCGGCCTCTCCGGCGAGCCAGTCACCACCGGGCGTCGCTTCGATCAGGTCGTTGCCGTCGCGGCCGCGGATGCGGTCTGCAAGTGCAGTCCCCGTGAGCACCTCGCTCTCGTCGCTGCCGACGAGGTCGAATCCGCGCCCGAGCAGTTGCCCGTACGTGATTTCGTCGCCGTCGACGCCGAAGCGGAAACGTTCGATCGCACGTGGACCCAGCGGGTTTTCGCGGTCGAAGCCCGACAGGCGTATCCGGTTGCCGCTGGCGATCAGATCGACGATCAGGAAACCTTCGTCGTCGCAGGACAGGCGCAGATCGTCGAGCGTCGTGCCATCCGGGAGCACCAGCACGTTGGGTGCGTCACCGTCCTCGCTGTCGGTGATCGTGTCCAGGCCAGCGTCGGCGTCGATCAGGTAGAGATCGCCGCCTGCGCCACCGTGCATGGCATCGTCGGCTTCGCGGCCTTCGAACCAGTCGGCAACGCGGGTGCCTTCGAGCACATCGTCGGCAGCGGTGCCGATGATGCGGATCCCGCGCTGCAGCAGCTCGTCGAACGAGAACGTGGTGTCTTCCCCCGGCAGGCTGACCTCGGCTACCGGCGCCTGCATGCCGGGTGCGCGCGGGTCGAAGCCGGCAAAGCGGATGGCGTCGGCTGCTTCGTTCAGGCGCAACAGCAGTTCGCCGCCATCGAAGGCCAGATGCAGTGCGTCGGCGCTGACATTGCCGGTCAGCACGATGCGGTTGAAATCCTGTTCGCGCCAGCTCTCGAAGAGGCTGGTCTGCAGGGGTGCGGAATGCCAGTCCTGGTGGATCAGGTAAGTATCCGAGCCTGCGCCACCGAGCAGACGATCCGAACCGCCACCGCCTTCGAGCCAGTCGTCGCCGGCACCGCCGATCAGCGTGTCGGCGAACGGTGTGCCGCTGAGCGCCCCGCCGTCGTCGTGGGCCGCTTCGGTGCGACCGCTGGCCTCGATCGTCTCCGCCACGATTTCGCTGCCGTCGTCAAAGCGGATGATGTCGATCGAGCGCGTCCGCGTGGCGCGACCAGGTTCGTAGCCACGCAGAATCAGCCTGTCGGCGGGGCTGTTGGCAAATTCGATCAGCAGATCGCCGTCCTGCTCCGAATGGCGCAGGTCCTGCGCCCGGATGCCGGGACCAAGCTGCAGGATGTTCGGCGCCTCATCGATCGCCGTATCGCTGTAGTCCCCTTCGTCGGCGTATCCGCGTTCGCCCTCGTACCAGCGTGCCGGACCGGCTTCGCCGCCACCGCTCCATGGGAGTGCACGATGTTCGTCGTCGACGATCGTGATGCCGTCACCGGCGCGATACAGGTAGGTGTCTCCACCCCAGCCGCCGTGGAGTTCGTCATGACCGCTGCTGCCGAGCAGCGTGTCGGCACCGCGGCCGCCGTACAGGATGTCGCTGCTCGCACCGCCGTCGAGCAGATCGTCGCCGTCGCCACCATCGAGCAGGTCGTCGCCGTCCCCGCCGAGGATCGTGTCGCCACCCGCGAGGCCGATCACGACATCGTTGCCGGCACCGGCCTCGAGGGCATCGTCCCCGGGCGTACCGTAGAGCGCGTCGTTGCCGTCGCTTGCGCTGTTGTCCGCGGGGTGTGCGGTTGCGAACAGATCGCCAGTCTGCGCGTAAGCGACGACTTCCAGTCCGCCTGCGGGCATCGTCCTGCCGCTGAGTTCGAAGCCGGTTCCGTCGAATGCCAGCGGTGATTCGGCCGTGGCGGTCGCGAGTGCCGCCGCGTTGGCGCGCAACCAGCCGACGAGGTCGAAGATGCGGGTGCTGCCCTGGCCATCAATGAACTGGATGCGTTCCAGACCACCGGCAGGATCATCTGCCGTGCAGTCGAGCAGGGTGATCGTCCCGCCCGCACCACCGTCGATGGGGAGTACGGTGGATCCGTCTCGCCCCGATGCAGCCCCGAGCATGGCCGGTGTGATGGTGGCTCCGAGCGAGAGTGTGTCCGTGCCGTCACCGGCGCCGAGCCGGTCATGACCATCACCGTGGTTGAAGCCGATCACGTCGTCACCGTCGCCGGCCATGATTTCATCGTCGCCGACTTCACCCGCGATCAGGTCGTCGCCAGCGCCAGTGCCGATGTAATCGTTGCCCGTGCCTGCGGCAACCCGGCTGTCGCCGCCGGCCAGGGTGATGTAATCGTCGTTGCCGCGGGCCTGCACGCTGACCGACTGGCCGCTGTAGTCGCTGATGGAATCATCGGCCTGGCTGCCCAGGATCGTGAGCGGGTCGTCCTGCTCGCGCTGTTGCCAACCCATCTTGCCGTCGTCTGCGCGTGCGATCAGGTCCGATAGTGTCCAGGTGGTGCCGTCGTCGAAGCGAAACTGCTGGATCGCTCCACGTGCGAGATCGTCTCCATTCCGGGTGCCCACGATCAGTGCGTCGTTGCCGCCGAAGCCGATGACCAGACTGTCATACCCCACGTCACCGGGCTGGGGATCCCACCACCCGCCGGCATCGCCAAGCTGCACCGACACGTCCTCCGGGCGGATCCCTGCAGCGAACACGACCGTGTCCCCGGCCACATCGAGGGATTCGCCGAAGGCCCAGTCGAGCGCCGAACCGCGTTCCAGAATGTATGTGTTGTTGCCGCTGCCGCCGAAGAGTTCGTCGCGATCGGGTCCGCCTTCGAGGGTGTCGTCACTCTCGTCGCCGTACAGATGGTCGCTTCCTGCGCCACCGGTCAGGATGTCGTCGCCCTCGCGACCGTGGATGGTGCTGTGCTTGTCCGAGCCGGTCAGAGTGTCCGCGCCGGGAGAGCCGTAGAGGATCTCCGTGTCTTCATCGACATGCAGCGTGCCCAGCACGTCGTCGCTGTCCAGCCGCGCGCCGTTGGCGAATTCGAAGGAGTCGAGGCGCTCCCGATCGCCGAGCCAGTCCGCGATACGAAGCGAATCGCCCGATGTGGCTACGGTGACGATCAGATCGTTACCGTCGTGGCTGAAGCCCGCATCGTTCGGTCCGATGCCGGTCTTGAAGACGATGCGTCCGCCGTGGTCCGCGATCACGTCGTGGCCGTCGCCGAGGCCGAAAAGGTAGCTGTCGTAGCCACCGCGATCCTGGAAGCGGTCATTGCCGCTGCCACCGTCCAGGATGTCGTCGCCGCGACCGCCCACGATGAAATCGTCGCCCGCCGTAGCGGCAATCGCACGCTGCGCGAGCTCATCACGGCTCCAGCGCGTGCCGTCGGCAAAGCGCAGTTGTTCGATGCCGATCCGGCCTGACCCGTCATCGCTCTGCCTGCGCACGCCAAGCCCACTGCCATCGGCGAGCGTGATGCGCATGTCGCCGAGCAGCGTCCAGCGTATGGTGACATCGTTCGGGGCGACGCCGCTCTCGAGTTCGACCGCGTCCTCGCCGGTGGTGTCGCCCTCATCGATCACATCGTTGCCATCGCCGAATCCGGACAGGTAGGTATCCGAGCCTGAGCCTCCCGCGAGCACGTCGTCGCCGCCAGCACCTGCCAGCACGTCGTCCCGGTCGTTGAATCCAGACAGCACGTCGTTGCCGGCATCGCCCAGCAACACGCGCGAGCGGATCGCTTCAGCGTCCCACAGCGTGCCGTCGGAAAAGGTGATTTCCTCGATCGCGTAGCGATTGCCCGCATCGAAGTGTTTGCGCACGAGGAGCGTCTCACCGGTGTCGCGGATCGTGAACTTCAGGTCGTCGGTGGTTCGCCAGCCGTTGCGGTTGACTACCCGCTCCAGGCGCACATCGTCCGCGGTCAGACCGGATTTCAGTTCGATACGGTCGCCTTCTGCCTCCAGCCACGAATCGTCGATGACGATGTCGTGACCGTCCCCGCGTCCGAAGCGGTACGCATCGCCGCTGCCGTCGTTTTCACGGATCACGCCGCTCGGGGTGAGATCGGCGCCGCCGTACAGCACGTCGTTGCCGGCCCCGCCGTCGAGGATGTCGTGAGCGGCACCGCCGAACAGGCGGTCATCGCCGGCGCCGCCTTGCAGCCCATCGTCGCCCGCTTCGCCCAGCAGCGTGTCGTCGCCGCCCAGACCGCTGAGCGTGTCGGACTGGCGTGAGCCGACGATGGTCTCTGCGTCTTCGCTGCCGGCGAACAGCACCGCCTGCACGTCGTCGAGTGTCCACCGCGTGCCGTCTGCGAATGTGATGTGTTCGATCAGCCACGGGGTCTCATCGACACGCGGGCCAGTGTGGAAATATTGTCGGAGCGTCACCCGGTCGTCCGTATCCCGGATCGCAAGGATCAGGTCCTCGCCCTGGCGGCTGAGCTTCACGTCGGCGGGTGCCACAGCGTCCCGGAAGTGCAGCGTGTCGACGTTGCCGGGTGTGGAGTCCCCGTCGAGTACCGTGTCGAGGCCGTCGCCGCGGCCGAACAGATAGCTGTCGTTACCGTTGGCATCGATGGTGGGCGTGGTGCTGCGTATCTGCCGGTAGACACCGTCCTCCAGAACCCGATGCCAGCCGCTCGAACCGATCAGCAGGTCGTTGCCGCTGCTGCCATCGATCACGTCGTCGCCGGCATTGCCGATCAGTACATCGTTACCTGCGAGGCCCACGATCGGCTCCGGCGCGGGCGAGCCGTGGATCACGTCGTTGCCGTCGCTGCTGGCTGCTACGGTCGCGCGCAGCGCGTCGTCGTGGCTCCAGGTGGTGCCGTCGTCGAACACGTATTGTCCGACGCCGTTGTGTCTGCCTGCGTACCCCTGCCGTGGTATCGAGAGCGACTCCCCGGTATCGAGCACGGTGAATATCAGCGCGTCACGTGGATCGAGGCTCAGGCCGACGTCGGCGGGAGCGAGTCCGGTGAAATGCACACGGTCGCGCCGGACCCCGTTCTCGGCCGTATCGTGGATGACGTCGTGGCCAAAGCCGCGTCCGAAGACATACAGGTCGGCTCCTGCCTCACCGTGGAGCTGGTCGTCGCCTGCACCGCCAGAGAGCAGATCGTTGCCGTAACCGCCGTAGCTGCGATCGTCTCCACCCTCGCCGAACAGGCGGTCGTTGCCGTTGAGGCCGTAGAGCGAGTCGTTGCCGTCGCCGGCAAGCAGCAGATCGGCGCTGTCGGGCAGCACGGCGATATCGTCGCTGGAACCGAGGCGCCTCAGTCCGAACTCGGCCAGCAACGCACGGGTATCGGGACTGTCGGGTAGTGATTCCAGCACGCTGTCGAAGTCGGCCAGCCCGCGCCAGTTGCTGCCGGAGAGAAAACCGCTGGCGTACCGATCCAGATCGAGCACGTCGGAGAGGTAACTCTGCGGGTCGGCGAGTTTCCGGGCAGTGAGCGCCTGGTTGAGAAGGGTGGCGTCGAGCCGGACGCCGGCATCGTCGATCACCACCGCGATCTGGTCCAGATACGGCTTCAGCCGGGTTTGCATCGCCAGGCTGGCATAGACGTTCTCCTTCAGGACGTCGTAGGCCTGTTGCAGCAGATCGAGTTGAGGCTCGGCAAGGTTCACGCGCAGGATCGGCAGGGAGAGAAACGTGGCCGCACCACCGTTGTTGCTGCTGGCTGTTGTCGCAGACGAAATGGAAAGTCCCCAGTTCGCACCGCTGGTCTGGCTCTTCTGTGTGGGCAGGTTGAAGAAGTACTGTCCGTTGAAGGCTTCGAGTACGTGGAGCTTGCGGTTCCACTCGGCGATCGCGTTGCGATAAGCCTCGCTGAGTTGCGGATCGTCGGCATCGCTGAGAAAACTCGCGCTGCTGGTAACGCGGTCAGGCCCCGTGATGACGGATGACGCCATGGTCACGTTGGCGGAACGGCGGTCGTCGCCGAATGCTTCGTACTGGATGCGGTATTTGCCGGCTGCGCGCTCTTCGAGGTTTCTCGCCATGCCGGAGGTGTTGGCCCAGACAGTCAGCAACTCGTCGAGCAGAGCCTTCTGTTCGACCCGCGTGGTGGCGGACTGGAACTCGCCGAGAACGTCGAGCAGGCTTGCCGATGTGGCGGCGGCCTGCTGCAGCTCGCGCACATTGCCTGCCCCGCCCATGTTGGGCAGGCTCCTCAGGGCTTCGGGGACCTCGATATCGACGGCGAACCGGGTAGAGAAAGTGTCGGTGGCCAGCCCGAATTCCCCCATGGGGGCGGTAGTGCCGTCGCTGCGTGTGAAGCTGCCTTCGCGCGCGAGCTGATTGCCATTGGCGAGATCCTGGTTCCTGAGCGTGTGGGCCAGATCCAGGCTGGCGATCCCTGCGTCGGCCAGCGCAATCAGTTCACCCGCATCGGTCGATCCGTCCTGGTTGGCGTCTTGCCAGAGTCTCAGTTCCGCGAAGGCGGGATCGTTCGCGTCGATCTTGCCGTCGCCGCCGGTGTCGAGTGCAGCCAGCGCCGCAAATCCATTTGCAGCGAGTGTGCCATCGGATAACGGTGTGAAATCACCGAACAGCTCGGCGCCGGTGTCGATGCCGCCATTTGCGCTTCGATCGCGAACGAGGAGGGCATCATCGCGACCGACCCAGCCGGTACGGGTCAGCACACCATCGCCATCATGGTCGAAGTGGATGCTGCCCAGACCGACGGTTTCAAAACCGTCGCCATCCAGATCGAGGACAAGAGGATCGCGCGGCCAGGCCCAGGATTTGGCGCGGTTGAATCCGTCCGGGTGCAGCCACTCATATAGCCATTTACCGATATTTTGTTTGTTTAACCATTCAATTCCAAACTTGACGCCCTTCGCCGTCCAATCCGCTGCGGCGTACATTTTTATTACCGCCTGCGCTCTGCTGGCAGTGAGCGGATCGATACCTGTTTTTCTAAGAAGTTCCGCATATAGACCCGGGTTGTTTTTCAAGGAGTTGAAAACAATATCCAAACCCTTTACCGGAACGGAAACCGTTGCACTCCACATCGCTGCTGCAGTAGCTGCAGCGGCAATTGCCACGGCTTCAGATGCCGCAGCAGCGGCTGCAACGCTGTTGCCGGACTCATGAGCATCGACGGCTCTTTGAGCCGCATCACCGATATTTGCAAATACGTTCAATCCAAACATGTTATTTCTCCTTAAATAAATTTTTTGCATGCAAAACGAATGCGCAAATAATATCGATAGACAAATAAACAAGCCCAGCCATTGCTACAAAAAAGACAATCGTGGACGGATAGCTGGCATGCATAATATTTTTGATGTCTTGAAATTCGGATACCACTCCGAGGAAAATGAGAGTCACAATGATCAGAGTTGTGATACTAGGTTTTGCGCTCCCACAAAGGAATTTATCATATAGACGAAAGGCAAAAATTCGAAATCCCTGGACAAATGCCAACAGGGTTGCGCTGATGGCAATCAGCCTGATCGAAGCAGTCTCCTCGTTGTCGGCGCGCATTAATTCCAGAATGTCAAGAGTTGAACTCCTGAACAGGATCCAAATTATCAGCAAAATGAGTTCGGGATGAAAAAACATCAGTAATCCGCTGACATTTTTAGCTGTAACCGGGTTCATCGGATTTCCCCCTTCGCCAATCTCACCTGCGCTGGATGGTTCCTCATATTCATGAGTCTGTCTATCTGTTGCGTTGGCCTCTCCATTTTGATGTTTATGAGTGGCTTCCCTGCCTTGAAAAAGGACTTCAAGTCATCTGATTTTGTAAATGCAAAGTGTTCGATTTCTATTGAAATTTGTTTATATGTATAAAAAAATATCGCTGATTCTTCCAGTATTTTCCTTAATATAAAAGGATCATCTATCCCGTAGGTGGAAATCGCTACTCCATTGGTTGCTGGGCTTACGAAAACAAGCTGTCGTTCACGACAGGTTTTTGCTGATTCGCAGGCGCCGCTTGCAATCAATAGATGTTCGATCTTTTCTGCGAGGAGCAGGCGTTCGTTTTCATGAGATCTGTCCTCTCCAGAGTTTGCATGGGGTGCGCCGTACGCCAGAAACGCCGGAATTATGGCTATTCTGAGTAGTCGAACTGCAGCTACTGAAAGGCGATTGTTGCTGTGATGCATGGGTTTTGCTCCGATCTGTCGTTAGCGCACGACCACCTTTAGTTCAATGAGAGAGTCTGGATTAGTCGCCTCGGGTTTTATATATCTGTAACTCGTCACAGTGCAGCCAGCGCGGCAAATCCGTTTGCAGCGAGTGTGCTATCGGATAACGGTCTGAAATCACCGAACAGCTCGGCGCCGGTGTCGATGCCGCCATTTGCGCTTCGGTCGCGAACGAGGAGGGCATCATCACGACCAGGCCAGCCGGTGCAATTGGCTCCATCATTATTTGGCCACCACCTTCCAGCGGCGATATAGTCGGGAGGGTTTCTGATCGAGTCTTCGATATCGCGCATCAAATATCGATATTGCTCACCCGTAAGGGTGATGGTCGGGCCGGCAATCGTGTATTCGTGCGTTTCCCTTCCATTAGAATCAGGTCCAGTAATGTCGATTTTCCTTGGCGCATTGGGTGATCCGGGAGCGACCGGAACCAGTCCGTATTCTGTTTTGCGCTCATTGGGGTGAGTAATTGCGATAAATGTATGCGGAATGAGGTTGGATCCGCCCATGTCGACTCTCATTTGTGCAGTGGCTTCCGTGCTCATTTGTTGATCTCCAGGATCAGGAATGGCTTGATGCTCTTGAAGAAAATGCCCGATTCGATGTATTCCTCATGAGTTTCGTGATAACCCCTTATTGTAATTGGTACTCCATCGGTAACTCGCAAACCGTCCGTTATGGCGAAATCAAGCACTGCGCGGAATGCATCCCTGTTGCTACCCGAAATCCCGTAAAATGTGCTGCGAACGCGATCTCCGTGTCCACCATAGGCGGGCAGCAAGTCGTAACACTTTTCCGGCGTATCGCAGAATCCTTTCGCAATCAACATTCGTTTGACCGCAGAACTCAGATTTCCGCCCTGATCCGAATATTTTTCACCCATCGCCGATGCTTCGACGCTGAATTGCAACGTCAGGAAAACAAACAGGGATGTAACCATGATGCGCACGATCCAGAGATGCTTGTTGTTCGTTCCACGCATTGTTTCCGCCGTCATGTTTCCTCCTTCACCAGACTCATCTGCATCGGATGACTTCCCATATTCACCACCTCATCCACCTGCAGGCCCTTCGGGACCTGGTGCGTGATGAACAGCATCGTCACCTTGCCCTTCAGCCGGTTGATCGTCTGGGCGAGGTGCTCGGTGGTCTGTTGGTCGAGGTTCGATACCGCCTCGTCGAAGATCAGCACCCTGGGACGCTTGAGCAGCGCACGGGCGATGGCGATGCGCTGACGCTGGCCACCGGAAAGTCCTGTACCACGTTCGCCGATTTCGGTCTGGTATCCGTTCGGCAGTTTCTCGATCGCCTCGTGGATCTCCGCCGCCTTGCATGCAGCGATCACGTCTTCGAAGTGCGCGTGTGGCTGTGCCATCACGAGGTTGTCGTACACCGTGCCGGAAAACAGCACCGTTTCCTGTGGCACAACGCCGAAGGTGGCGCGCAGTTCGTTCGCGGCGAGCTGACGGATGTCGCGACCGTCGAGGGTGATCTGTCCTTCCTGTGGCCAGTAGAATCCTTGGATCAGTTTGGCCAGGGTGCTCTTGCCGCAGCCGGACGGGCCCATCAGCACGGTCAGCTTTCCGGTGGGAATCGCAAGGCTCAGGCCGCGGTAGAGCCACGGTTGCTGATCCGAGTAGCGGAATCCCAGGCTTCTGATGACGATTCTGCCGCTCGCGCCGGGCGAACGCCGTGGTGTGAGCGTGAACGGCTCCTGTGGCGTGTCGAGGATGTCGCCAAGGCGCGCCAGCGAAACCCTGGCCTGCTGGAATTCCTGCCACAGCCCGACGAGTCGCAGCAGCGGCTGGCTCATCCGGCTGGCGAACATCTGGAAGGCGACCAGCATCCCCACCGTGAGTCCACCCGTCTGCATCACGTACCAGGCGCCAGCGATCAGGATGGCGAGTGTCATCAGTTGTTCCAGGCCGGTGGCGACCACGTTGTAGGTGTTGCCGACCTGCCGGGTGGCAAAGCTGGCCGACAGGTATTGGGCGAGATAGACGCCGTAGCGCTTGCCGAGGTCCGGTTCGAGCTGCAGGGACTTCACGGTGGCCATGCCGGCGAGGTATTCCGTGAGAAAGGCCTGATTGCGGGCGCCGAGCAGGAATTGCGTGTCGAGCCGGGTGCGAAAGACCGGCACCATGACGAGGCTGGCGACGACAATCAGCGACAGGGTGGCGATGGCGATCAGCGTGAGCTGCCAGCTGTAGGCGAACATGACCGCGAGGAAGATGATCAGGAAGGGCAGGTCGAGCAGCAGGCTTACTGCTGCGCCGGAGATGAATTCGCGCAACTGATCCACCCCGTGCATGCGTGCGACCAGGGTGCCGGTGGCGCGGTTCTCGAAGTAGGGCAATGGCAGGAGCAACAGATGGCGCAACACCTTGTCGCCGAGCACGGCGTCGATGCGACTGCCCGTATGCAGCACCAGGTACTGCCGCAGCCAGCTCATGACACTGCTGAA
Source organism: Pseudomonadales bacterium (assembly GCA_024234165.1). Taxonomy (NCBI): domain Bacteria; kingdom Pseudomonadati; phylum Pseudomonadota; class Gammaproteobacteria; order Pseudomonadales; species Pseudomonadales bacterium. Next base: position 104,844 of record JACKOP010000001.1, read on the forward strand.
GACCATGAACACCAGCAGTGCAATGCCCAGCACGATCAGCGTGCTTTCGGTGTGGTGCGCGATCACCTTGTCGATGATGACCTGGGTAAACAGGGGCGTGCCCAGTCCGACGAGGTTGATGGCGAGACTCGCGAGCAGCACGTCACGCCAGATCGTCGAATGACGCAGCAGTTCGGGGATGAACCACGAGAAGCCGAACGGCCTTTTTTGCGAAGGAGGGCCGGGCTCGCCGTTGGTGGATTCCGCGATGGGCGGCGCGGATCGTGCCACCAGCAACAGGAGCGGCAGTGTTGCGGCTTGCGCTGCGGCGAGTGGCACGGTTTCCGGCGTCGATTGGCCGGGCAGCACCCACGCGATGGTGTCGTCGTCGTGCTGGACGATCAGTGCCGGCGTGAAGGCCGGAGCGTCGGGGGGCGCGGTCTCGCCAGCATCCGCTGCGTTCCGATCAGGTGCGCTCAGCAGTGCTACGGCAGGCAGCGGCAGCTCGCGCAAGTCCGCATCGGGCCAGGCTGCCAGACCGGCGTCGAGACCGAGTGTGGCCAGTGCTTCGACCAGCGTGGGCAGGTCGATGGGCGGCGGGAAACGCTTGATGGCCAGTTCGGCGTCGAACGGCTGGCGGTGGAACCCGGCGAGGCTTGCCAGCAGCCACAGCGCCGCGCGGGTGTCCATGCATCCTTGCACGTCGACCACAGAGTCCGTATGCGATCCTTGCATACACCATTCTTCTTTGTCATGGATGGTTCATGCGCGTATGCAATGGCAATCGAGGGGGCGTGTCAACGCCGACACGCTCCGGTTGCGCCTTTTCTTACCTGAGGTCGTTCAGGCGCCGAGGTGCGGGATCATTTCGGCGTAGCGGTCGATCATTGGCCTGATTGCTTCGGGCTTGTCCCACAACTCGACGTCGACGCCGACCATGACCCGGCGAATGCCGAGATCACGGTAGCGCTTCAGGGTGTCGAGATCGGGTGAACGCATCGCGATCAACGAGATCTCGACCGCGTCGGGATCGCGTCCCGCCTCGACTACGGCTGCGCGGAAACGCTGGATCGAGACCGCGAGATCGCGCAGTGCGAAATCGATGGGCATCCAGCCGTCGGCCCATTGTGCGGCGTGGCGGATCCCGGTGCGCCCCAGTACGCCGAACACGACTGGTGGCCCGCCGGCCTGCAGCGGCTTGGGGTTGCACCAGACCGGGTCGAAGTCGATGAACTCGCCATGGTATTCGGCTTGTTCGTCGCGCCACAGCGCACGCAGCGCGGCGACGGTTTCGCGCATCAGCGCGTAGCGCCGCTCCCACGGGTGAGGCGACGTGTTCGCGAATTCCTCGGCGTTCCAGCCCACGCCGCAGCCGAGGATCACGCGCCCGCCCGACAGGCGATCGAGCGTTGCGATGGTCTTGGCCTGCGAGAACGGCTCGCGCTCCATCAGCAGCGCCACCGCAGTACCTATGCGCAGTCGCGTGGTTGCCGCCGCTGCGGCCATCAGCGAGACGTAAGGGTCGCCGATGTGCTTGTACGGTTCAGGGAGCGGACCGCCGGCCGGGTAGGGCGTGCGCAGCGCGCACGGAATATGACTGTGTTCGCCGTACCACAGCGATTCGAAACCGCGCTCCTCGAGCGCGCGCGCCAGTTCGTGCGGCGGCGGGTCGAGCGGGGTATTCATCGAATTGAAGCCGATATCCATCGCGGTGGCGTTCCTCGCGGGTCCGGGAGCCGGCGCGCCGCTGCGCCGACGAATCTGGCGTTACACGCCGAGGAGTTCCTCGACGCCGTAGAGAGCGATCAGCTTCTGCAGCCCGTCGGGCAGATTGCGCAAATCCAGCGTGCCGCCATGGGCCGACGTCAGCCGGCGCAGTTCCAGCGCGAACGCGACCGCAGCCGAATCCACCTCGGTTGCGCCGCTGAAGTCCAGTGCGCGCACCTCGGCAGCGCCGGCCTCGCGTGCCTGCGCGAGCAATGCCGGTACCGTCGCCATCGTGACGGCGCCTTCGAGACGCAACGCGTCTCCCTCGCGTGTGATGCTCATGCGGTCTTTCCGGTCCCGGGTGAGGAGTTCTTGTCCTTCAGCATGCGGATCAGCCCGGCGACGCCGTTGCGGCGCGACTCGTCCGCAAAGGCATCGCGGTACGTGGTCACCAGGCTGACGCCGTCCACGGCAACGTCGTAGACCTTCCAGCCGGAATCGGTGAGCCCCATGCGGTAATCGACCGTGACCGGCTCCGAGCCGGGCTGGGTCACGCGCGAGCGCACGATGGCCTTGCGCTGGTCCTCGGACTTGCGCTGTGGGTCGAACTCGACGGTCAGGCCCTGGAACTTGCCGAGTGCGGTCGAGTAGGTGCGCACCAGCAGGGTGCGGAACTCTTCCGTCAGTTCCTCGCGTTGTGCCGGCGTGGCGCTGCGCCATGCAAGGCCTGACGCGAGTGCCGCCATGCGTACGAAGTCGAAGTGTGGCAGCACTTCGTCACGGATTGCCGCCTGTACGTCGGCACTGCCGGGGTTCGCCTTGTGCTGGTCGAGGATCGCCAGCACGTCCTGGCTGACGGAGCGCACCAGGTCGCCGGGTTCCGTGTCCGCCGACCAGGCGGGCAGGCCGGCAAGCAGTGCATACAACAACGCCGCGACGACGCCGAGGCGTTGCGTGAAACGCAGTGTTGCGGTCGAGATCATCGGTCTACTCCTTGAATTCATCGCCCGGCTGCTTGTCTTGCTTGTCGTCCTTCCCGCCGCCGGACGTGGCACTGAACAGGAATTTCGAAATCAGGTTCTCGAGTACGAGCGCACCTTGCGTGAGCTCGATCTTGTCCCCGTCCTTCAGATCCTCGGTATCGCCGCCAGGGAGCAGGCCGACGTACTGATCGCCGAGCAGGCCTGAGGTCAGGATCTTCGCCGAGGTGTCGGACGGAAACAGATAGCGCTTTTCGAGGTTCATCGTCACCACGGCCTCGAAGGTCTGGTTGTCGAACCTCACGTTGGTGACGCGCCCGACCACCACGCCGGCGCTTTTCACCGGTGCCTTGATCTTCAGCCCGCCCAGGTCGTCGAAGCGTGCGGTCAGCGTATAGGTCGCGCCGCTGGTCGAGCCGGTCAGGTTCGCTACCTGCAGCGACAGGAACACCAGGGCCGCGAGGCCGAGGGCGACGAAGACGCCAACCCAGAGATCGATAGTGGTGCGGTTCATAGTGTCAGTGGCTCATCTCATGAACATGAAGGAGGTAAGTACGAAGTCGAGTGCGAGGATCACCAGTGCCGAGGTGACGACCGTGCGTGTGGTGGCGCCCGAGACGCCTTCGGCCGTCTGCGGGGCCTGGTAGCCTTCGAACACGGCAATCCACGTCACGGCCACACCGAACACGAAGCTCTTGAGTACGCCGTTCAGCACGTCGGAGTGCAGGTCCACCGAGGACTGCATCTGCGACCAGAATTGCCCGGGATCCACACCGATCACGACGACTCCGATCAGGTAACCGCCGAGGATGCCGGTTGCGGTGAACAGCATGCCGAGCAACGGCATCGAGATCACGCCACCCCAGAAGCGTGGTGCGATCACGCGGGCGATCGGATCGACCGCCATCATTTCCATCGCATCGAGCTGCTCGGTCGCCTTCATCAGTCCGATCTCGGCCGTGATGGCGCTGCCGGCGCGGCTGGCGAACAGCAGTGCGGCGACCACCGGGCCGAGCTCGCGCACCAGCGAGAGCGCGACCAGTACGCCGAGTGCTTCCGAGGAGCCGAAACGGGCCAGCGTGTCGTAGCCCTGCAGTCCCAGCACCATGCCGACGAACAGACCGGAGACCAGGATGATCGTCAGCGACAGCACCCCGGCAAAGTAGATTTCACGCAGCGTGAGCGGCAGGCGGCGAAACGCAGCCGGCGTGTGGCGCAGCGTCGCGACCAGGAAACGGGTGGCCAGTCCAAGCCGCCAGACGGCGTTGATCGTGGTCGCGCCGATGTGGCGCAACAGCGGTGCCGGGTTCATCATGGCGCCGTTTCTCCCAGCAGATCGCGCGTGTAGTCGGGTGCAGCGTAGTGGAACGGTACCGGCCCGTCCGCCTCGCCCCAGACGAACTGGTGCACATAAGGTTCCGTCGAAGCCCTGACTTCTGCGGGCGTACCCTGGACGACCACCCGTCCGTCGGCGACGAAGTAGGCGTAATCGACGATCTTCAGCGACTCGTGGATATCGTGCGTGACGATGATCGAGGTGGCGCCGAGTGCGTCGTTGAGCTTGCGGATGAGCTGCCCGACTACCCCGAGCGAGATCGGGTCGAGACCGGCAAAGGGTTCGTCGTACATCATCAGTTCCGGGTCGAGTGCGATCGCGCGCGCGAGCGCGACGCGCCGTGCCATGCCGCCCGACAGCTCGGATGGCTTGAGATGCGCGGCACCGCGCAGGCCGACTGCCTGCAGTTTCATCAGGGCGAGATCCTGGATCAGCGACTCGTCCAGATCGGTATGCTCGCGCATCTGGAACGCGACGTTCTCGAAGCTCGTCATGTCGGTGAACAACGCACCGAACTGGAACAGCATGCTCATGCGCCGGCGCAGTGCGTAGACCTGCTGCTGGCGCATATGCCGCAGCGATTCCCCGAATACGCGCACATCGCCTTTCGAGGGCCTCAGCGCTCCGCCGATCATGCGCAGCAGCGTCGTCTTGCCGCAGCCGCTCTGGCCCATGATCGCGACCAGCTTGCCGCGCGGAATCGCGAAGTCGACGTTCGACAGTACCTGGCGCCCGGACGGGTAGGCAAACGACAGGTTCTCGAATTCGACGGCGTTTTCGGTGGGCATTGGCCTGGGGGGTCCGCGTTTCGAGGTGCGCATTCTATAAGATGCACCGCGGAAGTCGAGTTCTGAGCGAATCGGACACGTCATAGTGGCGTCTGAAGCCCTTTCCAGTACCAGGAGTGCGGGTTACCGTGGCAACCCGCCGTGTGTTCCCGCACCGCCACCGATGACCGAGCGATCATGAACGAGGGTTGAGCATGCTTTTTTACTTCGATTTCACGACCTGGCGCCGGCTGGTGTGGCTGGCGGCGCATGAAGGCAGTCCGCGCCGTCGCTTCAGGCTCTATTTCCGTCTGCTGGTTCAGATTCCGTTGCTGACCCTGTTCAACGCGCTGTGCTTCGCGCTCGATCCACTGCTGTTTCCGGGGTTGCGACGCACCGAGGTGCGCCAGCCCGTGTTCGTGATCGGGCACGCACGCAGCGGAACCACCCTGATGCACCGCCTGCTCGGTGCCGACGGCGAGCGTTTCAGCGTCTTTCGGTACTGGGAGTTGTTTGCGCCTTCGGTGCTGCAGAAGAAGGCCGTGCGCTGGCTGGCCTGCATCGATGCAGGCTGGCTCGGGGGCAGGCTGGAGCGATGGGTGGATGCGCGCGAGAAGCGGATCTTCGGCCCGTCGAACCACATTCACAAGATGGGTTACCGGCTGCCCGAGGAAGACGATTTCATGCTGACGAATTCCTGCGCATCCGGGTACTGGATGACGCAGTTGCCGTATCTGGACCAGCTCGACTTCTACTATATCGACCGGCGTCCGGCTGCGCAGCGCCAGCGGCTGATGGGCTTCTATCGCGAATGCGTGCGACGCCAGCTCTACGTGAACGGCGGCAATCGCATTCACCTCAGCAAGAACCCGACGTTCTGCGGACGCGTCGAGACGCTGCTCGAGGTGTTCCCCGATGCACGCTTCGTCGTGCTCTACCGCAATCCGCTGAAAACCATGCCCAGCCTGCTGAAACTGATGAAGTTCAGCTGGTCTGCACGCCATTTCGACGAAGCGCGGATGCTGAGTTCGTTCCGCGCGCTGGCCGAGATGTCGTTCCACAACTACACGTATCCGCTCGAGGTACTCGATCGGCATCCCGAAACTGCGCGGGCGATCGTCGATTACCGGCGCCTGGTGGCGGATCCGCGCGGAACGGTTCAGGATGTGTACGCTGCGCTCGGGATGGAAATCGGACCGGGGTTCGCCGCGGTGCTCGATGCCGAACAGGAGCGTGCCGGGCGCCACGAGACCACGCACTCGTACAGCCTGGCCGAGTTCGGGCTGGACGCCGACGAGATACGCACCCGTCTCGCACCGTTGTTCGAGCGTTTCGGCTGGGATCGGGATTCCGCGGTGTCGGAGGCGGATCGCGGCAGCGCCTGAAGGCCATACACTCACGAGAAGAGGACGAGCAGATCATGTTCACCGTTTACGCGAGCACTCCCGAGAACATGGGGCCAGCGGCGATTGCGGCGCACGCACGGCGTGCCGAGGCGCTGGGATTCGACGGCATGCAGGTGCCGGACGCGATCCACGACGGTTTCCTGCTGGCAGCACTGGCGTTGAACGCGACCGAGCGGCTGAAGGTCTGCATTTCGGTGCTGGTCGCGTTTCCGCGCAGCCCCATGAACGTCGCGCTGAGTGCCTGGGACCTGCAGGCACTGTCGGGTGGACGCTTCGAACTGGGCCTGGGAACCCAGATCAAGCAGAACATCGAGGACCGCTACAGCGCCCAGTGGAGCGCCCCGGCGCCGCGCATGCGCGAGTACATCGGTGCCTTGCGTGCGATCTTCGACGCGTTCCAGAACGGCAGCAAGCTGACGTATGTCAGCGAGCATTATCGTTTCACACGGCTGCAGCCGTTCTTCAACCCGGGGCCGATCGAACACCCGAAAGTGCCGCTGCTGATGGGCGCGGTGGGTCCGGTGATGACCGCGCTGGCGGGCGAGATCGCGGACGGCATGATCACGCACCCGACCAACACACCACCGCGCTACGTCAGCGAGGTGGTGCGCGTGCGGCTCGCGGAAGGCGCGGCGCGTGGTGGCCGTGATCTGAAGGACTTCAATCTGGTACTGGGTTCGCTGGTGGCACTCGGCCCCGATGAGAAGACCGTGCGTCGTGAGCGCGAGAAGTGGCGCAGCATGCTCGGCTTCCTCTACTCGACTCCGGCGTACTGGCCAAGCCTCGAGCTGTTCGGTTGGCAGGATCGTGGCGAGAAGCTGCTCGCGCTCACGCGCGAGAATCGCTGGGACCGGATGAAGGAAGTCATCGACGACGAGATGCTCGATGCTTTCGTGCCGTCGGGCACCTACGAATCGATCGCAGCCGAACTCGAGCGACGCTACGCGGGCCTGGCGGGGGCGATCACGCTGGTATTGCCGGATGACCCGGCCCAGGATGCGGCCTTCGCCAAAGTCGTCGCGGCATTGCGTGGCGCCTGAACACACTCGACAAGCCTGCAGCACGCGAGGAGCATGCCGATGTTCGAACCACTGTTCGGCCCGATCCGGCAATGGGGCTTTCTGGTCAAGGACATCGACGCGGCGATGCATGGCTGGGTGCAGCAACTGGGCGTTGGCCCCTGGTGGGGTTATCGCCATGTCAGCCTGCGTTCGCAGTTTCGCGGCGAGCAGGCACAGGTGCGCATGCATGTGGCGCTGGCGTACCAGGGAGGGATGCAGATCGAGCTGATCCAGCAGATCAACGACGCATCCTCTCCATACCGCTTCTTTCACGATCAGCCGCAGGCGCAGTTGCTGCACCATCTGGGCTACATGGTCGACGACACCGATGCCGCCGTGCAGAAGGCGCGGGCTGGCGGGCTGCTCGAGCATGCGATGCTCAGCAACGAGTTCGCGCGCTATGTCTATCTCGAACACGCAGCCATCAGCGGGACCTTCGTCGAGCTGATGCCGGCTGATCCTGCGTTGATCGCGAGCTTTGAGGCCTGCGCGCGTGAGGCCGGATCGTGGAACGGTGAAAACCCGTACCGTCTGCTCGACGCCGGACCCTGATCGCCGTCTGTCATGTCGCAAGGGGTTTCCGGGGAACGATGATGCTCGCGAGATTGCTGGCAGGGTGGTTGCTGGGTTGCGGCGCGTTTGCCGATGCAGCCACGGTGGACGATGCGCGGCTGCGCGCTGCCGAGCGCGATGCGGCGAACTGGATCACGCACGGACGCACCTGGAGCGAACAACGTTTCAGTCCGCTCGCGCAGATCGATGCGAAGAACGTTGCCCGGCTGGGGCTCGCGTGGAGCCGTCCGCTGGATTACGAGCGTGGCGTCGAGGCCACGCCACTGGTGGTCGACGGCGTGATGTACCTGAGCGGTCCGTGGAACGTGGTCTACGCCTTCGACGCTGCCGATGGCACGCCGCTGTGGAAGTACGACCCGCAGGTCGATCGTGTCCGTGCTGCCGAAGGTTGTTGTGGTCCGGTGAATCGTGGCGTCGCGGTGTGGGGCGGCATGGTCTACGTCGGCACGCTCGACGGACGGCTGCTCGCGATGGACGCCGCGAACGGCACGCTGCGCTGGAGCGTCGACACCTTCATCGACGACGCGCCGGGGCGCAACATCACTGGCGCACCGCGGGTGGTGAAAGGACGTGTGCTGATCGGCAACGGTGGTGCCGACATGGGCGCTCGCGGCTATGTGTCGGCCTACGACGCGCGCAGCGGGGCACTCGCCTGGCGTTTCTTCACGGTGCCTGGCAACCCCGCACTCGATTTCGAGAACGAGACGCTGGCGCGAGCCGCGAAGACCTGGAGTGGCGACGAGTGGTGGCGCTGGGGGGGAGGCGGCACCGTGTGGGATGCGATGTCCTACGATCCGGAACTCGATCTGCTCTACATAGGCGTCGGCAACTCGAGTCTCTACCCGCGTGCACGGCGCAGTCCGGGAGGCGGCGACAACCTGTTCGTTTCCTCGATCGTTGCGCTGCGCCCCGACGACGGCAGCTACGTGTGGCACTTCCAGCTCGCACCCGGTGAGCAGTGGGATTACCCGGCCACGGCGCAACTGGTGCTGATCGACGCGAAGTTCAAGGGCAAGCCACGCAAGCTGCTGGTGCAGGTGCCGAAGCACGGCTTCGTCTACGTGCTCGATCGCCGCAACGGCAAGCTGCTGTCGGCCGAGAAGTTCACGCGCGTGAGCTGGGCCGAACGCTACGACCTTGCCAGCGGACGGCCGGTCGAGAATCCGCAGGCGGACTACAGCCGCAACGGCAAGCCGACGCTGGTGTGGCCGGGCGTGTTCGGCGGGCATAACTGGAATCCGGTGTCGTGGAATCCGCGCACCGGGATGCTGTATTTCAGCGAGACACGCCTGCCGAGCGTCTACGCGATGGATCCCGGCGTGGGCTTGCGCGAACGCGGCAGGCGCTACAACACCTCGCTCGACATGACCGCGATGCCGGGCAACCCGCAGTTCATGGCCGAACAGGCCAACCCGCAGGGTTCGCTGATCGCCTGGGACGTGGCACGGGCGCGTATCGCCTGGCAGGTCGAGCAGACCTTGCCGATCAATGGCGGCACGCTGAGCACGGCGGGAAATCTGGTATTTCACGGGACGACCGACGGCCGTCTCGTTGCGTATCGTGCCGACGCTGGCACGAAGCTCTGGGAGGCACGCACCTTCGGTGCCGTGCAGGGTGGTCCGGTCAGCTATGCGGTTGGCGGACGACAGTACATTGCTGCCGGCATCGGCTGGGGTGGCGGGCACAGCGCCGCACTTGCGGATGGCGGTACGCGGGGCGGCTATCGGAACGCGTCGCGGATCACCGTATGGACGCTCGATGCGATCGGCCAGCTACCTGCGCCGCAACGCTTCAAGGGCACGATTGCGCCGCCGCCGGTCACGGCCGATGAAGCGACGCTGCGCCAGGGGCTGGCGCTGTACATGACGCACTGCGGCTATTGCCATGGTGCGGGTAGCGGCGGAGTTCCGGATCTCGACTACATGAGCGCGCGCACGCATGCGCAGTTCGACAACATCGTGCGTGGCGGGCTGCTGTCAGCGCGCGGGATGCCGGCCTTTTCCGCACAGCTGACGCAGGAGGAAACGGAGGCGATCCGCCAGTTCCTGGCCGCGCGGGCCGCGCAGGCCGTACAGGCGGGCGCTGCTCACGCGCGGTGAAGCTCAGCGGCACGGGAACGCGAGTTTCAGCGCTTCCGGTACCAGGCTGCCGGCGTCCAGGTGGCGCCGTTCAGGGTTTTCGCTCAGATAGCGAGACACGGTGTCGGTGAGCTGTCCCTTGGTTGCGCCCTCGGGTATGCACAGCGCCCTGGCCGGCAGAACGCCGCTCGCCTGCATCGCCTCGATGGTGTCCACGATGCCGGTCACGTAACCGCCGCAGTAACCGCGGTTGAAATAGTTTTCGGAGCGGCAGTCCTCGAAGAGCCGGTTGCCGGTATCGAAGCCGGCGTGGGCGGCGAGTGGCAACAGGGCGAGCGTGAGCAGACGGCGCATGGCTTCTCCGGCGGCGAAATGGCAAGTACACGTACTCTAGCGAGCGTGTCCGCGCGTTGCCAGTGCGTTGCATGAAGCGGTATTCCTCGGGCATTCCTCGGGCTGCAGGCGATGGCTGCGGGTGGCTACAATGCCAGGCTTTCGGCAGAGGGTCGCTGGAATCGATGAACAAGCGGGCAGTCGTCCTGTTGAGCGGTGGGCTCGACTCCGCGACCGTGCTGGCGCTGGCACGGCGCGAAGGCCACGAGTGTTGCGCGCTGTCGTTCCGTTATGGCCAGCGGCATGCTGTCGAGCTGCGCTGTGCCGAGCGGTTGGCGGTGGTGCTCGGCGCTGCACGGCACGTGATCGTCGATATCGATCTGCGTGTCTTCGGTGCTTCGGCGCTGACTGCAGAGATTGCGGTTCCGAAGCATCGCACCGACAGCGAGATCGACAGCGCGACGATACCGATCACGTATGTGCCGGCGCGCAACACGATATTCCTGGCGTACGCGACCGCCTGGGCCGAGGTGCTCGGTGCAGCCGACGTCTTCATCGGTGTGAACGCGCTCGATTATTCGGGTTACCCGGATTGCCGTCCCGAGTTCATCGCAGCCTTCGAACGGATGGCGAACCTCGCCACGCGCACGGGCGTGGAAGGCAGCACGAAGCTTGCGATCCACGCCCCGCTGCAGACGCTGTCCAAGGCCGCGATCATCCGTACCGGTGCTGCGCTCGGCGTGGATTTTGCGCTGACCAGCAGTTGCTACGACCCCGCACCCGATGGCAGTCCGTGCGGCGGCTGTGATTCCTGCGTGCTGCGAGCAAAAGGGTTTCGCGAGGCCGGAATGGCCGATCCCTTGCTCGCCAGGGGTGTGCCGGCATGAGTGCCGGCGGCGAATTGCTGCATGTGGCGGCCGCGCCTTTCGAAGCCGCGGTGAGCGTTCCGGTATTGCCGGCCGGTCACCGCTCGCTGCGGCTGCACGGCCACAGCTTTCTGGCGACGGTGCGTGCACGCGAGGATGCCGCGCTGCTGAATGCGTGCCTGCGAGAGGCGGTGGCACCACTCGATTACGCGCATCTGAACGAGCGGATCGCGGTTCCTACCGACGAGAACATCGCGCGCTGGATCCGTGCCGCGCTGCACGATCTCGAGGTCGATACCGTCGGCGTGCAGAGCACGCGCCATCAGGGTGTGGACCTGGACTCCCGGCAGCGTGCCCACCTGTGGCGGCGTTTTCGCTTCGAGGCGGCACACCGGTTGCCGCGAGTCCCGGAAGGACATCCGTGCGGACGCATGCACGGGCACGGTTTCGAGGTGATCCTGCACGTCGCCGAGGATCTCGCCGGGGCCGACATGGGGATCGATTTCGATCGCATCGGCACACTGTGGCAGCCGCTGCACGCACAGCTCGACCACGCCTGCCTGAACGATATCGAGGGTCTGGAGAATCCCACCAGCGAAATGCTCGCGCGCTGGATCTGGCAACGTCTGCAACCGCAGTTGCCGGCGCTGTCCTGGGTCAGCGTGTACGAAACGGTCACCGCGGGCTGTCATTACGACGGCCGACGGTTTCGCATCTGGAAGGAACAGCGTTTCGAGAGTGCGGTGAAACTGCTCACTGGCGCACCGGATGATCCGCGGCGCCGACTGCACGGGCACAGCTACATCACGCGGCTGCACCTCACGGCACCGCTCGATGCGCTGCGTGGCTGGACCATCGACTACGGCGATGTGCGCGAGGCCTTCACGCCGGTGTTTCGTGAGCTCGACCACCACACGATCGGCGTGGCGACGGGAACCGACGGCAGCCTCGCTGCGATCCTCGCGTGGATGCGCACGCGCCTGCAGGATGTGTTGCCCGCGCTCGATCGCATCGACCTGCACGCCACACCTTTCGAGGGTGCGTTGCTGCACTGGGGAGACCAGGGGCCGGCGTTGCCCGGACCTGCGCCATGAGCTACGCGGTCAAGGAAATCTTCTACACGCTGCAGGGCGAGGGGGCGAACAGTGGACGCGCCGCCGTGTTCTGCCGCTTTGCAGGCTGCAACCTGTGGTCGGGACGCGAGCAGGACCGCGCCGCTGCAGCGTGCCGTTTCTGCGACACCGATTTCGTCGGCACCGACGGCCCCGGTGGCGGGCGCTTCGCCGGTGCCGCAGCGCTGGCTGCAGCGATCGCCGCGTGCTGGCCTGCACGCGCTGCTCGTCGTGCCCAACCGCTGGTGGTGTTCACCGGTGGTGAACCGCTGCTGCAGCTCGATCGTGCGTTGATCGATGCGGTGCACGCGCTGGGCCTGGCGGTCGCGGTCGAAACCAACGGCACGCTGCCGGCACCGGCAGGGATCGACTGGCTGTGCGTATCACCCAAGGGTACGGCACCGCTTGCGCTGACCAGCGGCGACGAGCTCAAGCTCGTCTATCCGCAAGCGGACGCTCCGCCGCAGCGTTTTGCGGAGCTGGCGTTCCACGAGTTCTTCCTGCAGCCGATGGACGGGCCGGACTACGCCTTGAATCTGGCGGCGACGGTGGACTATTGCCGGCGTCACCCGCAGTGGCGCCTGGGACTGCAGACGCACAAGATCGTCGGGATTCCCTGACATTCTGCGAAGCAGTGACCCGGCGCCGCGTCACGACCTTTTCCACAGTCCACCCCTGCTCACGTTTTCCCAGCCCCAGCGCAACCAGCGCAGCAGCGCAAACGCCAGCCACAAGGCCCAGCCGAGCATCAGTGCGCGGTAGACCCACAGCGGCACACTGAGTACCCACGCACGCGGCAGGGTGGCGGCGCTGCGGTCCTGGTACCACCGCAGGTCCCAGACCGACGATCCGTTACCGGCGATCTGCATCTGCGGGTACCCGAGCAGGCCCTGCTTCACCGCGGCGAACAGCAACACGATCGCAGCCAGCGTGAGCACGAACAGACCGAGCTGCAGCGCGTTGAACTCGCGCTGCGACAGATGATCGGGCGCCACGCGACCACGCCAGCCGAGCGCGAGCAGCCAGCCCACGATCAGCAGCGCAGCCCAGACCTGCGTCTGCGTGAGTCCCACCGCGAGCAGCATCCACTGCCAGGTGCCGAGTGGTGTCCACCGCAGTCGCCCCAGCCCGAACGCGAACAGCACGATGGCAGAGAGGATGCCCCAGAACAGCACTGCCGGACCGAGCGGCAGGCCGCCCAGCAGCAATATCCAGCGATCCTGCCCCGGCGTCACGTTCACCTGCGTGTTCACGCTGGCCAGGCCAGTGTCGATCGCTGGCGTGCGGAACAGCGTGCTGATGCCGGCGTCGTCACGCAGCACGAGTTCGGCACTGCGCGTGCCTGGCGTGAGCGGCAGCGTGACCCGTTCGCCTTCCTGGCGGATCGGTTGCAGCACACCGTCGATACTGACCGACTGCAGCGTGGAGCCCGTCGGCAGCAGCACCGTGTGCTGGCCACCGCGGCTGCTGCGCAGCGTGAATGTGGCGGTGGTGTCGGTGGCGCGACGCCCGGGCACGACCTGCAGTCGCACCGCATCGAGCGTCAGCGTCGGTCCGGCGATACCCTTGGGTCGCGTCAACGTCAGCGCGACCTTCTCGCCTGGCCACGGACGCCACTCCGGCGCCCAGGTTCCGGCGTGATTCCGGTGGTGCACCACCGCGATGCCAGTGGATTCCATATGCCACTGCCGGCTTGCGTAGGCACGCCAGGTCTCGAACCACTGCGTGTTGTCTGCTGCCGTGAGTTCGATCTGAGCGGCGGGCTCCAGCGTGGACTGCCACGCTACGGAATCGGCCCCCGCAGCCAGATTGACCAGTGCCTGTCCATCCTCCACACGGATCGCGTCGGTGGTGACGGCCTCGCCGTGGAGCAGCGGAATCCTCAGTACCACCGGCACGCCGGACGGCGAGACACGCGAGACGCGCGTCAGGACGTGCCAGTCGAGATCCAGGCTCAGCGTGCGTTCGACTCGCAGCAGCGGTGGCAGTTCGCCTGCCTGCAGTGGTGCTGCCGCAGCCTGGTCCCGCTCGACGGATTGCACGCGGGTGAACTGCAGTTGCGCTCCGACGGGTTGTGCATCGGCGACGCCTTCCATGCTCCAGCCATCGAGCGTGGCGTCGATGCGCCGTGGCGCCAACGGCAGCGGCAAGTGGAAAGTGCCGGAGGCGGGTGCCGCGCCGCGCAGCAGCACCTGGTGCACGCCGGCGTCGAGGTGGATCCACAGCACACCGTCGCGTGCGCGCAGCAGGCCGGTTGCAGCGGCACCGTCGACGCTCACCTCGGCGGGTATCCAGTTGCGGGCGTTCACCGGCAGCGGCAACGCCGTGTCTTCCGCCGCGTGCAGTTCGGCGCGCAGCGTGAGGGCGGACGGCGTGAGTTCGACGCGCAGGCGGGCAAACTGCGCGCACTCGGGCAGACACTCGGGTGCCGCCAGCAGGCGCTCGTGCAGTTGTTCGAGCAGCTTCTCGTCCGGGATGTCCGCGTATGCGGGTGGTGCCTGCAGCAGCGCCGTGGGCAGCAGGCAGGCGAGTGCGAGTGCCGCGGCTGCGTTGCCGAGTGCGTTCGTTGTGCCGCTGCGCAGCCTCGCGCTGCCGATCAGCGCCACCGCGAGAGCGGCGAGCAGGAGCACGCGCAGCACGTTCAGCAGCAGGTTCATGCGCGGAGACAGCAGCGTCAGCGAGATCTGCTGGCCGCGCTGCACCGGGCCGTTCCAGCCGAGCGGCACGTCGCGCCATTGCCAGTCGGGCAGACCAGGACCGGTCTGCAGCAGCTCATCCGGATCGAACGTCGGGAGACCCGAAAGACTTTTGTGTTCCACGACGGTGGAGTCATCGATGCGTGCAGACAGCGGTCTTTGCGCGGCGCTGCCGAGTGCGGCGCCGAGGGTCGCTCGTGCGGCGTCCTGCCCGGGAACGATGTCGGCACCCGCAATCGCTTCAGTTCCCTTGCGCATCGCTTCCTGCATCACCGGTGGCGGTGCCGGCAGCGCAACGTCGCTCATCGGTTCGCTCACCATCGAGGTCTGCCCGAGCTGTGGGTAGAGCCCGGTGCGGAGCTGGTCGATCATGAACGGCACTGCGAAAAGCAGCAGCGCGACGAAGGCCAGGTTGCGGTAGGCGGCGATCAGGCGTCTGAACACGCCTTCGGGCAGTACGCGCAGCAGAGCAATCGCGCCGAGCAGGTGCAGCCACACCGCGCGTGGTGCATCCGGTTCGTGCCAGATCAGCGCGAAGGTCAGCAGCGCCAGCAGCCCGATGCGCCAATTCCACAGCGCACGCACCGCGAGCGCTCCGATCAGCACCAGGAAAATGTCGAGCAGGGTCCAGTTGCTGATCCAGGTCGGTGGTACGTTGTCGACGCCACCGGCCGCGAACAGCTTCCACCCGGGCGGCAGGTGCAGCACCGCCTCGACGTGCTGGAAGTCCTGGTCCCAGCCGACGGCGGGCAGGTGGCTGCGCGAGGCCTGGAAGCGGCTGTCGGCCTGCAGGTCGAGCTGTCCGCGGCGCACTTCGATTCCGGGCCTGCCGTCGGCACCGGCCGTGATGAGCTGCAACTCACCGTCGAGCAGCGCCTGGCCGAGCACGGTGGGCTCGTTCATGACCATGCGCCAGCCACGGTTGACGGTGCCGCCGATGCGGTCGCGAATCGTATAGCCGCCGCCGTCGAAGTCGAGCCACAGGTCGCGCTGCAGCGTCAGCGCATCGGGTGCCGGTTGTGGGTCGCCACGGCGCAACTCGTGGAGCAACAGGCGCGAGCCGGGTTGCATCAGGTAGGCGGGCAGGTCGCGCCACGACTCAGGCAGCGCGGTCTGGGTGGGATCCACCGCTGGTGGGCCGTCGAGCTCGACCAGGCGCAGTTCCGGGTGAGCCTCGAAGGACCACACCTCCTCGGCGGGCCACGGCGGCGGAGCGCTCGCGAGTTCGAGTTGTGTCACCGGGCCCGGGTAGCGTGCCGTGAGTTCGACGACCCAGCTCCCGGGACGCAGTTGCAGGCGCAGCGTGCCGTCTTTTTCCAGGCGCGCGGGCAGCCGGCTGTCGAGTTGGAGCGGAATGAATCCGGGTGGCAACGCACCGCTCAGCACTTCCTCGCGTTGTGCTCCGGATACCTGGAGTTCCAGATGGGTCACGATCTGCAGCGGTATCTCGTCGACGACGCGTCGGAACACGCGCAGCGTCAGGCGGTTGCCGCTCGGTGCGGCGTCGGGTCGTGCACCGCTTTCGCGCAACCACAGGTTGCCGGCGTCGTCGAGCTGCGGCTCGGCGACCGTGTGCTCGTCGATGCTCAGGCGCAGCAGCGCCGTATCGCGCGGGATCGGCAGCGATTCGGGCCGTCGGGGCCAGGCAAATACCCCACTGATCAGGTGCTGGCCCGGCGTGAGTCGCACCGCAGGGCGACCTTCGCGCGTGGTGACGACGGCAGGACGTTCGTCGATGCGCACATCCTGCGGCCAATGGCTCGCATCGCCGGGCAGGTTCGCCCAGCCGGTATCGTGTGCCGACCAGCGCTGGCGAAAGCGCCCGCCGTCGCGGCCGAGCTGCAGTTCGAGTTCGGTCGGCCAGCTACAGCGTCGTTCGTCGAACCGGTCGTGGACGAAGGGACAGCGCACTGCGCGGTCGGGGAACAGCACCCAGTCGACCCAGTCGCGCAACGTGGCGGGCAGCTGGGCAGGCGCCATGCGCTCGGCGTGCGTTGCAAACGGAACGGCGGCGGCAAGCAGCAGGACCAGCGCGAGCAGGATGCTGCGGTGCGGGGGGGACGCCTGTCTCATCGTGCGGTTCTCCGGACTGGTGGTTGTACGACAGGATTCTGCAGCGGATTTTCCATCTGTCTGTGCTCAGTCGAACAGTACCGTGACCTGGGGACGGTGGCTGCGGATCTCCTGCAGATCGAGCCCGCACATCTCGTGCGGGAACACCAGCCAGTCGGCGGTCTCGTGCAGCCAGAAGTCGGGGACGAGCGCGGTACGGTTGCGCTGCGGCTTGCGCCATACGGTCGCGACGCGGATATCGGCCTCGTGCGTGCACGGCAACTGTCGCAGCGCGCCGAGCGTATGCTCGATCGTGATCCCGGTATCGAACACGTCGTCGACCAGCAGGACGCGACGGCAGTCGAAGCCGGCCTCGGCCAGGGTGCCGAGCCCGTGGATACGGGTACGTGGCTCGCGCCGGTCGATGCCTGCATACAACGTGGTGCGCAGCGGCAGATGCTCGCAGTGCAGTCCGCGATAGGTCAGCGCTTCATGGAGAGCGACCGCGATCGGAGCACCGCCTCGCCACAGCCCGAGCAGCAGCGTGGGTGCGAAACCGCTGTCGATCACGCGGCGCGCGAGTCGCAGCGAGTCCTGCACGAGTTCGTCGGCGCTGATCCAGCGCTTGGTACCAACAGGGATCACGGCACGCCGGCACCGGGTACCGCAACCGGTGTGCACTCGATCCGTCCGTTGCGGGTACCGTGAGCCGCGCGCAGGCTCAGCGTCGCGGCGGTGATGCCGTACAGCGTGCGACGCTCCGGGCCACCGAGCACGCAGGCGATCGCAAAGCGTTCCCCGGTCGGTACACGATGGCTGATCCGCCCGCCGCGCTCCATGCGCAGGAACTCGTGCGTGGTCGGGGATGCGATCCACAGTGCCTGTTCGCTGTCGATGCAGATGCCGTCACATACCGCGTTGTCAGGCAGGCGACCGAACACGCGCCGGTTCGACAGGGCGCCGCTCGCGGCTATGTCGAACTCGATCACCTCGGGTGAGGCGCTCTGGCTGACGAACAGCAGCTTGCCGTCGGCGTCGATCGCCATGCCGTTGGGACACCACAATTCCTCGGCTGCGAGCACCGCCTGTCCGCCGGGTTCGATGCCTACCAGCGAGGTGCTGCGTGGCGATTCGGTTTCGTAGTCGAAGCCGAAGTTGCTGGCCCACGCACGGCCGTTGCGGTCCACCACCATGTCGTTGAGCTTGCTGCGTGATATCGGAGCGGTGGCGCAGTAGCGCTGCAGCGTGCCGTTGGCGTACCGCCAGACTTCGTGCTCCGCCATCTGCACGACCAGCAGCCCGCCGTCTGGCAGCCACCCGAGCCCGGATGGTTCGCCGGGAGTGCTGACTACGGTCTGCACCTGGCCCGTGGTGTCCACCCGCAGCACGCGCTGCTCGGTGATGTCCGACAGCCACAACGCCCCGTCGTGCCAGCGCGGGGCCTCACCGAAACCGAGCCCGGATACCCAGGGTGTCAGTGTCAGGCGTTCGGCGTCCATCGATGATTCCTCTTTCTTCCATTTCGCACGGTGATTGCGCACCATAGCGCCCCGATCGCTCGTCGCCAACAGGAGAACGGCCCATGAAGGATGCACCTGCGAAGATCACTTGTCTGGTGTTCTACGCCGCGACGCTGCTGTCGTTGCTGTTCACGTGGCCACCGGCGCTCGAGGCGATCCTGCAGTACGGAACGTTGTTCCTGCTGGTCGCGCACGCGATCGAGGTCGGCGTTGCCTGGCGTTGGCTGCGGCTGTACGAGGGACCGTTGATCCTGAGCGTGCTGTTCACGCTGCTGTTCGGCTATGTGCACTGGATGCCATACAAGCGGCGTGCGCTGGTCGAGCGCGCCTGATGCCCGGCAACGCCCGCGCGTGCGGCGTGTCGACGCAGCGCTGGCTCGGCTGGCGTCCGCTGCATTTCGTCGTGGTCGGTCTTGTCGCATGGTGGCTGCTCGGCCCACAACTTCGCGAAGTGGAGCTGCCCGCGCCGATCGTGCTCGACCCCGCGCAGATCGCCGCACTGCACGACGGCTGGGTCGCCGTGACGGGGCAGGCGCCCGATGCGGCGCAGATGCACGCACTCGAGCAGCGCGGGATCGATGACGAGATCCTGTTCCGCGAGGCACTCGCCCGCGGGCTGCAGCGCAGCGACGCGGTAGTGAGGCAGCGCCTGCTGCTGAACATGCGTTTCCTCGATCCAGAGACACAGGCCTCCGACGAGCAGTTGCTGCGCCAAGCACTGGCACTGGGACTGCATCGCAACGACGTGGTGGTACGCCGTCGGCTGGTACAAGTGATGGAGTTTTCGTTCGAGGCCCAGGCCGATCATGCGCCACCGTCCGAGGCGGAACTGGCGCGGATGTACGAACAGCGGCGCGCGGAATTCCTGCTGCCCGCCCGCTGGCGGCTTCGGCACATGTACTTCAGCAAGGAGCGTCGCGGCAGACACACGGGCGACGATGCGCGCGCAACGTTCGCTCTGCTCGAACGATCGTCCGCCGGGGAGCTGGCGGACGCGGCACGTGG
Source organism: Pseudomonadales bacterium (assembly GCA_024234165.1). NCBI lineage: Bacteria > Pseudomonadati > Pseudomonadota > Gammaproteobacteria > Pseudomonadales > Pseudomonadales bacterium. Next base: position 124,315 of record JACKOP010000001.1, read on the forward strand.
CGATCCCTTCCTCGGCGGCCTGACGCTGCCGTTGCTCGACGAGCAGCAGCTGGCGGCCCAGTTCGGCAGTGCGTTTGCGCACGCAGTCGCCGCTTGCGAGCCGCAGCGCTGGTGTGGACCGCTGCGCTCGAGCTACGGCGAACATCTGGTGCTGGTCGAGGAAAGCGTTCCGGCCCGTGAGCTTCCTTTCGACGACCCGGAGGTGAGGCGTCGCCTCGAGAGCGAGGTGTTCCACGAGCGTGCGCGCGATGCGCTGGCCCGCTCGATGGTCGAACTGCGTCGACGTTACGGGGTGCAGTCCTGACAAGAGGCTGCTGTGTCCAAGCCCATCGTTTTTGCCGTCTCGCGTTTTCCCCGCCGTTTCGCAGAAGTCGCAGAGTGAGTGCTTTGTAGCCCTAATGAAAGGTGGCCGTGCGAGATCGCATAGAGATAGCAGATCTGTTTGAGTGAGACCTGACCGGCGTGCCTTTTCGCACGCAATCGTCGCTCCGCACACCAAAACCTTGACGACTGCACCCCTCTGCACCTCTCGGCATCGGGGAAGCCGACGGATGTTTGCAGAGGCCTAACTCCAGCAGGGCAACCCCTTCAAGACGAGCGAAGGCGTACATTCATCTGCTGATGACCTGCAACAAATTAGGACGCATGTCTTGTAAACTGGCTCGTCATAGCGCTAGGATTCGGCGAGTTCATCCTCGTTGCTGCCAAGTAAACAAAGATGTGTGTCCCAAGCATGAGGGTCTTGAGATGTCCAAGCTGCTGACCGAAGACGAAGTGTTCCCATGGGTGGAGAGGGAGCTAGGGGGCACAATCACGGAAGCGGTCCGCCAAGGTGGGCGCGAATCGGGAGGGCGCCCCGGTTGGTTCATCACCCTGGAGCGTAACGGCGATGCAACGCGGTATTACGTACGTGGGGATCGTGGAGGTGATTTCGGGTACACCCAGATGTACGGGTTGCAGCGCGAAGCGAAGGTGCTGCAGGTGTTGAAGGAAGAAGGGATCCCGGTACCGGAGGTGATCGCGACTTCGACCGAGCCGAATGCCCTGATCCTCAGCTTTGTAGACGGCATCAATGATTTCACCCTCATCGATAGTGCTGCGGAGCGAGACCAGATTGCTCGTGATTTTGCAGAGATCATGGCTCGTTGGCATGCAATTCCGGCAGAGAGGTTTGTGAATGCCGGTATACAGCTGCCTGTGACAGCGGTTGACTATATCGTCAAAGATCTGGAAGTGTGGGAAGCCGGTCATTTCCCGTTACTGAAGGAACCGGTTCCATTGGTTACCTTCGCCTGTCAGTGGTTACGGCGCAATATTCCTGAACCTCCTGTCCGTCCGGTTCTGGTGCAGGGCGACACGGGGCCCGGGCAGTTCATATTCAAAAATGGTCGTGTCGCCGCAGTTGTAGATTGGGAGCTGGCCGCGTTAGGTGATCCGATGAGAGAGCTGGCGCATATACGTACGAGGGATGTTTGGTACCCGACCGGCAATCTTCCAAAATGGTTTCAATATTACAGTGAGTTTTCGGGCGTGCCACTCGATGCAGCCAAAATCCGTTATTACAGCGTCATTGGGATGTTGACGACGGCCCTGGCGCTTGGACCGGTCGTACAGCATCTCAATCCCCGTGATGAACATGCGGAATGGATCGCTCAGGATGTATGGTCGAAGCGCGCTACTGCCGAGGCGCTAGCTGAGGCTGTCGGGATCCAACTTGGACCGATAGACCTCCCGCAACCGGATTCTTCGTATGTAAGCAAGTTGTTCGATGTTTTAGAGGACAATTTACGCACTGAACAACTTCCCTATATAACAGATAATTTCAGGCAGCATCGAATGCAAATGTTGATGCGGTTAATTGCACACATGAGGAATATCGGAGAAATCGGTCGTGCAATCGAAGCTCTAGAACTCGAGGATATGGGGCGGATACTGGGTGCTGTGCCAAAGAGTCTCCATGATGGGACGGTTGCCCTGGATGCGCTGGTCAAACGGGCTGGCCCTGAACTCGATGTGCCGCTCATTCAGTACTTCCATCGGCATGCACAACGCCAGGAGGCACTGATGCGCAATGGCTTGGGCCGCGCAGAACACGCGCGTATGTCAGCTTTCCTGTGACAGGGAGTGATGATGGATACAGACAAGGTAAAGGCGGTCGAGAGCTTCTTTAGGGGTATTACTGAGGCTGATGACGTTGCAATGTTGTCATTGCTTCACCCAGACGCACAGTGGGTGGTTCCGAAAACTGCAGCCCCCCCTTATGGGGGACGCCATAGAGGTGCCCGAACAATCGTCGATATGATGTTGCTTGCAGTCAAAGGTGCGTTCCTTCCACGTACGGCAGTGCATCGCATGCTTATGCTGATGAGCGATGACGAACGAGTGGTCGTTGAAACGAACATGACTGCACTGCAGGCATCGGGGCGCAAGTACGATAACCACTACGTCTTCATTTTTGAATTTCAAGATGGGCTGATAACGGAAATTCGCGAGCACGTTGATACTGCTTATGCCGTGAAATTTTTCGATGCTAAATGAATCGTGCAAGATTGACTGGGGTGTTAGGGAACCGCAGATCTATCCATGAAATTCGTCGACTCAAAGCGAAAATTATTGCCCTCGACGCGAGTTTTTGCGCAGGCTGCGGTTTTTTTGTGTGAAGCTGGCGAAATCAGCCCATTTTCACCTCAAATCGGGAGATTTTCTCCCGATTCCCCGTTTTCAAGACGCACCTCTCCCGTATGCACCTGCAAAATGCCTGCGAGCCAGCATCAGATTCGCCAACCCGAACAGCGTGAAGAGCTGCGCTTCGTTCTTCGCCAATCCCTTGTAACGCACCTTGCGGTGGCGGAACAGGTTCTTCATCACATGGAACGGATGCTCCACCTTCGCGCGCATGCTGGCCTTGGCCTTTTCCAATGCCTCGAGAGCCATGCGATAGGGGTCCATCAGAAACCGTTCACGGCGCGTGACTTTCTTCTTCGCCGCGAACTCGGCATCCGAGAAACTGATCTGCTTCATGAGGGAGAACACCGTGCTGCCGCGTGATGTGCGTATTATCGATGATCCGGCGCTCGAGCGGGCGGCTCTGGTGTCGAATAAATCAGTTTTCCCTAGGCCCGGTGAAACGCTTTTTACCAGCTTGGATGGAAAACGTATCCATCCAAGCACAGAGGAAAGAGGGGTACGACAGGGCAACCATCCATATTGTGGAGCATCAGGTGTGATCGATTACGCTGATGATTTTCGTTTTGATAAGGATTTGGTGTTGGTGTCAGAAGATGGAGCCGACCTAATAAATTGTTCAACCCATAGGTAAAAAAATTATGAAAGATGACGACGTTTCATCTCCGAATTTCTCGCGACGGACCGCAGTAGCCAGCGCATTATCCATGGCTGCCTGCGCACCAATAGGTATGCTTTTCCCGCAGAATTCCTCGATCGCTGCGCAAACAAATCCGCCAAAGTCTGATAAGGAAGTAAAGGATGTCGCGAAAGCATGGGAAATTTTTTGTAACGAATTAAAAAATGCCGGTAGAATTCCTTTGGAAATGACTTTGCCAAACAGCGAGCAGGATCGTGTTGCCGGATATTTACAGTTACTTAGAAATTTCTCGCTGGCCTTCGATCTCAACTACGAGTTCAATGATCCGCTCTTCCCCGAGTTTTCTCGATATTTTTACCCGACCAGAAAGCAAGGCGGCGATAATAGTGATGCCGTCTACATTGGCGCAGCCGTAAATGGCAATCACGATTATCGTATCTCTGGCAACATTGGAACAGCCAAGTACTTGTCCATTGTTTTAATTGAAGAAGGAAGTACGCCATGGGGCGGGCTGGGAAGTGCCCCACTTTTCCGAGATCAGATTGAAACAGATAAAGAAGGCAATTTTCAGATTATAATAAGTCCGCACGCGCATTCGGGAAATTGGATTCAGTCGAATGCGAAAACCTTTCGAGTCACGATTCGGCAGTATTTTGCGGATTGGGAAAATGAAAAGCCCATGGCGGCCACAATAGAACGCATCTCCGAACCGAAACTGCGTGCGCCCATTCTGACTCAAGAAAGACTTGCGCTCGGCATAATAAATTCTGTTCAATGGCTGCAAGATTCAATAATCTACTGGTCAAAGATGCTGGAGCGCTGGCAGCCATATCGCAATCAGTTCAAGTCGTACTGGGAGCTGGAAAAGAATGCGATAGTTGCAGCGCCCGGCGGTGACCCGCTCGTGTGCTATTGGGAATTATCTTCGGAAGATGCCCTGATTATTCGTGTTCATCCGCCAAAGTGCCCCTATTGGTGTGTGGAATTTGGTGACTGTTGGTGGGAAACGATGGATTATCGTTATCGGCTATCAAACACCAATATGCATTATGCTGCAATGGAGGAAGATGGAGAGTTGATCGTGGTCGTGTCCCATGTGGATCCGGGAGTGCCAAACTGGTTGGATTGTTCCGGATTTTCGCGGGGGTACATAACATATCGCTGGATGCTATCTGAAGATCAGCCGCTACCCCGGGTCCACCAGGTAAAGATTTCAGACCTGTTTGGCGATTTGCCAAAACAGCTCAAGAGAATCGATCACACTGAAAGGGAAAGTCAGATAAGTCAGCGGAGACGAGGTGTATTTGCTCGTTTTGGGTATGGCTTATAGAAGCATCGCGTATGAGTGCGAAGCGGCCCTGAATATTGAATGATGACGATGCGCCAAGTCGTATATGCAAGTTACCGGTGGAAGTGATCATGTCTTCGTTTGGTTGCTCATTAGCCGATATGCGGGGCGAGCGCCTCATGCATTCTTGAGCACACCAGAATAATTTCACGTAGTTGATTGAAGGAGAATGCAATGAGTAACAAAAATGACGATATATTGGTGTCACGCCGGGATTTTCAGCGCGGCATAGCGTCTTTCGCCGCTCTCGCGAGTCTGGTTCCCTCACCACTAATGGCAGCAGCTGATAGCATGGAAAAAGAAAATGAAATCGGACAGCGTGCAGACGCTATCTGCCAGAGTATCAACAATGCCGTACGGCTCGCCTTAGTGCGATCTACTGCGACTTATCCGTTGGCACAGGCAAGCGCTGTGGCGCACGTGTTGCAGAATCTCCAACTGGGCCTTGCAATGAACTATGTAAATGCGGACCCGGCTCGCCCGACGTTATTTAATTATATGGGGCCTCATGTAAAGCAAGGTGGTGATAACTCGGACGCCTTCTATTCCGGATTTGCTGTTGATCATCGCAATACATATAGATTATCCGGAAAAATCGGCTCGGCCGCATACGTATCCATTACAACGGTTGAGCGCGATGACTCCACTCCGTGGGGGGGGAGAATGGGTGCGGGGCTGTATGGGCATCAAATGCATGTAAATCCTAATGGTACGTTTGAGGTACTGATTAGCTCAACAGAACAGAAGGGAAATTGGCTCAAGATATCCGAGAAAGACTTTAGGGTGACCATTCGACAATTTTTCAGCGATTGGGAGAGCGAGAAGCCCATGGAAGCGATTGTTGAGGTGGTTAATGGGTCACGGGTTACCCCCATCCCCTATACAGCAGAGCGAGTCATGACCTCCATGGAAGCGACTGCGCAATGGTTAAATACGACCATTCGGTATTGGCAGGACGTTATGGACATGTTCCGGAAAACCCCTAACCAATTTCAGGGTTGGCGAGAACTCACTGGGGATAAGGTCAATGCCACCCCGGGAGGGGCGGTAGAAAATTGCTATTGGAATATCCCTGACGGAAAAGCGCTGGTGATGCGAGTTCGACCTCCTCAATGTAGATTCTGGAACGTGGAGTTCAATAATCCATGGTGGGAAACGATGGATTATCGCTTCCGTCTTAGTGGCACGAATAATCATTATGCCGTGCTTGAAGATGATGGTGAACTCATTCTAGTTGCCGCACATGAGGATCCGGGGGTCCCAAACTGGCTCGATACGTGCGGTCACCTCGAAGGTATGATGGGGCGTCGCTGGATGTTTGCTGATGAAAACCCGAAATTTGAAATGCAACTGGTAGATCATAAAGATCTGTTTGCGGCCCTTCCACCGACTGTAAAGAGAATTTCTGCCGATACTCGGCAGAATCAGATTGCAGCAAAGCAGAGAGCGCTCTATACACGTTTTCATACCCTCTGAATTTAAGGAAAAAGAGATGGCTATCAAGAATTCCTTTACATTGTTGATTGCGTGTGGCGCCTTGACGGGCGGCGTTACTGACGTAGTTCATGCGCAGGCTTTGGATGAGATTGTGGTCGTCGCGCAGAAAAAGGTTGAGTCCATACAGGATGTACCAATATCGATCCTTCGCTTCGATAGCGTCAAGCTAAGTGACTTGGGGATCGATGAGTTAAAGGATGTCGGTGCAATGATGCCGGGGGTCTACGTTAATACGTTTAACCAGGATCCAGGAGCTATAAGATTATATATTCGTGGAGTTGGGAATACATCAGTTCAGATTACTCAAGATCCTTCGGTAGCGTTATACCTGGATGGCGTTTACGTCGGCACGTCCTATGGCACAGGGTTTGAGGGGGTCGATATAGAGAGCATAGAGGTGTTAAGAGGACCTCAGGGGACGCTTTACGGGAGGAATTCAACGGGAGGGGCCGTCAATATCCTGTCGAGGAGAGCGTCTCCGGATGCACTGACATTTGATCAGAAATTTAGTGTTGGGAATCTTGGGCTATTTAAATCGCGCACCAGTCTTAATGTCCCGCTTGGCGAGCATTTTGCCGCGAAGCTGAATTATCTTGCCTCGAATCGGGACGGTTATGTTCATAACAGAGGCGTCGGCCAGGATTTTGGTGCCGAGGACCGAAAGTCGCTCGCTGCTGATTTGCACTGGAGCATAAGTGACAATTTATCTTTGGATTATCGTTATGAAAGAGCTGACATGCGTGATACGCAACGCTTTGAACAAATCACTAGAGTTAACCCTGCTGCGGCGCTGGCCTTCTCAACAAGGTTTGATAGGGTGAGCCGTTCTCGATTGGATTCTGTAACAGCTCTTCGTCCAATACCGAGAAATGACTTAAATATCACCGGTCATAGTTTGCATTTCAGCTGGACCATAAGCGATGATCTTGAATTTCGATCTATAACGGCTCGCAGGAAATTTGACAGTGATGCATATAGCGACGCACTTTCAACGGCTGAGGGGAATGGGCGCTTTTACTCGGGCAGCCCAACGAGCATGCGGATCTTAGTGAATTATGAGCAATTCTCTCAGGAGTTTCAGTTTGTAGGTCAATCGGGGCGCTTGGATTATGTGGCGGGAGTTTACTATTTTGATAGTGATGCGGATTGGAATAATTATCGACAGATTACACTTGGCAATGTGGTAGGTCTTAATTATTCAAATGCAAAAAACACGTCAACAGCGCTATATGGGCAGGTTACATATACACCTTCCTTGCTCGATGAGCGTCTTCACCTCACATTGGGTGCCCGTTATTCTAAAGAGGACAGGAAGGTAAGAAGAACCAACCTAAATGTTGTTCCACAGTTCGCCGGCGTAGAATACGATAAGGATTTTTCTAATATTAACCCCTCACTTACGATCGCGTATGATTTCACAGATGATATCAATATCTATGCAAAGGTAATGACGGGATTCAAGTCGGGCGGGACTGCGATGACATCCGCCAACTTGACTTTATTTGCCCAGGGATTTAAAGAAGAGGAAGTTCTTAGCTACGAACTGGGTGTTAAATCCATGTTGATGGAGAACAGTTTAAGACTCAATCTTGCGTTGTTCCGTACGGAGATGGACGGAGCCCAGACAGCGGTAAGAACCGGAGCGAACCCCAATGCGAGGGATTTTCTGCCACTTGATGATAATGTTTTTCAAGGATTGGAGATTGATGTCGAGAAGCAGCTAACGGATTCTTTGGCCATCTCGGCTGGGTACGCCTACCTGGAGACAAGTCCGGGAGCCAAATATATAGACTCTGCGGTAGGGCGTACGTTGTTGGCGAACACGTTCCCTGCTTCCCCAAGGCACAGTGTTTCGTTAATGCTGAGTCATGAAGTCCCGCTGGCCAATGGATCCCTTAGAAGCACGCTGAATTATTCCTATCAAGACAGGACCACCAGTTCGATTAATGTTGCGGACTATTCCGTTCTGCCTAGTTATTCGCTAATTAATATGTCGATCGGATGGGATGCATTCAAGATTGGGACTATGGATGGAGATTTTTCTGTTCAGTTGTGGGCGCGAAACCTTTTGGATAAGGAGTATGTGATGGTTAGCACCGCATCATGGTCTGCGTTTGGAGCGGGCTTGGTTGAAACGTTTGGGGATCCGCGGACGTATGGGATAACAGTCGGCTATCGGTTTTGATGGTTGATTTTGGCGGTTGTATCCGGAAGGCGTTGGTGGATTTTTAGTACGTGGCTTTTCGAGTTATAAATAGATGGCTGTGCTTGTTCAAAGTTATTGTTATTGGGTGGCAGATTATCATAACTCATCCGCCAGTACATTCAGCAGCTCGTGGTGGAGTGAGCCATGAATGTCAATAACAAAAATTTGTCTATGACGCGGCGTCAATCATGTTTGGCTATCGCGGCGCTTGCGATGGGTGCTACCTTGGTTCCTTGTGCGGTGTATATCGAAGCAGATGAGCGAAATATGGGGTGAGCATTTCGGGATAGGGTGACTGCCTTGTGTCTGAGTATCAAAAAGCGCAATAAAATAGTCTCTTGGGAGATCATCTGCGAAGTCGCATCGGCGCAGGTGCAGGCGAATGCAGTTCTACATGCTTTTGCGGATTCTACAGATTGGTTTTGGTGATGAATTACGTAAATGCCGATCCAGCTCAACCCACCCTAGGGAATAACGGATTTATTCGATGTTCGAGCAGTCCGTTCGGACATCGAATGAATCAGTTCTCCTTAACTATTTGTGATGAATTGAAAGAAAGGTTGTTCCTGGGCAGGGCGCGAATATGATTAAAAAAGACATGTATTATATTGCAATGATCGCTCTAAGTTTGCTGTCGTTTTTAGCTTGGGCAGACAAGGACGCTGTCGAGCGGCATTTGTATTATGGTGATTTGCACCTGCATACAAACGACTCTCTTGATTCGTTCATCTTAAATGGACCTACTCTGGAGCCTCGTGATGCCTATAGATTTGCACGCGGCGAGCGGGTGGATTACGGGGGGCGCTCTATTCAGCGAAATAGGGCACTTGATTTCATAGCAGTGACAGATCACTCTGAAAATTTGGGACTCTCATCCCAGCTCGCCGATTCTCAAAGCCAAGTGTTCAAAACGAACATAGGAAGGATATGGGCCGACAAGGGGCCATTTCAGTTTTGGGCCGCTATTGTTGAGCTTATTAGTGCGGGTAAAAGTGTTCCGGAGATCCCCCTCGAGCGTTTTTTGGCTGATGCATGGGAACAAGGAGTCAAGGCGGCCAATGAGGCCTATGTGCCCGGCAGATTCACAACTTTTATTGGTTTTGAATGGACTTCCTTTCCGGCAGGACAAAATCTTCACCGAAATATTATTTTTCGTGATGAAAAACCGCCGCAACCGTTCTCCTCTTATGAATCTCAACGCCCAGAAGATCTTTGGGCTTGGCTTGATGAGATTCGTCAGGATGGATATGAGGCGATTGCAATTCCTCATAATAGCAATGTCAGTAACGGACTGATGTATGACTGGCTGAACAGTGACGAGAAGCAGATCGACACGGCATACGCTGAAACACGTATTCGAAACGAGCCGTTGTCTGAAATCGTGCAAGGCAAAGGCCAGTCAGAGACCCATCCTTCATTATCACACGGTGATCAATTCGCTGATTTTGAGATATTCCCCCATCTACTAGCAAGTAATATTGTTGGGAAGGTGAGCGGAAGTTATATTCGTGAAGCGTGGGGACGGGGTTTGGTGCTGGCCGAACGTATTGGAATTAACCCATACCAGTTTGGGGTGGTGGGTGGGACAGACTTCCACAACGGGGTGAGTACAGAAGCGGAGGACGCTTACAGTGGTGATATGATCGGCACTGATCCTAATGCTGAAGGTTTCACTATGGAACAGGTTATCCAGCGCCTGCAACCGGGAAATAGGAGTTCTGGGGGAGTCGAGCGTCTTGAGACGGCCGGTGGCGCAATAACAGGTGCTTGGGCAGAGGAAAATACGCGGTCATCAATCTATGCTGCGTTGCGGCGGAGAGAAACTTTTGCTACATCAGGGCCACGGATCCAAGTGCGTTTTTTCGCGGGTTGGTCGTTTTCGAGTGATATCTTAGAGCGACAGCAATGGGTAGGCGAAGCGTATCGTGATGGAATTCCGATGGGTGGCGAGCTTCGAGCGGTACCTTCTGATCACGTTGTGAGCCCAGAGTTTCTGGTATGGGCAGCTAAGGAGTCTGACGGTACGCAATTGGATCGAATACAAATTGTGAAAGTATGGATTAAAAACGGTGAGCCAAAAGAGAAGGTCTTTGATGTGAGGGTCAGCTTGCCCAGCAGTAACGGCGCCGCCGAACTCGTAGCTCTTTGGCATGATCCGGAATTTCAATCTCGACATGCAGCACTCTACTATGCCCGTGTGATAGAGGTCCCCACGTTGCGTTGGTCGGCGCGACTCGCTCAGCGACACAATGTTCCTCAGCCTCCAGGTGTTCCGACATACATTCAGGAGAGAGCTTGGACGTCTCCTATTTGGTATACACCGCAGCTCCAATGACTGATGGTCCGAAAAAAACCAGGCAGGTCACTGAAATGGGATGGCTAAACGTATCCGAATGCATGCAACGAATCGAATGCCTGACATCGAGAATCGGAGAGATTGCATGGTGTCAACAGAACAGAGAACTAACCGCAGGGAACTGATCATTGAAGCTGCGGCAGCAATCATTGCTGAAGGCGGATTAGAGAGGGTTACCTTTCGGGAAATTGCCAGCAAGTGCGGGATATCTAAAGGTGTGGTTGAACATCATTTTGCTGATAAAGCGGATATTCTTAGGAAAACCTTGGAGTGGGTCAACCGACGTGGATTCGAGAAGGAGGCGCGTCTTACGCGAAGGGTAAGTGGGTTAGCTGCTGTGCGTAATCGGTTACGGTGCATCCTCCCATTAAACACAGAATCAAATAAGGAATGGAAGATCCGACTCCATTTTTGGAGCATGGCATTGGCAAATGCAGACGATCAAATCGGCATGGAAGTTCGATTGGCAGGGGCGCGTGAACGATTTGCTCGGGATGTGCGCGAGGCCGCTGAGTTGGGGGAAATCTCGCCAAATACCGATCCAATTGCTGCGGCAAATATGATTTTGCATATCATTGCTGGGGTTGCATGCAACATGCTAATTGACCCGTCATACTATAATCGGGGGTATCGAATGTCGCTAATAGATAAAATCGTGACGAGCCTTAGAGATGGATGCATCTGATATTCCTGTCGAGGCCAAGGAAGGGCTATGGGTTGGTTGTGTGGTGAAAAAAGTAGACGAGCTCATGGCTTCATGGCTTTAGGAGACAGGAATCAAGAATGTGTTGGAGGGGTTCTTTTTGAGCTGGGGATTGGTGACCGGATGGTATGTTGAGGAAAAGCAGTGTCGGGATTTCGTAGTTGGTGGCTCTTGGAAAAGGTGGGGAGGCCGGATGCGCACTTCTGTGAAGTGTGGCAGGTGGGGTGATATGGCTATCAGAAGGGTGGTAAATCTGTCGTCGTTATATCACTTTAATGTTTTTTGTGATTTGATTTGATGAGCTGTGATGAATCGAGCGCTATGGCGTTTGTTAGGTGAAAACTGATTTATTCGATGTCCGAGCAGTCCGATCGGGCGCCAGTTCTATCGAACCGTACTATCCGAAGAGCGGAGAGCGCGGGAGTGCAGTCCTGATGTGGAGCTGGCGTGCGTTCTTCGTTGTGGCTCTGCTCGCAGCAATGCATGCCCCTGCCTGGGCGCACAAGCTCGCACCGTCGCTGCTTTCGCTGGTGGAACAGGCGGATGGTCGTTACGTCGTGAGCTGGAAGACACCGCGTCTTGCGTCCACGCCGGTGCTGATCGAGCCTGTACTGCCGCACGGTTGCCGGGACCTTGGTGAGCGGTCGTCGGGCTACGAAGGGACCGGTGTACGTGTGGACTGGAGCGTGCACTGCGATGCGCCGCTGTATGGTCAGGTGTTGCGCGTGAAAGGCCTGGCCGAAAATCAATCGGCGGCGCTGGTGCGCATCGAGTGGCGCGACGGAGCGCTCACGCAGGGGATGCTGAACGCCAGCGAACCGGCACTGCGGGTGGCCGAGCGGATGACGCAGCTCGAGGTCGCCGTGAGCTACGTGAAGATGGGGGTCGAGCATATCCTCGGTGGTATCGATCACCTGCTGTTCGTGCTCGGCCTGCTGTTGCTGGTCGACGGCTGGAAGCGGCTGTTGTGGACGATCACCGCATTCACGGTCGGACACAGCATCACGCTCGCACTCGCCGCGCTGGGCTTTCTGGACTACCCGGTGGCGCTGGTGGAGTTTGCCATCGCCTTCAGCATCTTCGTGGTTGCGGTCGAACTGACGCGCGAAGCCAGCGACCGCCACTGGCTGCGCAGGCGGCCGTGGCTGGCCGCTGGCGGCTTCGGGCTGCTGCACGGCATGGGCTTCGCCGGTGCGCTGCTGGAGGTGGGGTTGCCGGAACATGACATTCCGCTCGCGCTGTTCACGTTCAATGTCGGGATAGAACTGGGACAACTGATGTTCGTTGCGATGGTGCTGATGGCACACGCTGCCTGGGCACGGCTGGCACTGCCGCGCTGGCAGTGGTTGCGCTGGGTACCGGTGTATCTGATCGGCTGCGCATCGGCCTACTGGTGTTTCGAACGCGGTGCTGCGGTGCTGGTCGGCGCATGAACTTCCTTGTAAGCATCCATCAGAGGTGGGCTGAACGTGGCGCGCGACTTGCTGTCGGCATTGCGCTGCCGCTGGCGTTTGTGATCGCGATGCTGCCCGACACACCGGGGCCGGAATTCAGCCAGGGTGACAAGCTGGTGCACGCGCTCGTGTTCTTGCTGCTGACGCTGCTCGCGCGCATCGGCTGGCCCACGCGAATGGCCTGGTGGGAGTGGCCGCTGATCCTGCTTGGCTACGGTGTCGCGATCGAGCTGGCGCAAGCCATGCTGCCATGGCGGGAGGCGTCCCTCCTGGATTGGCTGACCGACGGGGCAGGCGTGCTGGTCGCAAAGGCGGTCATTGGCTGGCAGGACCGCACCGGCGGTGCGTTGGTGCACAGACCGTGAAGAAGCTGCTGATCGTCTATCACTCGCAGAGCGGCAGCACGGAGCGTCTGGCACGCAGTGCAGCGGCGGGGGCACGCAGCGAGGAGGGTGTCGAGGTGCGCCTGCTGCGTGCTCCCGAAGCCGGTGCGGCCGATCTCGCATGGTGCGATGCGCTGTTGCTCGCGACGCCGGAGAACTTCGGTTACGCCTCCGGCGCAATGAAGGAGTTCCTCGACCGTACCTTCTATGCGGCAAGTGCCCGCGAGCTGAACCGGGCATATGCCCTGCTGATCAGTGCCGGCAACGATGGCAGCGGTGCCGTGCGACAACTGCAGCGCATCCTGCGTGGCTATCCATTGCGTGAAGTCGCGCAGGCACTGATCGTCATTGGCGAGCCCGGTGCCGAGGATCTCGAGCAGGCACACGAAACCGGGCAGGCGCTGGCAGCAGGGCTGCAGCTCGGGATCTTCTGAAACCTTGAACAGGCGCGGACTCAGCGAAAAGTGAAGGCTTCATTTCGTGTCGGAGGCATTCTGCTGGCTGCGGGAGCAGGGCGACGTTTCGGCAACGACAAGCGCCGTGCACGCCTGCACGACGGGACCACGCTGCTGCAGCGTTCGCTCGACCGGTTCGCTGCCGTGTGCGACACGACGCTGCTGGTGCTCGGTCCGCGCGAGGATGCGCAGGCACTCGGTCTGCACCCGCCGCCCGGGGTTACCGTGATGAACGCCCCGCGGAGCGCCGGTGGCATGGGCTTCTCGCTGGCCGATGCGATCGGCTGCGCCGAGGCGCAGGCCTGGGATGCCTGCCTGGTCAGCCTGGGCGACAAGCCGTTCATCTCCGAGCGCACGCTGCACACGGTCCGTGAGTTGCTGGCACGTCACGATTTCGTGGTCCCCACGCACGGTGGAGCGCACGGCCATCCGGTCGGGTTTGCGCGCAGGTACTTCGCAATGCTCGCGCGGCTCGAGGGAGACGCCGGAGCGCGCGGGCTGATCCGCGAGCACGGCGGTGAGGCCTGTTTCGTCGAGCTCGACGATGCCGGGATGCTGGCCGATGTGGATACACCGGAGCAGCTCGACCGTCTGCAGCGGCAATTCGCCGACGGCTGATCACTCCGGCAGACCCGGTCAGTCGACGCCCGCCGCAGGTTCCGCAGTGACGCCAGCGGCTTCCTGCACCAGCAGATCGATCATCGCGTGTGCCGCGCTCGACAGCGTGCGCTCGCGATGCACCACATAGCCGAGACGCCGCTGCAAACGTGTACCGGGCAGCTCCAGCGCCACCAGTTCCGCAGTGCGCATGCTGTCGGGCAGCACGGTCCAGCCCAGCCCGATCGTCGTGAGCATGCGCAGTGTCTCGAGGTAGTTGGTCGACATGCTGGCTTCGAGCCGTATGCCGCTGGCGGTGAACAGCTCCTGCAGGATCTGTCCGGTGTAAGTGCCGGTACCCGGCAGCACGGCCGGATGATTCGCGAGTTCCGCGATGCTGGTGCGTCGGCGAGCCGCCAGCGGGTGATCGCGAGCGACCATCACCGACAGCGGATCGGACCAGATCATGCGCGACTCCAGACGCTCCGAGGCTTCGACGGGCGCCAGCGTGATCACGGCCAGTTCGTGCTCGCCGTGAGCGACGGCGTCGTGGGCCTTTTCCGAATCCATGAATTCGATCGCGAGCCGCACCAGCGGGTAGCGACGCACGAAGGCGCGCAGCACCGGCGGCAGCCGGTGCAGGCCGATGTGATGGCTGGTCGCGAGCGTGAGCGGTCCGCTGACGGTTCCCGACAGATCACGGATCGCCCGTTCGGTGTCCTCGATCTCGTGGACGATGCGCTGCGCGCGCGGCAACAGGCGTCGCCCACCTTCGGTCAGCGATACGTGACGGCCGATGCGATCGAAGAGTCGTACGCCGAGGCGTGTCTCGAGCAGCGCAATCCGCTTGCTGATCGCCGGTTGGGTGAGGTGAAGGCGCTCGGCAGCCAGCGAAAACGACTCGCTCGCAGCAACTGCAAGGAAGGCACGCAACAGTTCGGTGTCCATCGAATGACAATATGGAATCCAATACATGAAAACAATGAATTTGTGTTATTGAAGGCCGTGTTCATACAATAAACCCGTCAACAGGACCACGCGGAAGAACCATCCATGGCCGGACGCACGCTCTACGACAAATTGTGGCAAAGCCACCTCGTGAAGCAACGCGAGGACGGCACTGCGCTTCTGTATATCGATCGCCATCTGATCCACGAAGTCACTTCGCCGCAGGCCTTCGAAGGGCTGGTGCTCGCAGGGCGCCGTCCGTGGCGCACCGGAGCCAACCTGGCGGTGCCCGACCACAACGTCTCGACCGACCCGGTCGAGCGCAAGGGTGGCTACGCTGCAATGAAGGACCAGGTGTCACGCATCCAGTTGCAGACACTCGACGACAACTGCGAACGCTTCGGTATCAGGGAGATTCCGCTCGCCGACCGTCGCCAGGGAATCGTGCACGTGGTGGGACCGGAGACCGGAGCGGTACTGCCGGGAATGACCGTGGTGTGCGGCGATTCGCATACATCGACGCACGGCGCCTTCGGCTGTCTTGCGCACGGCATCGGCACCAGCGAAGTCGAACACGTACTGGCGACGCAATGCCTGGTCACGCGCAAGATGAAGAACATGTTGGTGCGCATCGACGGGCAACTCGGCCCCGGTGTCACGGCGAAGGATCTGGTACTTGCCGTGATCGGACGTATCGGTACTGCTGGCGGAACCGGTCATGCGCTCGAGTTCGGCGGCGAGGCGGTGCGCGCATTGTCGATGGAAGGGCGGATGACGATCTGCAACATGGCGATAGAGGCCGGTGCGCGGGTGGGTCTGGTCGGCGTCGACGAGACCACCATCGAATACGTGCGCGGGCGCGAACTCGCACCGCAGGGAGAGATGTTCGAGCGAGCGGCTGCCGCCTGGCGCGAACTGGTGAGCGATCCAGACGCTGTGTTCGAGCGCATCGTGGAGCTGCGCGCCGAAGAAATCGAGCCCCAGGTGTCGTGGGGCACGTCTCCCGAGATGGTCGCACCGGTGTCTGGCCAGGTCCCGGATCCGGCGATGATCGATGATCCCGGCAAGCGGGCGGGAGTCGAACGCGCGCTCGAATACATGGGGCTGGCGCCAGGCATCCGCATCGACGAGATCCGGCTCGACCGGGTGTTCATCGGCTCCTGCACCAATGCGCGCATCGAGGATCTGCGCGCTGCGGCTGCGGTGGTGCAGGGGAGGCGCAAGGCCGACAACATCAAGCAGGCGATGGTCGTGCCAGGCTCCGGGCAGGTCAAGGCGCAGGCCGAGGCCGAAGGTCTCGATCGGGTGTTTCTCGAGGCGGGATTCGAGTGGCGCGAGCCGGGGTGTTCGATGTGCCTGGCGATGAACGCAGACAAGCTGCTTCCGGGCGAACATTGCGCATCGACCTCGAACCGTAATTTCGAGGGACGTCAGGGGCATGGTGGGCGCACCCACCTGGTGAGTCCGGCAATGGCGGCAGCGGCTGCCGTCGCGGGCCATTTCGTCGACGTGCGCCGGATGGCGAGCTGATCAGGAGGTTCATGATGCGTGCATTTACCGTCCACACCGGGATCGTCGCGCCGCTCGATCGCGCCAACGTCGATACCGACCTGATCATTCCGAAGCAGTTCCTGAAGTCGATCCGTCGCAGCGGCTTCGGCCCGAACCTGTTCGACGGGCTGCGCTACCTCGACGAAGGGGTGCCCGATGGCGACTGCAGCCAGCGACCGTTGAATCCGGACTTTGTGTTGAACCGGCCACGCTACAGCGCAGCGAGTGTATTGCTGACACGGCAGAACTTCGGTTGCGGTTCGAGTCGCGAACACGCGCCCTGGGCGCTCGCCGATTACGGGTTCCGGGTAGTCATCGCGCCGAGTTTCGCGGATATTTTCTTCAATAATTGCTTTCAGAATGGTTTGTTACCCATTGTTTTAAAATATGAAGTAATAGACAGGCTTTTCTGTGAGGTGGCAGAGCAGGAAGGGTATGCGGTAACCGTCGACCTGCCGCAGCAGGAGGTGCGCACACCGGGCGGAGAGCGGCTCGGCTTCGAGATCGGCGCCTTTCGCAAGTACTGCCTGCTGAACGGGCTCGACGATATCGGACTCACATTGCAGGAAACCGATGCGATCCGTGCGTTCGAGCGACGCCACCGGGAACAGGCGCCGTGGCTGTGTGATGCTCGGGTTTGAATTCAAGATATCAACTCATGAAACACGTTTAACATGATGAATATTCTCGTTTTACCTGGTGATGGAATCGGCCCCGAAGTCACCACGGAAGCCGTACGTGTGTTGCGCGTTGCGGACCAGCGCTTTGGCCTCGACGTAGAGTTGCAGACCGGGCTCATCGGTGGTGCGGCGATCGACGCGCACGGCACGCCGCTGCCGGATGAGACGCTGGCCGTGGCGCGCGCAGCCGATGCGATCCTGCTCGGCGCGGTTGGCGGACCGCGCTGGGACAAGCTCGAGCGTGCGCTGCGCCCCGAAAAGGGGTTGCTCGGAATCCGTTCGGGGCTTGGGCTGTTTGCGAACCTGCGCCCGGCGATCCTCTATCCGCAGCTTGCGGCAGCGTCGGCGCTGAAGGCAGAAGTCGTGGCAGGGCTGGACATCCTGATCGTGCGCGAACTGACCGGTGGAATCTATTTCGGCGAACCGCGCGGGATCCGTACGCTGCCGAACGGCGAGCGGCAGGGATTCAACACCGATGTGTACAGCGAGTCCGAGATCCGCCGGATCGGACGCCTGGCCTTCGAACTGGCGCGCAAGCGCGGCCATCGCGTGTGCTCGGTGGACAAGGCGAACGTGCTCGAGGTCACGGTGCTGTGGCGTGAGGTGATGGAGCAGCTCGCTCCCGAGTTTCCCGACGTGGAGCTGTCGCACATGTACGTCGACAACGCGGCGATGCAACTGGTGCGTGCACCGCGGCAGTTCGACGTGATCGCGACCGGCAATCTGTTCGGCGACATCCTGTCCGATGCGGCCGCGATGCTGACCGGCTCGATCGGCATGCTGCCGTCGGCGTCGCTGGATGCCAGCGGGAAGGGGATGTACGAACCGGTGCACGGCTCGGCGCCGGATATCGCCGGCCAGCGCAAGGCGAACCCGTTGGCTGCGGTGCTGTCGGTCGCGATGATGCTGCGCTACACCTTCGCTCACGCCGCGGCGGCGGATGCGATCGAGAAGGCGGTCGGGCGAGTGCTCGACGCGGGGTTGCGCACGGGCGACATCATGTCGCCGGGGTGCCGGCAGGTGGATACGGTGGAGATGGGCGATGCGCTGTGCGCAGCGTTGCTCCAGGACTGATCGGGAACTTCCAGGGGGAGGGTAGTAGCGATGGCCAGGACTTTTGATGTGGCGGTTGTGGGGGCGACGGGCGCGGTCGGCGAGTGCATGCTTGAGATTCTTGCAGCGCGCAGGTTCCCGATCGGCAAGGTGTATGCGCTCGCGAGCGAGCGCTCGATCGGGCGCACCGTGAAGTTCGGGCGCCAGGAACTCGAAGTCGAGAACCTGGCCGATTTCGACTTCGCCAAGGTCCAGATCGGGCTGTTTTCGCCCGGAGCCAGCGTGTCGGCGATCTACGCACCAAAGGCGGGCAAGGCGGGCTGCGTGGTGATCGACAATACCTCGCAGTTCCGGTACGACGACGACATTCCGCTGGTCATACCGGAGGTGAACGAGCACGCGATCGCGCAGTATCGCAATCGCAACATCATCGCGAATCCGAACTGCAGCACCATCCAGATGCTGGTGGCACTGAAGCCGATCTACGACGCGGTGGGCATCGAGCGCATCAACGTCGCCACGTACCAGGCGGTCTCCGGTACCGGCAAGGAGGCGATCGAGGAACTGGCGACGCAGACGGCAAACCTGCTGAACGGACGCCCGGTGGAGCCGAAGGTCTACCCGAAGCAGATCGCGTTCAACGTGCTGCCGCACATCGATTCCTTCCAGGACAACGGATATACGAAGGAAGAAATGAAGATGGTCTGGGAGACGCGCAAGATCATGGGTGACGATTCGATCCAGGTGAATCCCACCTGTGTGCGGGTTCCGGTGTTCTACGGGCACTCCGAGGCCGTGCACATCGAGACGCGTGACAAGATCAGCGCCGTCGAGGCGCAACGTCTGCTGGCGTCGGCTCCCGGCGTGGTGCTGCTCGACGAACGCAAGCCGGGGGGATACCCGACTCCGGTGGGGGACGCGAGTGGACAGGATCCGGTCTATGTGGGGCGGGTGCGCGAGGATATTTCGCATCCGCGTGGACTGGACCTGTGGGTGGTATCCGACAACCTGCGCAAAGGGGCGGCACTCAACAGCATCCAGATCGCGGAATCCTTGATAGAACGCTGTTTGTGACCAATACTCGAAGCCGCTATCGGCTTTTGGGGGAGTCACGCGCCGGCAGCACTCCCGGAGCGTTCGGATAAAGGATCCTCGATGATAAGGAAGCAGGCAGCATCCGCCATTTTCGCGGCCATCGCGTTGCAGGCGTCGTTTGCGCACGGGCTGGGGCTCGGCGACATCACGTTGCGCTCCGCGCTCGATCAGCCACTCGATGCCCGTATCCGCTTGCGCGCCGTCGGGGATCTGAGTCCGGCGCAGATCTTCGTGCACCTCGGCTCCGACAAGGATTTCGACCAGGCCGGTGTCGACCGCGTGCAGTTCCTCTCCGAGCTGCGCTTCGAGGTCAGCATCGACGGCAACGGCGACGGGGTGGTGCATGTGACCAGCGATCGCCCCGTGCGCGAACCCTATCTCGACTTCATCGTGGAGGCACGCTGGCCGACCGGTCGCGTACTGCGCGAATACACGGTGCTGCTGGATCTGCCGATATACACGGATTCGGCCGCTGCTGCGGTGACACCACCGGCGCGTGACGACGGCAGGGTCGAGCGCGGTGACGATGGCGGACTGGCGCCCGGGCAAGGCGAGTATCGCGTACGCTCCGGTGACACGCTGTGGCGGATCGCCACGCGTTCGCGCCCGGCCGGAGTGACGGTGCAGCAGATGGTGAATGCGATTCATCGCGACAACCCCCGGGCATTCATCGGCGGGGACGTGAACCGCATGCTGGCCGGAGTGGTGCTGCGCCTGCCGCAAGGCAGCGATGTGGGTACCCTGTCGGCAGCGGGCGCAACGCAGCCTGCCGCACCCGTGGCGAAGCCGGTCGAGGCAGCACCTGCCCAGTCAACCGCCCCGGCCGAGCCTGCCGCGACCGAAGCCCCCGCGACGGAGCCTGCTGACGAAGGTTACCTCGAGATCGCCGGCGACACGGTGGCACCTGCGACGAAACAGGCCGCCGGTGGCGAAAGCGGCGCACCGGGACCGAACTCGGACGCTGCGGCTGGAGGTGAACTCAGCGCGGTGCATGAAAGCCTGCTCGCAGCAGAGCGTACCAACGAGGAACTGCAGAATCGCGTCCAGGCACTGGAAGCCCAGGTTGCCGATTTCCAGAAGCTCGCCGAACTGGAGAAGGACAAGGACAAGGACAAGGAGAAAGTGGCTCCTCCCGCAGCGGCCGAGTCGCCCGGGCTGTTCGACCGGATTTTCAGCAGCACGGCAGCGCTGCTGCTGTTGGCAGTGGCGGTGCTTGCAGCAACGGTGGCCTTCCTGTTCCGACGCCGGCGCAAGGTGCATGAATTCGTACCGGTTGCGTTTGATGAACCCCGCAAGGTCGATGACCGCCCGGCAAGCATCACACCGGCTGCCGTCGTGCCGGCAGCGACGACTCTGCCGGTGGCGTCAGCGGCTCCGACTGCAGCTCCGATCGTGGTTCCGGCGGTTACCGAGGCAGCCGAGGCACCGGACCCGATAGGCGAGGCCGATATCTACCTCGCGTACGGGCGCCAGGACCGCGCCGAGGAAATTCTGCGCGATGCGCTGCGCGGGCACGTCGATCTGCCCGATGTGCGACTGAAGCTGATGGAGATCCTCGCCTCGCGTGGTGACGAGAGCGAATTCCTGCGCCACTACGGCGCGCTCGATGGTAACGCCAAGGCGCACCACGCCGCTCATTCGATTCTGGAGCAGCATGGTCTGCAGCACTGGGTGGCAGCAGTGGAACCGACCTTGGCGTCGGTCGCGGTCGAGCCGGTGCTGAATCGCGAGCAACCATTGAAGATCGATCTGGCAGCGGAGTTGCAGCAGGTTGCGGACACCCTCGGTGGAACCTCAGCGGAACGCGGCACGAGCGAACGTTCATCCCTGCTGCAGAAGACCGAACAGGTGATCGCACGCGCAGCGGCAGAACTCGACGCTGCCCCCGCGACACTCGATACGACGGTATCTGGCGAACACGATTTTGGTGAATTCGATCTGTCGCTGGATTTCGATGAGGCGACGCACGAGGGTGGCACGGCGAGCGGTGAGTTGCCGGAGTTCGATCTGCCCCTCGGCGACCTGGAACTCGGTGGCACGGACAGTGCGCCGCCGGCAGCCACTGTCGCGCCCCGGATCGATGAAGACCTGGGCTTGCTCGCGGGCAGTGACGAGGTCACCACGAAGCTCGACCTGGCACGGGCCTACATGGACATGGGTGATCTTGAAGGAGCACGCGACATCCTCGACGAGGTCGAGAGCGAGGGGACCGCAAGCCAGCGCGAGGAGGCGACAGCACTGCTCGCGCGCATCCGCAGCAATTCCTGATGTGATGGCACGCCTGGCGCAGCCACAGCGCATCGCGCTCGGTGTCGAATACCACGGTGGCAGCTTCGCGGGTTGGCAGGCGCAACGCATACCCGGACTGCTGACCGTTCAGGAAACACTGGAGTCCGCGCTGGGACGAGTGGCGGCACACCCGGTGACCACCGTGTGCGCAGGGCGCACCGACGCCGGAGTCCACGCCAGCGGCCAGGTGGTGCACTTCGATACCGACGCAGCGCGCCCGCTGCGTGCCTGGGTACTCGGTGCCAACGCACTGCTGCCACGCAGCGTCAGCGTGCAATGGACGAGAACCGTTGCATCAACGTTTCACGCGCGCTTCTCGGCCGAGTACCGTCGCTATCGCTACCTCATTCTCGGCCGTGCGCAGCGCCCGGCACTGCTCGCCGGGGCTGTGTGCCACGAGCGGCGGACACTCGATGCCGATCGCATGCACGAGGCGGCGCAGTGCCTGCTTGGAGAACGCGACTTCAGCTCGTTCCGTGGTGCGGGCTGCCAGTCGCGTACGCCGATGCGACGCATCGAGCGGATCAGCGTCGAACGCGTGGCTGACCTGGTCACGGTCGATGTCACGGCAAATGCCTTTCTGCTGCATATGGTGCGCAACATCGCCGGCTCGCTGCTTGCAATCGGACGCGGCGATCGCCCCGTGGACTGGCTGGCAGAGGTACTGGCCGCACGCGATCGCAGGCGTGCAGGGGCCACGGCGCCGGCGCAGGGGCTCTATCTGGTCGATGTCGGCTATGCCTCACACTGGGGTCTGCCAGTATCCGTGCAGCCGCCACTGCTGGTGTGCTGAGCCGGCAACTTCGCTTCTGCTAGAATCCGCTCCCCAGTACCATGCCGGAACTGAACAGCGGTGCGAATCCGGGTCAAGATCTGCGGTATAACCCGTGAGCAGGATGCCTTGCTCGCCGCCGAGGCGGGTGCCGATGCGATCGGCTTCGTGCACTGGACCCGCAGTCCGCGAGCGGTCGACGTGCAACGCGCGCGCAGCATCCAGGCGCAATTGCCGCCGTTCGTGAGCACTGTTGCGCTGTTCGTCGATCCGAGTGCCGATGCGGTATGGCAAGTGATCGAAGCCACACGACCCGACCTGCTGCAGTTCCATGGCAACGAGGAGCCTTCGTTCTGCGGTGCATTCGGGGTTCCGTACATCAAGGCACTGAAGGTCACCGATCGTGCGCCCGACGCAACGGCACTGGGCTATCATGCGCAGGCGCGCGGGTTGCTGCTCGACAGCCACGACCCGGTGGCTGTCGGCGGAACGGGACGGGCGTTCGACTGGTCGCTGGCCCCGCACGCAACGATGCGCCCGATCGTACTGGCCGGAGGGCTGAACGCTGCCAACGTCGGGCGTGCGATTGCGATCGTGCGGCCGTGGGCGGTGGATGTGAGCAGTGGCGTCGAGTCGGCGCCGGGAATCAAGGACGAGGCGCGGTTGCGCGCCTTCATGCAGGCGGTGACATCCGCCAGTGCAGACTGATCGACACTACAGGAACCCGACGATGAGCTGGCTCGACAAGATTGTTCCGGCGATGGTTCGCCGCGGTGAACCGGACCGCAAGAGCAGCGTGCCGGAGGGGCTGTGGCACAAGTGCATCAAGTGCGAGGCGGTGCTGTATCGCCCGGAACTCGAGCGCAACCTCGACGTCTGCCCCAAGTGTGACCACCACATGCGCATCGGTGCACGGCGGCGGCTCGATACTTTCCTCGACGTCGATGGCCGCAGCGAGCTGTTCAGTGATGTCGAGCCGGTCGACCGGTTGAAGTTCCGTGACCTGAAGAAGTATCGCGACCGGCTCACGCAGGCGCAGAAGGCGACTGGCGAACGTGATGCGCTGATCGCGATGCGCGGGCGGGTTGCGGGTATGGCGGTTCATGCGCTGGCATTCGAGTTCAACTTCCACGGCGGATCGATGGGTTACGCGGTGGGCGAAAAATTCACGCGCACAGCCCAGGCTTCGCTGGAACAGCATGTTCCGCTGGTGTGCTTTTCGGCGAGCGGTGGCGCGCGGATGCAGGAAGCGCTGATCTCGCTGATGCAGATGGCCAAGACCAGCGCGGTGCTGCAGCGATTGAAGGAGGCGAGCGTCCCCTACGTGTCAGTGCTCACGGATCCGATCTACGGCGGGGTGTCGGCCAGTCTCGCGATCCTCGGTGACATCAACATTGCCGAACCGCATGCTCGCGCGGGTTTTGCAGGGCCGAACATCATCGAACAGACGATCCGCCAGAAGTTGCCGCGCGGTTTCCAGCGCAGCGAGTTCCTGCTCGAGCATGGTGCGATCGACATGATCGTGCATCGCAGCGAGCTGCGAGCGCGCATCGCCTCGCTGCTGGCGAAGCTCGGTGGGCTGCCGGCACCGGCGACGGACCCGGCACCCGAACCTGTATCGGTGCCTGCAGCACCACCACCACCGGAGGGCGGCTGAACGCCATCGTCGCAGAGCGGGTGGGAGTGGTGCAGTCGCTGACCGAGTGGTTGGCGCGAATCGAGCGTGCGCATCCGGCGAACATTGCACTCGGACTCGAACGGGTCGCGGCGGTTGCGCGGCGGATGGGGTTGGAGCACGGCGAAGTCACCGTGATCACGGTGGGCGGCACGAACGGCAAGGGTTCGTGTGTCGCGGTCCTGGAACGCCTGCTGCTTGCGCGGGGAGTGCGTGTCGGTGCGTACACCTCGCCACACCTGGTGCGCTACAACGAGCGGGTGCGGGTCGACGGACGCGAGGTCAGCGACCAGGCACTGTGTGCGGCGTTTGGAGCGGTCGAGGCAGCGCGTGGAGCCACACCGCTGACGTTCTTCGAGTTCGGAACGTTGGCGGCACTGGAAATCTTCCGGCGCGAGCGCTGTGAGTGGCTGCTGCTCGAGGTGGGACTCGGCGGACGACTGGACGCGGTGAACATCGTCGATCCGGACGTGGCCGTGGTGACCTCGATCGCGGTGGATCATACCGACTGGCTGGGCGCGGACAGGCGCTCGATCGCACTCGAGAAGGCCGGCATTTTCCGTCCTGCTCGCCCGGTGGTGTGCGGTGATCGTGATCCACCGTCGACGTTGCCGGCGAGCGCCAGCGTGCTGGGTGCACCGTGGTACGCGCTCGGCGTCGATTTCGATGCACGCGAGCAGGACGGGCGCTGGTGCTGGCAGGGATGTACGGCGGACGGGATGCGGATACGGCGCGAGGTGACGCCGCCACCGGCACTGCTGGGTGACAACGTCGCGTGTGCGTTGCAGGCGTTGGCGTTGGTCGATGCGCTGCCGGACGCTGCGCTGGTGCAGGTGACCTTGCCGCAAATCACCCTGGCGGGGCGCTTGCAACGCCGTCGCCTCGGCAAGGGCGAGTGCGTGCTCGACGTGGCGCACAACCCGGCCGGTGTCGCCTGCCTCGTGCGCCGGCTCGCCGACGCCCCGGCTCGCGGATGCACGCGGATCCTGTTCGGGGCAATGCGCGACAAGGACGCTGGTGCGATGCTCGCGACACTGGCGCCACTGGCCGATGCGTGGGTCTTCCCGGCATTGTCCGAGCCGCGCGCGCTGACGGCGGCCGAGGTGCTGGCCGCGCTCGGTGCTGCACAACGAAGCAGGCCGGTCGAATGCGTGCCCGGCATCGCCCACGCCCTGGTCCGGGCCGAGCGGACGATGGTCCCCGGAGACCGGCTGGTGGTATGCGGTTCGTTCCACCTGGTGGGACCCGCACTCGAATGGTTGGATGCGCACGCGTAACGGCGCGAGGAGGGGGCAGTGACCGAGGCAATGAAGCACAGACTGGTTGGTGCGGCCGTGCTGATCGCACTCGGCGTGATCGCCTGGCCAGTGATCTTCGACAGTTCTCCGGTGCGCGAAATCAGTCAACGCAGCCAGATTCCGCCGGAGCCGCAGATCGAGCGCTTCACCGTGGCCGAGCCCGAGCGGCCGCAGTTGCCTCCGGAGCCGGATTGGGCGGCACAGCGTGATGCTGCTGCAACCGGACCCTCCGACCCTGCGGTTCAGGCCACGCCAGAGCCAGCACCGACAGACGCAGCAAGGCCCGCAGCTACGCCTGCCGTGGTGGCAGAACCGGTACGCGGCGCCGAACCGTCCGCGCGACCGGCAGCCAGGGACTTGCCGAAGGTGAAGGGTGTGACCACCGACCCCAGCGGTTTGCCGGAGCAGTGGGCGGTACAGCTTGGCGTGTTCTCGCAGCTCGCGAACGCGCGCGAGATCCAGCAACGCGCGAATGCGGCGGGTTTTCATGCGATCCTGCAATCGAGCGGCACGGCCGGAGCGCAGCAGCACCGGGTATACGTGAATCCGAAGCTCGAGCGTGCCGGTGCGGACGCCATCGCTGTCGAAGTGCAGCGCAAGCTCGGCGTCAAGGGCTATGTGACCCGTTATTATCCCTGAGCGCCGATGGTGCGGCGTTTGCTAGAATGCCGCGCAAATCACCGGACCGGAAATCACGTGGAAGCGCTGAACGCTGCCGACTGGATCATCGTGAGCGTGATCGGTGTCTCGACGCTGGTCAGCGTGTTGCGCGGCTTCGTGAGGGAAGCCTTTTCCCTTGCCGGATGGGTGCTCGCCTTCGCTGCAGCGATGCTGCTGTCGGACCGGCTCGCGTATCTGCTGGCGGGATCGATCAGTGATGAATCGGGCCGCAGGATCGTGGCGTTCGCACTGCTGTTCGTGATGACGTTGATCGCGGTCGGGCTGTGCGGACGTCTGCTGCGCGGTGTGATCCGCTTCGCCGGACTGGGTGCATTCGATCGTGTGCTCGGCATGGCGTTCGGCTTCGTGCGCGGTGTGTTCGTTCTGCTCGCAGCGATCGTGATGTTGCGCGGCCTGCTCGAGCCGGAGCGTTTCGCGTGGTGGCAGAACTCCGTGCTGCTGCCGCATCTGCTGCTGCTCGAAGGCTGGTTCAGGCAATTCACCGGCGTGTTGAGCGCCTGGCTTGCGGGCACGGGAAACTGAGGGAGGATCGCGGAGTATGTGCGGTATCGCCGGAATCGTCGGCCACAGCGCGGTCAACCAGCAGCTCTATGACGCACTGACGGTATTGCAGCACCGCGGCCAGGACGCTGCGGGAATCGTGACCGACGACCGGGGGGTATTCAAGCAGCGCAAGGCCAACGGGCTGGTGCGCGACGTGTTTCGCAACGAACACATGGAGCGTCTGAGTGGCAACGTCGGCATCGGTCACGTGCGCTACCCGACCGCCGGCAGCAACAGCTCCGCACTCGCACAGCCGTTCTACGTGAACAGTCCCTACGGCATCTGCCTGGCGCACAACGGCAATCTGACGAATTCGGTGGAGTTGCGCGAGCAGGTGTTCCAGTCCGGCCTGCGTCACATCAATACCGACTCGGACAGCGAAGTGCTGTTGAATGTGTTTGCCCACGAACTGCAACTGCTCGGCAAGCTGGCGCCCGATGCGCAGGATATTTTCACCGCGGTTTCGGGCGTGCATCGGCGTGCGCGTGGCGCCTATGCAGCCCTGGTGCTGATTGCGGGCCACGGCGTGGTGGGCTTTCGGGATCCGTGCGGAATCCGGCCGCTGATCTTCGGCGAACGCGAATCCGCCCAGGGACGCGAGTACATGATCGCCTCGGAAAGCGTGGCTCTCGACGTGCTGGGTTTTCGCGTGATCCGCGACGTGGCTCCCGGCGAGGCGGTCCACATCGACACGCACGGGCGGCTGCACACCCGGCAGTGTGCACAGAACCCGCGTCTCTCGCCGTGCATCTTCGAACACGTGTATTTCGCGCGCCCGGATTCGATCATGGACGGCATCTCGGTATACAAGGCGCGGTTGCGCCAGGGTGAGCGGCTGGCCGAGAAGATCAGACGCCTTCGGCCCGACCACGACATCGATGTCGTGATTCCGGTACCGGACACGAGCCGCGTCGCGGCGCAGGTCATCGCGTACGAGCTGGACGTGAAGTTCCGTGAAGGGCTGATGAAGAACCGCTACATCGGGCGTACGTTCATCATGCCGGGCCAGGCGATGCGCAAGCGTTCGGTACGTCAGAAGCTGAACCCCATAGAACTGGAATTCCGCGACAAGAACGTGCTGCTGGTGGATGACTCGATCGTACGCGGTACGACCTGCAACGAGATCATCCAGATGGCCCGCGACGCCGGTGCACGACGGGTGTATTTCGCGTCCGCGGCGCCTGCGGTGCGCTGGCCGAACGTCTACGGTATCGACATGCCGTCGGCGGATGAACTGGTCGCCCACGGACGCAGCGAAGACGAGGTCTGCGCGCTGATCGGAGCCGACTGGCTGGTGTACCAGGATCTCGAGGATCTGATCTCGTGCTCGCGCGACGGCAATCCACGGGTCGAGCAGTTCGACTGCTCGGTATTCGACGGCCATTACGTGACCGGCGACATCGACGGTGAGTATCTGCAACGACTGCAGGCCGAGCGCAGCGAATGCGCGCATGCGGGTGCTGATGCGACCGCGCGTACCGGTGATGGCACGTTGCTCGGCCTGCACAACCACGCGGGCTGAGCATTCACGGAGAGCATGCAACGCATGAACGACGAGGAACGACAGCGGGTACTTGCTGGCGCACGACCCGATACCCGGGCCGTGCGGTCAGGCCAGGTGCGCACCGCGGAAGGCGAGCATTCCGAAGCGCTGTTCCTGACGTCGAGCTATGTGTTCGGGTCTGCAGCGGATGCGGCTGCACGTTTCGCCGGCGGTGGCGGCAATGTCTATTCGCGCTACACGAACCCGACGGTGCGCGTGTTCGAGGAGCGCATTGCAACGCTGGAAGGCGCTGCCCAGGCAGTGGCGACCGCCTCCGGAATGGCCGCTATCCTTGCTGCGTGCATGAGCCTGCTGGAGAGTGGTTCGCATCTGCTGTGTTCACGCGATGTGTTCGGCTCGACGACGATGCTGCTGAACCGGTTCATCGCGAAGTTCGGCGTCGACGTCGACTACGTCGACGCTACCGATTACGCGGCCTGGGAGGCAGCACTGCGTCCGCGTACCCGGATGCTGTTTCTGGAGACGCCTTCGAATCCGCTGTGCGAAGTGGTGGACATCGAGCGCGTGGCGGCGATCGCGAAGGCGCATGGTGCGCTGCTGGTCGTCGACAATTGTTTTCTGACTCCCGTGTTGCAGCAGCCGCTCGCGCTCGGGGCCGATGTGGTCGTGCATTCGGCGACCAAGTACATCGATGGGCAGGGTCGCTGTCTGGGTGGCGCGCTGTGCGGCAGCCGCGAGCTGATGGAGCAGGTGGTCGCGTTCCAGCGTTCTGCAGGACCGTGCATGAGTCCGTTCAACGCCTGGGTATTCCTGAAGGGCCTCGAGACGTTGCGCATCCGCATGGAGGCGCACAGCCGCAGCGCACTCGAGCTTGCGCACTGGCTGCAGCGCCAGCCAGGGATCGTCAGCGTCAATTATCCGGGCCTGCCGACGCATCCGCAGCACGCGTTGGCGTGTCGCCAGCAGCGCGGTTTCGGCGGCGTGTTGTCGTTCACGGTCGAGGGTGGGCGCGACGCGGCGTGGCGTTTCATGGACGCCACGCGCCTGATGTCGATCACGGCGAACCTCGGCGATGCGAAGACCACGATCGTGCATCCTGCCACGACCACGCACGGGCGTCTGACGGAGCAGGAGCGCAGCCGACAGGGCATCGTACCCGGCCTGGTCCGTGTTGCGGTCGGGCTGGAAGACCCGGCAGATCTGCGGGAAGATCTGGCACGTGGCCTGTACGCGGCGAGCGATCGTTCCGCCACCTGACAAGGGCACCCGCAGATCCGGTCTTCGGAGCGGAATCACCCGGGTACAGGTCGAAGCAGCAGGGAGCAGTGCGTGCAGGACGTCATCGAAGCCATCGTGCGCGAGGTCGCTCGCGTGCTGCTCGGCAAGGATCACCAGATACGCCTGGCACTGTGCGCGCTGTTCGCCCGTGGCCATCTGCTGATCGAAGACCTGCCCGGTATGGGCAAGACCACGCTTTCGCACGCACTCGCACGCGTGCTCGGACTGGAATTCCGGCGCGTCCAGTTCACCAGCGACATGCTGCCGGGTGACATTCTCGGCGTATCGGTGTTCGATCAGGATACGCGCCGCTTCAGTTTCCACCCCGGCCCGATCTTCACCGAGGTGCTGTTGGCCGACGAGATCAACCGCAGTACACCGAAGACGCAGAGTGCCCTGCTCGAGGCGATGGCCGAACGCCAGGTCAGCATCGAAGGCGAAACGCGAGCGCTGCCTGCCGACTTCTTCGTCATCGCGACCCAGAATCCGCTTACGCAGGCCGGTACCTTTGCCTTGCCGGAATCGCAGCTCGACCGCTTCCTGATGCGCATCTCGATCGGTTATCCGGATCGCGACGCCGAGCGCGCGATCCTGGCCGGTGCGACCGCTTCGATCACGCCCGAGTCGCTCGTCGCGCGCATCACACGCGAGCAGTTGCACCGTATCCAGCGCGAGGCGGCACACGTTGCCGCATCTGCCTCGCTGCTCGACTACGTGCAGCGTCTGGTGGCGTTTTCGCGCACGGCACCCGGGTTTGCGCAAGGCCTGTCGCCGCGCGGTGCGTTGGCGTTGATGGCTGCTGCGCGCAGCTGGGCGTACATGGAAGGGCGTACCCACGTGGTGCCGGAGGACGTGCAGGCGGTGCTGCCGGCGGTCACGGCGCATCGGTTGCGGCCAGGTGCGGACTTCGAGGGGGATGGTCGTGCACTCGCCGATCGGCTGCTGCGCGAAGTGGACGTATTCGGCTGATGGCGCCAGCGCTGCTGCCGTGGCGCGCAGCCCGCTCGTTACGCGCTTACCGCGAGCGCTGGATCGCACGGCGCATACCCGCCGCTGCCGGGCATCTGCTCGGACAACGCAACCTGTTCATCTTTCCCACCGCCAGCGGTTTCGCCTTCCTGGTGCTGCTGCTGGTGCTGCTGCTGACTGGAATCAACTACCAGAGCAACCTGGTGCTTGCGCTGGCATTCCTTCTGGGCGGGTTGTTCGTCGTCGGCGTGCTGCACACCTGGGCGAACCTTGCCCAACTGCGTGTCGGCGGCAGTGGCGCCGAGCCGGTGTTTGCAGGCAGCGATGCCTGCTTCACGCTGCGACTGGGCGATACGCGCGGGCGCGCACGCGACGGGCTGCTCGTGAGCTGGGTGGATGGTGCAGCGCAGCCGGTGCGCATCCCACCCCATTCGGAGCAGACGGTGCGACTCGGTCTGGCGACCCAGCGGCGCGGCTGGCTGCAGGCACCGCGGGTACATATCGAAACCCGCTACCCGCTCGGTCTGCTGCGCGCCTGGACCTCGCTCGACCTTGCGCAGCGTTGCCTGGTCTATCCACGACCCGCTGCATTTGCCATGGCGGCGTCCGTGCGTGCCGAGGCCGCCGATGGCGTGGTGACGCAGGAGAGTGGCGACGATGACTTCTCCGGATTCCGCGACTATCGCGCCGGCGATCCGCTGCGCTACGTGGCGTGGAAGACGCTGGCCAAGGGGCAGCGGTTGCAGACCTTCGAGCGCAAGGTGTTCAGCAACCGCAGTCACTGGCTGCGCTGGAGCGATACCGAAGGCTGCGGCGATGCCGAACAGCGGTTGGCGCAACTGTGCCGGCTGGTGCTGGATTTCCACGCGAAGGACCTCGAGTACGGTCTCGAGCTGCCTGGCGAGTGGCTGGAACCGGCTCGCGGTGATGCACAGCGCAACCAGGCCCTGACTGCGTTGGCACTGTTCGGCAACGGGCCGGTCGAGCCGTGAGCGCGGTGCTGTCGCGTCGTGCGCTGGTGTGGGTGCTGTTTGCGCTGTTGCTCGCGATCGGCCCGCACGCCATGCGCCTGCCACCGTGGGTGCTGCTGGTGGGGGCGATCGCGATCGGCTGGCGTTACCGTGTGCACCAGGGAGCGTGGTCGTTCCCGGGGCGGGTCGTTCGGCTGTTGCTGGTGCTGATGGCTTTCCTGGCGGTTGGCCTGCAGTGGCACGCCTTGCACGGGCTCGAGCCGACGGTTGCGTTGCTGGTGATTGCGGCGGTGCTGAAGGCAATCGAGCTGCGCAGCCTGCGCGATTGCTTCGTGATCGTATTCGTTGCGTATTTCCTGGTCGCCTGCCAGTTGTTGTTCGAACAGGAAATGCCGTACGCAGCGTATGCGCTGCTGGCAAGCATCGGGGTCACCGCGGCGCTGGTCGCCTGCCAGCAGGGCGAGGCGGCGGCGGGTTTCCCGAATCCGCTGGCAGTGGCCGTGCGGATGCTGCTGCAGGCGCTGCCGCTGATGCTGCTGCTGTTCGTGCTGTTCCCGCGCATCGCACCGCTGTGGTCGATTCCGCGCGACAGCACGGCCGCGCGCACCGGGCCGAGTGCAACCATGTCGCCCGGAGATGTGGCGCGCCTTGGCGCGTCGCCCGAGTTGGCGTTTCGCGTGAGCTTCGACACCAGCGTGCCAGCGCCGCGCGAGCTGTACTGGCGTGGCCTGGTGTTGTCGGCGTTCGATGGCAGGCAGTGGCGCCAGGGCATGCTCGCACGCATGGAGTCCGAATTTGCATTGGGCGGTGCAGCGCATCCGGGCTTGCAGCGCGCCCGGTGGCTGCCCGGCGGTGCCAGCAGCAGCTACGAGGTGATCCTCGAACCAAGCAACCAGCCGTGGCTGTATGTGCTTGGCTATCCGACGGGCTTCGACGCGGCTTTGCGCCTTGGCAGTGATTACCGGCTGATGTACTCGCGCCCCGTGGCACAGCGGCTGCGCTACCGGGTGCAGGCCGACCTGGCGGCAACGCTCGAACCGGAACTCTCGCTCTTGCGCAGGCAGGCGGAACTGCAACTGCCGAAGGGTTTCAATCCGCGGGCACTCGCACAGGCCTCGGCATGGCGCGCGGAGACGGGTAGCGATGAGGTGTACATAGGGCGACTGCTGCGCTGGTTTCACGACGAGGGCTTTGTGTATACGATGTCGCCGCCATTGCTCGGTCGCGACAGCGTCGACGAGTTCCTGTTCGGCGAGCGGCGCGGTTTCTGCGAGCACTACGCGAGCGCGTTCACCGTGTTGCTGCGTGCGGCCGGCATACCCGCACGCGTCGTCGTCGGCTACCAGGGCGGCGAACGCAACCCCTGGCAGGGGTACTTGCTGGTGCATCAGTACGATGCCCATGCCTGGAGCGAGGCCTGGTTGCCCGGGCGTGGCTGGGTGCGCTTCGATCCGACCGCAGCGGTGTCGCCCGAGCGCATCGAAGCGGGCGTTGGCGACGCGCTTGGCGCCGAGTTCCTGGCAACCAGTCCGCTCACCATCGAGCGCTATCGCAACGTCCGCCTGCTCGGCTGGCTGCGCATGCGCTGGGACACGCTGGGTTACTACTGGGCACGGTCGGTGCTGAACTACGACGGCGAACGCCAGAGCCTCTTTCTCACCGATCTGCTTGGCCGTATCACCCCGGCACGGGTGATTGCACTCTTGCTGGGCTGTGGCGCGCTGGTCCTGCTGCTGGTTGCAGCCAGCCTGTTC
Source organism: Pseudomonadales bacterium (assembly GCA_024234165.1). Taxonomy (NCBI): domain Bacteria; kingdom Pseudomonadati; phylum Pseudomonadota; class Gammaproteobacteria; order Pseudomonadales; species Pseudomonadales bacterium. The sequence goes on from JACKOP010000001.1 coordinate 157,700, forward strand.
GGTGTCCGGACGGCACGAGCGCGCCGCGACCCCGCGCTTGCCGCCTATCTGCGCGCCTGCGCCCGGCTGGCCGCGATCGGCATGCCACGTCAGGCAGGCGAGGCGCCGGGTGCCTACGCTGCGCGCATCGGCAGTGCCAGACCCGACCTGGCCCCTGCCTTCGCAGCAATCAGCACGCTGTTCGCCCGGCTGGCCTATGCGAACCTGGCAGAAGAAGAACGGCGTCAAGGCGAACTCCGACTGCAGGTCGAGCTTCGCGGCTTCCGGCCACGGCGTATCAGGGAGCCATGACCCACAGTTCACGTCTCGACGTATTCGTGTCCGTTCCCGGTGTCGCACTGCTCATTCGCTGCTCCGGGACGTGCGGAACAGCGAATGCTGCAGTGGGGAGTGACTGTTATACGGCTACTTCGACGATCTCGACCGCTGCGATCCGCTTGCCTTCCTCGGCACCCTGTCGGAACGACTCGATACGATCGAAATTCATGTAGCGGTAGATGTCGGCCGCCATCGAATCGATCTTGCGCGCGTACTCCATGTACTCATCGACCGTTGGCACGCGCCCCAGGATCGCCCCTACGGAGGCCAGTTCGGCCGACGTCAGGTAGACGTTCGCGCCTTCACCGAGGCGGTTCGGGAAGTTGCGTGTCGAGGTGGACAGCACCGTCGATTCAGGTGCCACGCGTGCCTGGTTGCCCATGCACAGCGAACAGCCGGGCATCTCGGTGCGCGCCCCGACGCGGCCGTAGATGTTGTAGTAGCCTTCCTCCATCAGCGTGTGCTGGTCCATGCGTGTCGGCGGTGCGATCCACATCCGCGTCGGAATCACTCCCTTGAATTTCTCGAGCAGTTTGCCCGCCGCACGGAAGTGGCCGATGTTGGTCATGCACGAGCCGAGGAACACCTCGTCGACCTTGTCGCCGGCAACCTCGGACAGCAGGCGCGCATCGTCGGGGTCGTTCGGTGCACACACCACGGGTTCGCGCACGTCGGCAAGGTCGATCTCGATCACCGTGGCGTATTCGGCGTCCGGGTCAGCCTGCAGCAGGGAGGGCTTGGCGAGCCATGCTTCCATCGCGCGGGCGCGCCGCTCCAGCGTACGCGCATCACCGTAACCCTGCCCGATCATCCAGCGCAGCAGCGTGACGTTCGAGCGCAGGTATTCGGCGATGGTTTCGGGTGAAAGCCGGATCGTACAGCCGGCAGCCGAACGCTCTGCGGATGCGTCCGAAAGTTCGAAGGCCTGTTCGACGGTCAGGTTTTCGAGGCCTTCGATTTCGAGGATGCGTCCGGAGAAAACGTTTTTCTTTCCTTTCTTCTCTACCGTCAGCAAGCCTTGCCTGATCGCGTAGTAGGGAATCGCATGCACGAGGTCGCGCAGCGTGATTCCGGGTTGCATCTTGCCCTTGAAGCGCACCAGCACCGATTCCGGCATGTCGAGCGGCATCACGCCGGTTGCGGCAGCGAAGGCGACCAGGCCGGAGCCGGCCGGGAACGAGATGCCGATCGGGAATCGCGTGTGCGAGTCGCCCCCGGTGCCGACGGTGTCGGGCAACAGCATGCGGTTCAGCCAGCTGTGGATGATGCCGTCACCGGGGCGCAGCGACACGCCACCGCGCGTCATGATGAAGTCGGGCAGCGTGTGCTGCGTCTCGATATCGACCGGCTTCGGGTACGCCGCCGTGTGACAGAAGCTCTGCATCACCAGGTCGGCCGAGAAGCCGAGGCAGGCGAGATCCTTCAGTTCATCGCGTGTCATCGGGCCGGTGGTGTCCTGCGAACCCACCGTCGTCATGTGCGGCTCGCAATACGTACCCGGACGGATCCCGGCGACGCCGCAGGCGCGGCCGACCATCTTCTGCGCCAGCGTGTAGCCCTTGCCGGTGTCCGCTGGCTGTGGCGGTACACGGAACAGCCTGGACGGCGGCAGGTCGAGCGCCTCGCGCGCCTTGCGCGTCAGGCCACGTCCGACGATCAGGTTGATGCGCCCGCCAGCGCGTACTTCGTCGAGCAGCACATCGGATTTCAGTTCGAAGCGCGACAGTTCTTCACCGCTGGTCGCATTGCGGATCACGCCATCGTAGGGGCGCACCTCGATCACGTCGCCCATGTTCAGGCGTTCCACCGGCGCCTCGAAAACCAGCGCGCCGGCGTCTTCCATCGTGTTGTAGAAGATCGGTGCAACCTTGCCCCCGATGCACACACCGCCGCAGCGCTTGTTCGGTACGCCGGGGATGTCATCGCCGAAAAACCACAGTACCGAGTTGGTGGCCGACTTGCGGCTCGAACCGGTTCCCACGACGTCGCCGACGAAGGCGATCGGATGACCCTTCTTCTTCAGTTCCTCGATCTGGCGGATCGGGCCGACTGCTCCGGGCTCGTCGGGCTGCAAGCCTTCACGAGCCATCTTGAACATCGCGAGCGCGTGCAGCGGGATGTCGGGGCGGCTCCAGGCATCCGGCGCCGGTGACAGGTCGTCGGTATTCGTCTCGCCGCTGACCTTGAATACCGTGGTCCGGATCGACTCGGGCACGGCCGGGCGGCTGGTGAACCACTCGCCTTCAGCCCAGGACGTCAGTACCGCGCTGGCGTGCGTATTGCCCGCCGCGTGCCGTTCGACGACATCATGGAAGGCGTCGAACATCAGCAGCGTGCCCTTGAGCTGCTCGGCAGCCAGCGGGCCGAGTTCGACGTCGTCGAGCGCTGTGACCAGGGTTTCGATGTTATAGCCACCGAGCATGCTGCCGAGCAGGCGAATCGCGTGCGCACGGTCGATCAGCGGTGAGCGGGCCTCGCGACGCACGATCGCACTGAGAAACGCCGCTTTGACGTAAGCGGCCTCGTCGACACCGGGCGGCACACGGTTGCTGATCAGATCGACCAGGAACGCCTCTTCGCCGGCAGGCGGGTTCTCGAGCAACTCGACGAGCTGGGCGGTCCACTCGGCGCTGAGCGGCTTTGGAACGATGCCCTGGGCGGCGCGTTCGGCGACATGGCTGCGATAGGCTTCGAGCACGGCAGGTTTCCTCGATCGATGCATCGGATGGTGGGGTTTGCTGCGCCTGGGCGCGGCAAATCGGGCCCGCAGTATAGAGGATGCAGCGGGTGCAGTTGAATCGCCGGATGCCCGGCATAAGGTCTGGAAATGGCGCGGTGCAGAGCGTGTCGCAAAACATTGCGCGGCGTGTGACGAGGCCTTTGGCGTCATCCTTCACGGCAGGGTCCAGCGTTCGCAGGACGGTGCTTGCGCGTCGATGTCGAAATCGAGCAACTGCGCTTCGCCGCCCGCGGGCCAGTGCACGTAGCGCGCGATGCTGCCGTCCCAGTCACCGAGGACCAGGCGTGTTCCGTGCGTGTGCACGTGGCGGGCCGGGCGGTGCGTATGCCCGTGAATCAGCAGTCGCGCATGGTGGGCCAGCAGTGCGTCGTCGACCGTGGCGGGCACGACGTCGAGCAGGGGCGTGGGTTTGGCCGCGGTATGCGTGCGACTGCTGCGGCGAAGCCGGGCTGCGATGCGCCGGCGAACCGCCACGGGCAGCGTCATCAGCAGCCTGCGTGTCAGCGGCGAGCGGATGAAGCGCCGGTAGCGCTGGTAGCCGTGATCGGCACTGCACAGTGCGTCGCCGTGCGCGAGCAGCACGCGTTGCCCTTCGATGCTGCGACAACACGGGTCGGGCAGCAGCGTCGCACCGACGCGCTCGGCAAAGCGCGCGCCGAGCAGCAGATCGCGGTTGCCGGGCATCAGGCAGATGCGGACTCCGGCACGCGTGCGTGCAGCCAGCGCATCGACGACGGATTGCGCGAAGCTGGACTCGTCGTCGTCACCGAGCCACGCGTCGAACAGATCGCCGAGGATGTAGAGTTCATCGCCGGGATGCGTATGGGTGGCAAGGAAACGCATGAACGCCTGGCGGCTCGCCGGGCGTTCCGTGCCGAGGTGCAGGTCCGAGATGAACAGCCGGTTCATCTGCGGGGCAGGATTCAAGCGATGCTGACGCGCTCGATCGTGATGGTTTCGCGCGGCACGTCCTGGTGATAGCCGCGATTGCCGGTAGCCACCTCGCGAATCCGGTCGACCACGTCCATGCCTGCGGTGACCTGTCCGAATACCGCGTAGCCCCAGCCTTGCGGGGTCGGCGCGCTGTGATCCAGAAACTTGTTGTCGGCAACGTTGATGAAGAACTGGGCCGTGGCCGAGTGCGGGTCGTTGGTGCGTGCCATCGCGATCGTGCCGGACTTGTTCTTCAGTCCGTTGTTCGCCTCGTTCCCGATCGGTGCACGCGTGCCTTTCTGTTCCAGATCCGCAGTCAACCCGCCACCCTGGATCATGAAGCCGTCGATCACGCGGTGAAATACGGTGCCGTCGTAGAAGCCGTCGCGCGCGTACTGCAGAAAGTTCTCGACCGTCTGCGGCGCCTTTTCCGCGTCGAGTTCGAGAGTGATATCGCCCATGGATGTGTGCAGAGTGACCATTGTCGTACCGTTCATGAAAAGAGCGGCAATCATATCGGGTTTTGTTTCGGCCACCTACCCCGGCGGGTATAATCGCCGGCCACAAATTTTGCCGTAGATCCGTGGTTTCGATGAGTGAATCCCAGCGTGTTTCGAACTTCCTGCGCACCATCATCCGCGACGACCTGGAGTCGGGCCGGGTGCCTGCGGTGCTCACGCGTTTCCCGCCGGAGCCGAACGGTTACCTGCACATCGGACACGCGAAATCGATCTGCGTGAACTTCGGACTTGCCGAGGAATTCGGTGGACGCTGCAACTTGCGCTTCGACGATACCAACCCGGCGACCGAGGACAGCGAATACGTCGAGGCGATCATTCGCGATGTGCAATGGCTGGGTTTCGCGTGGAACGGCGAGGTGCGTTATGCCAGCGATTATTTCGGGACGCTCTACGAATGGGCACAGCACCTGGTGCGCAACGGTCTCGCCTACGTCTGCGAACTCGACCCGGAGCAGATGCGACTCTACCGGGGGACGCTGACCGAACCCGGGCGCGACAGTCCGTACCGTGATCGTCCGTCTGCGGCGAGCCTGGCGCTGCTCGAGCGCATGCGTGCCGGCGAAATCGAAGAAGGGCGCATGACGCTGCGGGCACGCATCGACATGAAGTCGCCGAACCTCAACCTGCGTGATCCGGTGCTCTACCGGATCAAGCACGCGGCGCATCACCGCACCGGCACGGCCTGGTGCATCTACCCGTCCTACGATTTCGCGCACGGGCAGGAGGACGCGATCGAAAGCATCACGCACTCGATCTGCACGCTCGAGTTCGAGGACCATCGGCCGCTGTACGACTGGTTCATCGAACACTTGCCGGTGCCCGCACAGCCACGGCAGTTCGAATTCGCACGCCTGAATCTCAGCTATACGGTCACCAGCAAGCGCAAGCTGCGTCAACTCGTCACCGAAGGCCGTGTCGATGGCTGGGACGACCCGCGCATGCCGACGCTGTCGGGCCTGCGCCGACGCGGCGTTCCGCCGGGTGCCATCCGTGACTTCGTCGAGCGCACCGGAGTCAGCCGTACCGACGGCGTGGTCGACCTCGGCATGCTCGAATACTGCATCCGCGACGAACTGGACAAGAGCGCGCCACGCGCGATGTGCGTGCTGCGGCCGCTGAAGGTCACGCTGCACAACTATCCAGCCGATCGATACGAGGAACTGACGGCGCCCGCACATCCGTCGCGCCCGGAGCTCGGACAGCGGGTGTTGCCGTTCGGGCGTGAACTGTGGATCGACCGCGAGGATTTCCGCACGGAGGCGGGCAAGGACTTCAAGCGTCTGGTCAGCGGTGGCGAGGTACGCCTGCGCAACGCCTACGTGATCCGTGCCGATGAAGTGGTTCGCGACGCTCACGGCGAGGTCGTCGAGCTGCGCTGCAGCTACGATTCCGACACACTGGGACGCAACCCGTCCGACGGGCGCAAGGTGAAGGGCGTGATCCACTGGGTCGAGGCCACGCGGGCGATCGACTGCGAGGTGCGGCTTTACGATCGCCTGTTCCTCGACCCTCAGCCGGATGCTGCCGAGCAGGGCTTTCTGCACAACCTGAATCCGGACAGCCTGCAGGTGTTGCGCGGCTGCAAGGCCGAACCCGGACTGGCAGGACTCGCTGCAGGCAGCACCTGCCAGTTCGAACGGGAAGGCTATTTCTGCCGCGATCCCGACGCAGGAGCCGAGGGTTCGGTGGTGTTCAACCGCACGATCGGGCTGCGCGACGTGTGGTCCGGCTCGACTGCGGCGAAGGGGTAGGGTGATGGCGCTGCGCATTCACAATTCCATGAACCGGCGCACCGGGGAATTCCGCCCGCTGGTACCCGGTCGGATCGGGATGTACGTCTGCGGCATCACGGTCTACGACTACTGTCATATCGGGCACGCACGGCTGCTGGTTGCCTTCGACGTGGTCGCGCGCTACCTGCGCGCCAGCGGCTGGCAACTCGACTACGTGCGCAACATCACCGATATCGACGACAAGATCATCCGTCGCGCGGGTGAAAATGCCGAGACCATCGAGTCGCTCACGGAGCGCATGATCACGGCGATGCACGAGGACGAGCGCGCACTCGGCAATCTGCCGCCCGACCGGGAACCACGCGCCACGGCGCATATCGATGCCATCCTGGCGATCGTCGCGCGGCTGGTGGAATCGGGGCATGCGTATCAGGCGGCGAACGGTGATGTGTATTACCGCGTGGCGCGCTTTGCCGGGTACGGCAAGCTGTCGGGGCGAAATCCCGACGATCTGCTGGCCGGTGCACGCGTCGAGGTCGGGGAGGACAAGGAAGACCCGCGCGACTTCGTGCTGTGGAAGGCCGCCAAGGCGGGCGAGCCAGCGTGGGACTCGCCGTGGGGTGCCGGGCGACCTGGCTGGCACATCGAATGTTCGGCGATGTCGATGCGTTGCCTTGGCGAGACCTTCGATATTCATGGGGGCGGTCCCGACCTGATCTTTCCGCATCACGAGAACGAGATCGCACAGTCCGAAGCGGCTACCGGCAAGTGTTTTGCGAACTACTGGATGCACGTCGGACCGTTGCGCGTGGATGACGAGAAGATGTCGAAGTCGCTCGGCAACTTCTTCACGATCCGCGATGTGCTGCAGCGCCACCAGCCCGAGGTGCTGCGTTTCCTGCTGCTCGCCAGCCACTACCGCAGCCCGATGAACTACGCGGAGTCGAGCCTGCAGGCGGCGCGTCAGGCGCTGGAGCGCTTCTATGCCGCGCTGCGCGACTTCGGCGACGTCGCAGCGCTCACGCCGATGGCGATGGCGATGGCCGGCAGTGTGTACCTCGAGCGCTTCTGCGCAGCGATGGACGACGACTTCAACACCCCGGCAGCGCTCGCGACGATGCACGAGCTCGCACGCGAACTGAATGCGGTGGCGCGCGCGGGGGACGCCGTGCAGGCGCGCCGCCTGGCCGGGGAACTGCGCGGGCTGGGTGCGATCCTCGGCCTGCTCGGTGACGATCCGCTCGCGTTTCGTCGTGGCGGAGACGGCGCAGGCGACGATGCGCCGATCGACAAGCGGGTGGCCGAGCGAGTGCAGGCCAAGAAGGCGCGGGATTTCGCGCGCGCAGACGCAATCCGGGACGAGTTGCGCGCACAGGGCATCGTGATCGAGGATACCCGCGAAGGATCGATCTGGCGTCGCGAACCGGTGTGAATTCCATGCCCCGTGCGGCGGGCGATGCAAGCGTGATTCAGAGGTTGATCACCGGTATCAGCCGATCGTCGCCGTGGCGTTTCTCGCCGAGGTGCATCAGCCACATGTAGCTGCCGGCCAGCGCGGCCAGGCAGCCGGCGATCCACAGCGCCGACGCGAGCGGATGCGCCGCGACGGTGCCACCCTGGTAGACGATCACGGCCAGCGTGTACGCGATCACCGTATTCCAGGTGGCCGAAAAGAACGCCCAGAAGCCGCCGATTTCCTTGTGCAAGGCACCGAGCGTCGCCACGCAGGGCATGTACAGCAGCACGAACAGCACGTAGGCAAACGCACCGATCTGCCCGTCGAACATGCGTGCCATCAGGCTGAAGGTCGTCCCGTGCAAGCCTTCCGCTGCGATCAACGCTTCGCGGTCACCGACGTTGCCGAGTCCGAGCGGATCCCCGAGCTTGCTTCCGAGTGCCGCAAGATTCGTCTTCACCGACGCGAAGGCCTCGTCCAGCATCTCGCGCGCACCGGTCGGCGGAGCAATTTCCCCGTCGCCCTGCGCCATCGTCGTATACAGGGCGTCCAGCGTGCCCACCACGACTTCCTTGGCGAAGACGCCGCTGAAGATGCCGACCGTTGCCGGCCAGTTGTGCTCATCGAGCCCCATCGGAGTGAACAACGGTGTGATCGTCTTGCCGATCTGCGACAGCAGCGAGCGGTCGGTGTTCTGGTTGCCGAAGCTCCCGTCGACGCCGATCGAATTCACGAAGTTCAGCACCAGCACCACGCTCACGATGGCCTTGCCGGCACGCAGCACGAAACCCTTGAGGCGGAACCAGGTATGCAGCAGCAGACCGCGCAGCGTGGGTACGTGGTACGGTGGCAGCTCGAGCAGGAACGGCGAGAGGTCGCGGTACATCAGCCGGCGTCGCAGCAGCATTCCGGTGCCGATCGCGAGTGCGATACCGATCAGATACAGGGCAAACACGACGTTCTGGCCGTTGCGCGGGAACAGTGCCGCGGCAAACAGCGCATAGACCGTCAGCCGCGCACCGCAGGACATGAATGGGGCCATCATTGCCGTGAGCAGCCGGTCCTGTCGGGTATCCAGGCTGCGCGTGGCCATCACGGCAGGCACGTTGCAGCCAAAGCCGACGATCAGCGGCACGAAGGCCTTGCCGGGGAGGCCGACCGTGCGCATCAGTCGGTCGAGGATGAACGCGGCGCGCGCCATGTAACCGGAGTCCTCGAGGAAGCTCTGGAACAGGAACAGCGCGGCGATGATCGGGATGAAGCTTGCGACCAGTTGCACGCCGCCGCCGGCGCCGTCCGCGATCGCGGCGATCAGCCACGGCGGAAAACCGGCCGCGTCCATCAGCGAGCGCGGCAGTTCGACGAACAGGGCTCCGGCCGCCAGGTCGAAGAAATCGATGAATGCCCCGCCCACGTTGATCGTGAACGTGAACATCAGGTACATCACGGCAAACAGCAGCGGGAACGCGAGCACACGGTTCAGCAGCAATCGATCCAGAAGCTCGGTGATATTGACCCGCTTGCCTTTTTCGCTGCGCACCGCCTGGTCCACGATCTGCCCGATGGTGTGGTAGCGTGCGGCGATCAGCGCATCGCCGGCGTTGCCGCCGAGGCCAGCCTCGATTTCGTCGATGACCGGCAGCAGCCGCGAGCGCGCGGGCTCGCCGATGCGCTCGAGCGCTGCGGCGTCACGGGCCAGCAGCGCAGCGGCGAGCAGCCGGCCGTTGGGACCGGCCTGCGTGGGGTCGAGGGCAGACTGCACCTGCAGCAGAGCGCTCTCCAATGTGGCGTCCAGTGCGAAGCGTGCCGGGGGTGGCTGTGCGGTCTGCAACTCGGCACAGATGGCCTCGATCAATGCGCGGATGCCGTCGCCGCGATTGGCGACCAGCGGAACTACCGGACAGCCGAGACAGGTCGCCAGGCGGTGCGGGTCGACGTGCAGCCCCTGCGAATGGGCCACATCGATCATGTTCAGTGCAACCACCACCGGCAGGCTGGCGTCGAAGATCTGCGCGCTCAGATACAGGCCGCGTGCGATCGTTGCAGCGTCGATGATGTTGACGATCAGATCCGCTTCGCGTGACAGCACGTAGGCTTGCGCGATCTGCTGGTCGATCGCGTCGTCGTCACGCGAGACATGCAGCGAGAAGGTCCCCGGCAGGTCGACGACGCGGATCTGCAGTCCCTCGTGCGTGAAAGTGCCGGTCTTGCGCTCGACGGTCACGCCGGGCCAGTTGCCCACGCTCTGGTGAGTCCCGGTGAGGCGGTTGAAGAGCGTGGTCTTGCCGCAGTTCGGATTGCCGACCAGCGCGATCGTGAACGGCTTCGTCACAGCACCTCCACCTGCAGGGTGCCTGCTTCGGCACGACGCAGGCTCAAGCGGAACCCGCGCACCATGATCTGGACCGGATCGCCCAGCGGAGCCTGGCGCATCACGGTGAACTCGGTCCCCGGCGTAAGTCCCATGCTGAGCAGGCGGTTACGGTAGTACTCGGGCATCGGGCCGAAGCCCTTGACCCGGGCCTGGTCGCCGGGTTGCAGGTTTGTGAATTCGGTGCTGGAGCTTTGCATGCATGCAGCTTATAAAACAATGGGAATGATTCGCAACAAGCCATGCCGTGCAAATGCCACGCATCCCCACTGTGGCAGGCACGCCTGCGCCCGGCTAGCATCTTCAGACGAGGCTGCATGATGGATTGGATATGACTTTTGGCGTGGTCACTGCGTCCGAATTCGATCGGTTGCTGTGCAAGGGGACAGCGCTCATCGACGTGCGTGCCGAAATCGAGTTCGACCACGGCGCGATTCCAGGTGCGGTGAACCTGCCGATCCTCGACACGAACGAACGTGAGCAGGTGGGAACCTGCTACAAGCGCGAAGGGCAACAGGCCGCGGTCGCGCTGGGCCACCGCCTGGTGAGCGGGCATACACGTGCGCAACGCACGGCGCGCTGGTGCGATTTCCTGCGGATGCATCCGGATGCTGTGCTGCATTGCTGGCGCGGCGGCATGCGTTCTCGTCTCGCTGCGGAGTGGATCAGCGTCGAGGGCGTCCCGGTACGGGTGGTCGAGGGCGGTTACAAGGCGTTGCGTCTGCACCTGTTGCACGAACTCGAGGTGCTGGCGCCACAGGCGGCACTGGTCGTCATAGGCGGGCGTACGGGGTCGGCGAAGACCGCGTTGATCCGGGAGCTTGCGGGCGGCATCGACCTCGAGGGTTTCGCGCATCACCGTGGCTCGAGCTTCGGCAGACGCGTGAGCGTGCCCCCCTCGCAGGCTGGCTTCGAAAACGCGCTTGCGGTGGCATTGTTGCACCAGCGCCTCGACGCAGCCGGCGCCACGCTGTTTCTCGAAGACGAAAGCCGCCAGATCGGACCGGTCACGGTCCCGCAGGACCTGCATCGCACAATGAAGGCGGCCCCGCTGGTGATCGTCGAGTCGAGGTTCGAGGAAAGAGTGGACCGGATCCTCACCGAGTACATCCACGAAGACCTGAGCGACTGGCTTGCGGCCGATCCCGAACACGGTTTCGTGCGCTTCGGCCGTGCCCTGCACGACGGCCTGACACGCATCGCACGTCGGCTTGGCGGCGATCGTCACCGCACGGCAGAGGGGCTGCTGCACGCGGCGCTCGAGCGCCACCGGCAGGAAGGCGACACGCACGCGCACCGTGCGTGGATCGCGCTGCTGCTGCACGAGTACTACGACCCGATGTACGAATACCAGCTTGGCAAGGCAGCCGATCGCGTGGTGTTCCGCGGCGACTTCGAGGCTGTGCGGGCGTGGTGTTGTGAAACACGTCTCGCGAGCAAGACCCGAGCGTGGAAAGCCCGGCAGGGACCGACTATATATAGCGATCGTTGATCACAGTGATGAGCGCATGGCGCGGGGAGCCTGATGTCGACGGTGGCTCGGTCAAGGCAGGGGTATTTCCATGCAGCAGTGCGCCGCGAACGCATCGCGGTCGATGCGCTGCAAGTGGGTATGCGGGTGGTCGAACTCGATCGCCCGTTGACCGAGACGCCGTTCCTGTTCCAGGGGTTTGCGGTCGAGAACGTGCAGCAGATCGCGGAAATCGCCCGTTACTGCGAGGAAGTGATCGTCGAGTACGACGATGCCGAGTGGGTGCCACCCGTCGATCGTGCCGTCTTGAAGCCGCCGTCGCGCAAGCCATTGCCGTTCCCGAAACGTCCTCCGGACACCATCGCCTATCAGCAGGCATCGGAGCTGCAGAGCGATGCGCGCGCGCTGACCCGCTCACTGATGGACGATGTGCGCCTCGGGCGTGCCATCAACATCCAGGAGGTGAAGGCGACGGTGTCCAGCGCCGTACGGCAGATCATCGACAGCCCGGATGCGATGCTCTGGCTGGCACGGATCCGTGATCGTGACGCCTATACCTCCGAGCATTGTGTGAACGTCGGCCTGCTTGCGATCAATTTCGGGCGTCACCTGGGTTATGGCGAGGACGATCTCAACGCCATCGGGTTTGCAGCGATGCTGCACGACGTCGGCAAGACACTGACTCCGCTCGAGGTGCTGAACAAGGAAGGCGCACTGACCCAGCCGGAATTCGAGCTCATGAAACAGCACCCGGTCGACGGGCGTACCATCCTGATGGCGCACCGCAACCTGAGCCATGGCGCGGTCGACGTTGCTTACGGGCATCACGAAGCGCTCGACGGCAGTGGTTATCCGCGCAAACTGAAGGCGGCGGGGATTTGCCGCATGACACGAATCGTCACGCTGTGTGACGTCTACGACGCCGTCACATCGGATCGCTGCTACCGCAAGGGGTTGGCGTCGCTGCGCGGACTCGATGTGCTGCGACGGGGTGCCGGCAGCAAATACGACGAGCAACTCGTCGACGAGTTCGTGCGCTGCATCGGACTTTACCCGACCGGCAGCATCGTGCAGCTCGTCAACGGCAGCCACGGCATCGTGCTCAGCACCAACTACCGCAACCGCCATCTGCCCCGGGTGTTGCTGGTACGCGACGAGCAGCAACAGCCATGCCGCGAGCGGGTGCTGGATCTGGAGAGCCTCTCGGGGCAACCCGGCATGGAAGGCTGGCTGATCCGCTCCGTGATCGCCAACGGCACCCACGGCATCCGTGTCGAGGAATACGTGCGTCGCGGCGTGCAGATCCTGTAGTGGCTGCCTCGTGAGCTGAGCTGCAGGAGTGATCAGTTACGCTTTGTTTCCGTCGCCGGCTTGATGGCTTCGCGGGTTCCGGCGCTGCGATAGCCTGCCGCCATGGCGGCGTCGATTTCCGTCTTGCTGTAACCCTTGTGTTCGCACTTCTGCATGGCGTGGTGCATGCGCGTCTTCGGTGACTTGCAGCGCGTGTTGCTGGCACCGAACCGCCCGTTGCATTCGGCCCAGATGTGCGTGCGTTCGGTCAGGGTTTCCAGGCAGTTCGGGCCGAACAGCGGCAGTGCCGAGGCGGGAGTGGCAAACATCCCCGCAAGACAGAGAGCGATGACGGTTCGGTTCACGGTCGACGGCATGCAGTGCATTCCCGGGTTCACGGTGTCGCGAAGTATAGTCCAGCGGTCGCCCGTGGGACGCTCGGCGTAGCGGTAGCACGCACGCAGCACCGGCTCCGGTTCGTCCTTGCAACGTTGCAGCCCGGCGCCGTGGTCGGCGAAGATTCACGGGCGGGCCCTGCCAGGTCCGTCCGGACAGGCAGTGCAGGCATGGACCCCCACGTGGAAGATTCGATCAGCATCAGCGGCGCGCGCCAGAACAACCTGCGCAACATCGACCTCGAACTGCCGCTCGGCATGTTCACCGTCATAACCGGCGTCAGCGGTTCGGGCAAGTCCTCGCTCGCGTTCGACACCATCTATGCCGAGGGACAGCGGCGCTACGTGGAAACGTTCTCGCCGTACGCGCGCCAGTTCCTCGACCGCATGGATCGCCCGCAGGTCGACGCGATTCGCGGCATTCCGCCGGCGATCGCGATCGAGCAGAGCGCATCGGTGCGCACTTCACGCTCCACGGTCGGCACGATGACCGAACTGAACGATTACCTGAAGCTGCTGTACGCGCGTGCGGCAACGCTGCACTGCGATGGCTGTGGGCGAGCGGTTGGGGCCGACAGCCCGGCCAGCGTTGCTGCACGTCTGCTGGCCGACCCGCGTCTCGCCGACACGATCGCGACCATCACGTTTGACGTCGAACCGCTCCCCGGAATGGACGCCGGGCAACTGCGTGCTGTGCTCGCGGCGCAGGGATACACGCGTGTCGAGGAAAGCGGGCAGGGGCTGCTCGTGCAGCAGGACCGCGTGCGCCTGCGCGAGGAGAACCGCTCCCGCCTGCTGGAGAGCCTGGAAACAGCATTGCGGCTCGGACGTGGTCGCATCGCAGTGCGCACCGGCGAGAGCAACGACGCGTTGCGGTTTTCCGATTCGCTGCACTGTGCAGACTGCGATATCGCGTATGCAACCCTGCCGGCAGCGGCATTCTCGTTCAACTCGCCGCTCGGGGCATGCGCGACGTGCCGTGGCTTCGGGCGCACGATCGGTATCGACTATCGCCTGGTGATACCCGACCCGACGCGCACGCTGGGTGGCGGTGCGATCAAGCCGTTGCAGACAGGTGCGTGGCGCGAGTGCCAGCAGGATCTGGAACGCTACGCACATCGGCGTGGGGTTGCGCTGGACGTGCCGTGGAGTGAGCTGTCCGCAGCCGATCGCAACTGGGTGATCGAAGGAGAAGGAGGATTCGACGATGGCGTCTGGTACGGCACGCGCCGCTTCTTCGAATATCTCGAATCGAAGAGCTACAAGATGCACATCCGTGTGCTGCTGTCGAAATACCGCAGCTACGAGACATGCGCGAGCTGCCACGGCGCACGACTGAAGCCCGAAGCGCTGCGCTGGCGGCTGCACGGCGCTGCCGAGGGCGGTGGACCGGGGCTCGACTATCACGCCTTCTCGCTGCTTCCGGTCACGCGCGCGCTGGAATTCATCGACACGCTGCAGTTACCCGGAGCAGCAGACGAGGCGAGTGCTCTGGTGCTGGCCGAAATCCGCTCGCGCCTGCGCTTCCTGGTCGAGGTGGGGGCCGGCTATCTGACGCTGGATCGCCAGTCGCGCACGCTGAGTGGCGGCGAGGTGCAGCGGATCAACCTGACGACCGCGCTCGGCAGCTCGCTGGTCAATACCCTGTTCGTTCTCGACGAGCCGAGCATCGGGCTGCATCCGCGCGACGTGGGGCGCGTGGTCGAGGTACTGAAGCGCCTGCGCGATGCCGGCAATACCTTGCTGGTGGTCGAGCACGATCCGCAATTGATGCTCGCAGCGGATCGCCTGATCGATATGGGACCCGGGCCGGGGCGAGCCGGTGGTGCAATCGTCTATCACGGTCCGGCGCGCGGGATTGCTGCCGTGGCCGGGTCGCTGACGGGTGCGTACCTGCGCGGAGATCGGGCGATCACGCGCCGACGCCGGATGGTCGATGCAGTGAGCGGTGCCTGCCTGACCCTGCTCGGCGCGAGCGCGAACAACCTGCGCGGTATCGACGTGCGGCTGCCGCTTGGTGCGCTGGTCTGCGTGACCGGGGTCAGCGGTTCGGGGAAGTCGACGCTGGTCGGCGATGTGCTCCATCGGGCGGCGCGCCAGCACTTCGGACGGCCGCTGGATGCACCCGGGGCGCACCGGGCGCTGCACGGACTGGAGCGGCTCGCTGACGTGGTGTTCGTGGACCAGGCGCCGATCGCTCGCAGCGCGCGTTCCAACCCCGCCAGCCATGTCGGCGCCTGGGCGTCGATCCGCGCCTTGTTCGCGGCGAGCCCGCTTGCGCGCGAACGTGGCTACACACCGGGCACGTTCAGCTTCAATTCGGGCGATGGTCGTTGTCCCGCCTGCTCGGGCAGCGGTTTCGAGCACGTCGAGATGCAGTTCCTCAGCGACGTCTATCTGCGCTGCCCCGAGTGCGACGGCAAGCGGTTTCGCGCCGAGGTGCTCGAGGTGCGGCTCGCGTCGGGACACTCGATCGCCGACGTGCTGGCGCTGACCGTCGACGAGGCGCTGCTCGGCCTTGCCAGCGAGACCGAGGTGGTGCGCACGCTGACGCCACTGGTCGAAGTGGGCCTCGGCTACCTGGCGCTGGGACAGCCGGTGCCGACGCTGAGCGGTGGCGAATCGCAACGTCTGAAGCTCGCCGGGCATATCGCCGAGGCAACGGAACGCAGACGTGACGGCAAGGGTGTGCTGTTCGTGTTCGACGAGCCCACGACCGGGCTGCATTTCGACGATATCGCACGGCTGCTCGGTGCCTTCGACCGTCTGCTCGACGGCGGTGACTCGCTGCTGGTGATCGAGCACAACCTCGACGTGATCGACTGCGCCGACTGGCTGATCGAACTGGGCCCGGACGGCGGCGAGGCCGGCGGCGAATTGCTGTTCCAGGGAACGCCGGACGCGATGGTGCAGACCGGGTGCCCGACGGGTGTGGCGCTGGCCGCCTGGCGCGGCGAACGTGGGCGCATGCCGGCTGCGGCCGCTGCGAAGCGCAGGCGTCGCGGCAGCACTGCAATCGAGATCCGGCATGCACGCGAACACAACCTGAAGGACATCGACCTCGACCTGCCGCGCGATGCGCTCAGCGTGATCACCGGCATCAGCGGCAGCGGCAAGAGCACACTGGCTTTCGACATCCTGTTCGCCGAAGGGCAGCGCCGTTACCTCGAGTCGCTGAACGCCTACGCGCGCCAGTTCGTGCAGCCCGCGGTGCGTCCGGACGTCGATGCGATCCGCGGCATTCCGCCGGCGGTCGCGGTCGAGCAGCGCACCAGCCGGGGTGGGCGCAAGAGCACCGTCGCCACGATGACCGAGATCCACCATTATCTGCGGCTGCTGTTCGTCAAGCTGGGACGCCAGTACTGCCCTGGCTGCGACATTCCGATCGAGGCGCAGTCGCCGGAGCTGATCGCGGCGCGCGTCCTGCGCGAATTCCGCGGGCGGTGTGTGCAGTTGCTGGCTCCGCTGGTCAGCGGGCGCAAGGGGCTCTACACGGCGATCGCGGCGCATGCTGCGCGTCGCGGTCAGAAGTGGTTGCGCGTCGACGGCGTGCTGGTGCCTACCGAGCTGTGGCCACGAATCGATCGCTATCGCGAGCACTGGATCGAACTGCCGCTGGCGACGCTCACCGTCAGGGCGCGCGATGAGGCGAGTCTTCGTGCAGGCCTGGACGAAGCGCTTGCAGCCGGTAACGGCAGCGTGCAGGTACTCGTGCTCGATGGCCCGCAGCAGGGCAGCGTGCACGCCTACTCGACGCGCCGCTGCTGCCCGCGCTGCGAGCGCAACTTTGCCGAACTCGATCCGCGTCTGTTCTCGTACAACTCGGCGCACGGCTGGTGTCCTGCCTGCTTTGGTACCGGTCTGCAGCTCGAAGGTTTCGATGCGGCACAGAGCGGCGAGGAGAACGTGTGGAACGACTGGTGGCAGGGCCAGGAACGTGCCTGTCCGAACTGCGCGGGGCAGCGCCTGCGCCCGGAAGCGTTGGCGGTGCGCCTGCACGGGCACGGGCCCGCGTTCTACAACGCGCTGACGGTCGATGGGGCGCTATCCTGGTTCGAGCGCTTGCGACTCGACGGACGCGAGGCCGAGATCGCACGCGACGTGCTGCCCGAGTTGCGTTCGCGCCTGGGCTTCCTGCGCGAAGTGGGACTCGGCTACCTGGCGCTCGAACGTGCGGCACCGACACTGAGCGGCGGCGAGGCACAGCGCATCCGCCTCGCGGCACAACTCGGATCGAACCTGCGTGGGGTGTGTTACATCCTCGACGAACCGACCATCGGCCTGCACCCACGCGACAACGCGATGCTGCTGGGCACCCTCGAACAACTGCGCACCAAGGGCAATACGGTGGTCGTCGTCGAGCACGACGAAGAGACGATCCGCCGTGCCGATTACGTCGTCGATCTGGGACCGGGCGCGGGCAGGCTGGGCGGCGAGGTGGTGGCCGCGGGGAGCATCGACGCCGTGATGCGCACGCCACACTCGGTGACTGCACGTTTTCTGCGCGAGCCGCTACGCCATCCGCTGCATGGTTCACGACGCGCGATCGCAGCGGATGCACCGCGGTTGCTGGTGCGCGGGGCAACACGGCACAACCTGCGGGGGGTGGACGTCGAGATCCCGCTCGGGCGTCTGGTGTGCCTCAGTGGTGTCAGTGGCAGTGGCAAGAGCACGCTGATGCGCGAGGTGCTGGAGTCGAACCTGCGGGACCGCACGGCCCAGCGCCGCGGGCAACGGATCGCATGGCAACACTGCACGGGGATCGACGGCTGGGAGGCGATCGCGCGTGTCTTCGAGGTGGACCAGACGCCGATCGGCAAGACCCCGCGCTCGTGTCCGGCGACCTATGTGGGCATCTGGGACGCGGTGCGCAAACTGTTTGCTGCGACATCAGAGGCGCGCGTGCGCGGCTTCGGTCCAGGGCGCTTTTCGTTCAATACGGCGGGCGGGCGTTGCAGCTCCTGCGAGGGGCAGGGGCGACAGCGGATCGAGATGAGTTTCCTGCCCGAAGTACACGTCGTCTGTGAGGAGTGCGGCGGGTCGCGCTTCGACGCCGAGACGCTCGAGGTGCGATTCCGCGGCCTGCGCATCAGCGACGTGCTCGACATGAGCGTTGCCGAAGCGGTCGAGTTCTTTGCCGCACACCCGTCGATCCAGCGGGCACTGGTGCTGCTCGACGAAGTCGGGCTGGGTTATCTGCGGCTCGGGCAGGCGAGTCCGACCCTGAGCGGCGGTGAGGCACAGCGCATCAAGCTGGTCACCGAGCTGGCGCGGATGCGTGGGGAAGGGGAGCGGCGCGGCACAACGCACGCGCTGTACCTGCTCGACGAGCCGACGGTCGGGCTGCACATGGCAGACGTGGAGAAGCTCGTCGGCGTGCTGCATCGTCTGGTCGATGCAGGCAATACGGTGCTGGTCATCGAACACAACCTCGATCTGCTGGCCGAAGCAGACTGGGTGATCGATCTGGGTCCGGAAGGTGGAGCCGGGGGCGGGCGGATCGTCGCGGCCGGCACGCCGGAGCGCGTATCACGCAGCAGACGCTCCCACACGGGACGTGCGCTGGCGCCGTTCCTTGCCGAACGCGGCAACCTCACCCGACCGCGGCAGGGAAGCAGATGAGCCGCGCTACGGGGCTGCGCACCGTGTGGGAACGCACCCTGCGTGCGCAGCTCGAAGCGCTGCTGCGTTCCGTGCTGGCCGGGGACGACGCACCACCGGCCCTGCGCTTCAAGACCGAGGGCTGCGCTGAAACCGGGCTGGCGCTGGGGCTGCTCGACGCGTCCGAACTCGCGGCATTGCTCGACGCGATCTACCTCGACACGAGCGGCGCGACGATCGTCGAGCGCTTCGGCCATACGGCTGAAGAGTGCATCGACCGCGCACGCGGGCGGGTCAGCCTGCCGTTTGCGATGAGGCGCGCTCCGGTGTACCCGAGTGGCGGCCGCGCGCGCTGACGATGCTGTTGCGTGGCTTCGAGCCGGTGGCTGGGCCGGATGCGCGGGTACTGATCCTCGGCTCGATGCCGAGCGAGGCATCGCTCGCACGGGGGTTCTATTACGGGCATCCTGGCAACGCCTTCTGGTGGCTGCTGGCTGCGGTGCTCGATTGCTCGATACCGGAGGACGTCGAGGCGCGCCAGCGTCTGCTGGTGGAGAACCGCATTGCACTATGGGACGTGGTGCACCGCTGCCGGCGGCGCGGCAGTCTCGACCGCGCCATCGAAGCCGACAGTGTCGAGGCGAACGATATCGGCCGCTTTGTCACTGCCCACCAGACGATCAGCGATGTGTTCTTCAACGGCACGGCGGCGCAGACCCTGTTCCGGCGTCATGTACCACAGTTGCCGCTCACGCTCTCGCTGACGCGGTTGCCGTCGAGCAGCGCCGCCAACGCAAGCTGGTCACGCGCGCGGAAACTGGCTGCATGGCGTGCCGTGGCATATGCGCTGCAGAGGCTGTGACAGAACGCCGGATGCGTGCGGACTAGAACTCCGCTTCCGGGCGTCCGCTGGAGCGCAGCGCCGCACGGATGGAAGCCGCTTCGCGTGCCAGCGCTTCGGACTCCGCCATCCGTGTCCTCAGGAACGACATATCGCTCATGTCATCGGCCGGCAGCACGTGCAGATGCGTGTGCGGAACCTCGAACCCGGCGATCATCAGCGCGACGCGGGCCGATCCGTAAGTGGCCTTCAGAGCGTGCGCAATATGGCGTGACACGCACATCAGATGGGTGGCGAGCGGCTCGGACAGATCGTCCCACTGATCGACCTCGACGCGCGGCACGACGAGCAGGTGGCCGGGGCGGATCGGCTGGATCGTCATGAACGCGACGGCGTGTTCGTCCTTCCACACGAAGTGACCCGGCAGTTCGCCGGCGATGATGCGCGAGAAGATGCTGGGCATGGAATGCTCCATCCGGTGGGTTCAGGGCCGATTATCGGTGATCGCCGCATTCCCCTCAAACGCAGCAGCGCCACAGTCCGCGGCTGTTTCCACCATCGGAGCCAACCGGTCGAGCGGTTTTTGCGAGGCTCTGCCCGCACGGTTCATCGGGCGGATCGACGACGAACAGGATGTCATCGCCAACTTCGCAAATCTCACGCGCTGCTGATGGCGGAAATCGGACGACTCGACTGGGCCGGGTTCTTCGTTGCCTGCGTGGCTTCGGATTTCTGTCGCTTGCAGGTGGAGCGTTTCAACCGGCAAAGCCGCAGGCGCCGCGGCCACAACCGCCACCTCCGCACGCAGGTTCCGGGTTGCGCAGTGCGCTGTTGCGCACCACCCCGGCAGCGCTGAGCAGACGTTCGACCGGCGATGCCGGATCGATGTCGCCGGGATCGAGGTTGCCGAGGGTGCAGAGTTCACCCCAGGTCGAGGCCTTGGCCTGGATCGAATGCTTGACCTCGTGCACGCTGCCGGTGGCGAGGCAGCGGTAGTCGTAGCTTGGCATCGGTGGCTCCTGTGAACTGAAAGTGGAATCGCCGTCGGGCAACGTTGTCCCGCCCGCAGGCGTCAGGACGCGAGCGTGCGCTCGGCGGCTGTCACGGTCTGCAGGATCAACGTGTTGATCGTCATCGGCCCGACGCCGCCGGGTACTGGCGTATACGCCTCGACGCGACCCACCAGCGGCGCGAGTTCGATATCGCCGATGCCGCCCGGGTGAAATCCCGCATCGACGACAACCGCTCCGTCGCGGATCCAGTCGGCCCGGATGAACTCGGGCTTGCCCACGGCGCCGACGAGCAGGTCCGCCTGCGCGACCAGCCGCGGCAGATCGCGCGTGCGCGAGTGACAGACCGTCACCGTGCAGTTCGCATTCAGCAGCATCAGTGCCATGGGCTTGCCGAGGATCGGGCTGCGACCGACCACCACGGCATGGCGACCTGCCAGCGGAATATCGTAGGCAGCGAGCAGACGCATGATGCCGGCCGGCGTCGCCGAACCCCATGCGGGCTCGCCCATTGCCATGCGCCCGAAGCCGAGACAGGTCACGCCATCGACATCCTTCTCCAGCGCGATTGCGTCGAAGCAGGCACGTTCGTCGATCTGGGGGGGAACCGGGTGCTGCAGCAGGATGCCGTGGCAGTCCGGGTTTGTGTTCAGCTCGTGGATCGTTGCCAGCAGTTGCGCGGTCGTCGTGTGCGCCGGCAGTTCGACCGCCATCGATTCCATGCCGACACGACGGCAGGCGTTCTGCTTCATGCGCACATAAGTGGCTGAAGCGGGATCGTCACCGACCAGGATGGTCGCCAGAATCGGTGCATGACCGCCGCTGCGTTCACGGATGGCGGCAACCCGGGTCGCGAGTTCCGCTTCGGTACGCTGGGACAGGGATTTGCCATCGAGGACGTTTGCGGGCATGAGGCAGGCTTCCGTGGTCGGCTGAACGGGAGCGCGCGATTGTCGCATCGCTGCGTGTCGCCAGCCAAGCGTGACCGGGATATTCGCCGCTCGCCGTGATTGACGCTCCCGGGGGGCGCCATTAATATGCCGCTCCCGTATCCGGCACCCCCGGACCGGGATTTCGGGGTATAGCGCAGTCTGGTAGCGCGCCTGCTTTGGGAGCAGGATGTCGGGGGTTCGAATCCCTCTACCCCGACCAACCCGCGCGCGCATCGCGATGCGCTGGTAACACGATGGTGGCCGTAGCTCAGTTGGTAGAGCACAGGATTGTGGCTCCTGGTGTCGTGGGTTCGATCCCCATCGGCCACCCCATTCTTCCTCCAGACATCGTGCCTTGCTTCACGGGCCTTCGCTGCAGAGGACGCTGGCCGTGCTGAGTTCTACCCCTGTGCCCGAGTCCGTCGTGCTGGCACTTGCGGGCGCCCTGCTGGGTGTGACGCTCGTTGCCGTTTACCTGTACCTGCGCAGCCTGCGCCTGCAGCAGTTGCACGCGCGACAGATACTCGAGCTCGAATCTGAGCGGGCACAGCACGCGGTCCGGCTCGAGGGGCTGCAGCGCGAGGTGCAACGGGGCAGCGCCGAGCTGGCACGCGCGCAGCAGCGGACGGAAGAGCTGCGCGATGCGCTGCTGGCCGCGCGCACCGAGCTGGCGGCAAGCGAAGCCCGTCATGGCGCCGAGCGCCGTGCCGCCAGCGAGAAACTCGCACTGCTCACCGAAGCGCGTGAACGACTGGCGCAGGAGTTCTCCGCGCTCGCCAACCGCATCTTCGACGAGAAAAGCGAGCGTTTCGGACAGCACAGTCGCAACACGCTCGAACTCACGCTGCAGCCGCTGCGCGAGCAGCTCGCGGATTTTCGCCGTCGCGTCGACGAAGTACACGGCAGCGACACCGACGGGCGTGCGCGACTGCTGCAGGAACTCGGTTCGCTGAAGGAGTTGAACCGGCGCATCAGCGACGACGCGCTGAACCTGACGCGCGCGCTGAAGGGGGACACGCGGGTCCAGGGGCATTGGGGCGAGGTGATCCTGGAACGGATCCTGGAGGATTCGGGACTGCGCAAGGGGCACGAGTACGACGCCCAGGTCGTGACCCACGATGAAGGCGGGCAACGTCGCGCTCCGGACGTGGTGGTGCGCCTGCCCGAAGGGCGCGACGTGGTGATCGACTCCAAGGTGTCGCTGAATGACTACGAACGCTACTGTGCGGCAGAGCACGACGAGGGCCGGGATGCTGCGCTGCGCGGGCACATTGCCTCGCTGCAGGCACATATCGCGGCGTTGAGCGCCAAGGACTATGCCGGACTCGAAGGCATCCGCACGCTCGACTTCGTGCTGGTCTTCGTGCCGATCGAAGCGGCCTTCATGAAGGCGATGGAGCACGATCCGACCTTGTTCGGGCGGGCTTTCGAACGCAACATCATCGTCGTCAGTCCGACCACGCTGCTGGCCACGCTGCGCACGATCGAAAGCATGTGGCGCCTCGAGCGGCAGAACCGCAACGCCGAGGAAATCGCACGTCGTGCGGGCGCCCTGCACGACCAGTTCGCGCGTGTGCTGGAATCGCTGGAAGACGTGGGACGGCATCTGCAGCGTGCGACGGCAGCGCACGAGCAGACCGTCGAACGTCTCGCGCGTGGCCGGGGGAACCTGGTTGGCCGGGTACTGCAACTGGCGCGCCTCGGAGCAAAGGCGCGCAAGACCCTGCCCGATGCGATCGTTGCGCGCGCCGACGTCGGCGACAGCGAGGACGATGAGATCGACGCCGCGTCGCAAGCAACCCATCCTTACGGAGATCCAGAATGACGTTCCCGAAGATCGGCAATCCGGCACCGCTCTTCACGCTGCAGAACCAGCGTGCAGAAACCGTGACACTGAAGCAGTTCCGCGGTGGCCAGAACGTGATTCTGTACTTCTATCCTGCCGCGATGACACCGGGCTGTACCGTGCAGGCCTGCGGCATGCGTGACGCTGCGGCCGAACTGGCGGCCTGCAACGCGATCGTGCTCGGTGTGAGCCCGGATCCGGTCGCGAAGCTCACCAGATTCGCCGAACGCGACCGTCTGAGCTTCGATCTGCTGTCGGATCCCGATCACGAAGTCGCAAGCAGATACGGAGCGTGGGGGCCGAAGAAGTTCATGGGGCGCAGCTATGACGGCATCCTGCGCACAACTTTCCTGATCGATAAGGAAGGCCGGTTGCGGCACGTGATCGCGAAGGTGAAGACGCGCAGTCACCACGACGAGGTGCTGGCCTTGCTGCGCGCGTCGGACTGAGGGGTGCGGCGACATCGCTTCGAGGCGTAGCTCACACGGCTACGTTACGGTCGGTTAATAGGGTGATATTCCCGATGTCTGGCACAGTCATCGTCCGTAGAATGGCGCCCGCCGCATAGCGGCACCCGGATCCTGCCTGCTGACGGAATTGTTCCGATGAAGAAACCGATGGTGATCATGGTCGCCGCCCTGGTGCTGGCGTTTGGCACGCTGTTCGGTTTCATCGAGGGCAAGAAGCGTCTCGTCGAACGCTACCTCGCCAATTTCGAGCCTCCGCCGGTGGCGGTTTCGGCGCACCCGGCAAAGCGGGAATTCTGGGACGTGGCAATCGCTGCAGTCGGCACGCTGAAAGCCGTGCACGGTGTCGACCTGGCCAGCGAAGCGGCCGGAGTCGTGACGCGAATGCATTTTCGTGCGGGCGACGAAGTTGCCGCCGGTGACGAGATCGCCAGTCTCGACGACCGCGTCGAGGTGGCGACGCTGAAAAGCCTGCTGGCCCAGCGACGCCTCGCCGAGATCAACTTCGAGCGCGACCAGCGCCTGTTGGCGACCAAGGCCATCTCGAGGACCGATTTCGACAAGACCGAGGCGCAGCTCAAGGACGTGAGCGCACAGGTCGAGCGCACCGAGGCGGTAATCGCCCGTAAACATCTGCGCACACCTTTTGCCGGGCGCATTGGCATTCCCCTGGTCGAGGTCGGAGAGTACGTCAGCGAGGGGCAGGAAATCGTCACCTTGCAGTCCCTTGCCATGCTCGAAGTGGACTTCAAGCTGCCCGAACAGGAATTGCCGCGGCTTGCCGTCGGCCAACGGGTACGTTGCCAGGTGCAGGCCTACCCGGAACGCGTGTTCGACGGCGAGATCAGTGCGATCGATGCCAAGATCGACGACAACACCCGCAATGTGCTGGTGCGCGCGCAGGTACCCAATCCGGGTGCTGCGCTGCTGCCTGGCATGTTCGTTGGCGTCGAGATCGTGGTCGAGGACGACATCGAGCAGATCACGGTCGAGGAGTCGGCGCTGAGCTACAACCTCTACGGGGATTCGGTGTTCGTGGTCGCCGAGCGTGGCCGTGATGACGGCGGCAAGGATCTGGTCGTGAAACGGACCTACGTGAAGAGTGGCCAGCGTCGCCATGGACGCATTGCCATCACCGAGGGCATCAATGAAGGCGATGTCATCGTCACGGCAGGCACCCTGAAACTCGATTCGGGGACCCGCGTGGCAATCGACAACAGTGTCCAGCTCGGCCAATGAAATTCACCGACATCTTCATTCGTCGACCTGTGCTTGCCGGTGTGGTGAGCCTGGTGATCG
This sequence comes from Pseudomonadales bacterium, assembly GCA_024234165.1. Taxonomy (NCBI): domain Bacteria; kingdom Pseudomonadati; phylum Pseudomonadota; class Gammaproteobacteria; order Pseudomonadales; species Pseudomonadales bacterium. Next base: position 182,924 of record JACKOP010000001.1, read on the forward strand.
TGCTGCTGGGGCTGCGGGCATACGGCAGCCTGAGCCTGCGCGAATACCCCGAAATCACCTATCCGGTCATCATGGTGACCACGCCGTATCCAGGCGCCAACGCCGACTTGATCCAGGGCTTCATTACCCGACCGCTGGAACGCGCGATTGCCACTGCCGAAGGACTTGATTACGTCGAGGCCCGCAGCGCAGACGGAGTGTCGCGGATTTCCGCCCACCTGCGCCCGGGCTATGACATCGATGCCGCTTTCGTCGATATCACTGCCAAGGTGGCGCAGCAGCGCCGCGAGTTGCCACTCGACGCCGAGGACACGATCGTCGCCAAGGACATGGGGATGGGTGGCAACGAGCTGATGTTCCTGGCGTTCAGCAGCAAGGTACTCTCGCTGGAGCAGATAACGGATTACCTCGACCGGGTGGTGGTGCCGGTACTGAGCACGGCCAAGGGAGTGGGCGAGGCGCGCATCGATGGGGGACGCCGGTTCGCGATGCGCGTGTGGATTGATCCCGAACGGCTGGCCGCCTTCGGGCTGACGGCAAGCGATGTGTTGCAGGCGATCAGGCGCAACAACGTGCAGAGTGCCGCCGGGGAGATTCGCAGCGACTACGTCAAGCTCTACCTGAACCCGCAGACCGTGATCGACGACGTCGAGGGTTTCCGCCGCCTGGTATTGCACCGTGGTGCGGACTCGGTGATTCGCCTGGGCGATGTCGCACGCATCGAGATGGGCGCAGAAAGCTACGATCAAAGCACCAGTGACCAGGGCAGGCAGGCGGTCTTCGTGGCTGTCAGTTCCGCGCTCACGGCAAATCCGCTCGAAGTAGGGCGGAACATCCGTGAACTGATGCCGCTCATCATCAGCCAACTGCCGGATGGATTGCAGGGCGCAGTCGTCTTCGACGCGACGCAGACCATCCAGTCGTCGATCAACGAAGTCGTGACGACCCTGCTCGAAGCGAGCCTGATCGTGGTGCTGGTCATCTTCCTGTTCCTTGGCTCGTTGCGCTCCGTGCTGATACCGGTCGTGACGATTCCGCTGTCGTTGGTGGGCGTGCTCTCGCTGATGCTGTGGATGGGGTTTTCGGTCAACCTGCTCACCCTGTTGGCGATGGTGCTGGCCATCGGCCTGGTCGTGGACGATGCGATCGTCGTCGTCGAGAACATCCAGCGCCACCTCGAGGAGGGCATGAAGCCACTCGAGGCCGCCTTGCAGGGTGCCCGCGAAATCGCCTATCCGGTCGTGGTGATGACGCTGACTCTTGCTGCCGTGTACGCGCCGATCGGCTTCCTTGGCGGCCTGACCGGCACGCTGTTCATCGAATTTGCATTCACCCTGGCGGGTGCCGTGATCGTCTCGGGTGTGATCGCGCTCACCCTGTCGCCGATGATGTGCAGCCGCCTGCTGCGCCACGAGGATTCGTCCAGTGGTTTTGCACGCTGGCTGGAACGTGCCTTCTCGGCCCTGAAGCGCCACTACGAACGCGTGCTGCGCTACGCGATGGCCAACCGTCCGATCGTGCTGGTATTCGCGGCGGCGGTGTTCGTCAGCCTGTTTTTCCTGTTTCGCGCCATACCTCAGGAACTCGCCCCGCTCGAGGACACGGGGCATGTGTACATCGTCGGCGAGGCGCCGTTCAATTCGACGCTTGAATACACCCAGGCCTATACGACCCAGGTCGAACAGGTCATGCGCGAGACGCCCGAATACAAGCGCCACTTCCTCGTGACCGGCATCATGGGGACCAACACCTTCTTCGGCATGACCGAGCTGCTGCCGTGGAAGGAACGCAGCCGCGACGCACAGCAAGTGCAGCAGGATCTGACGGCACGCATGGCATCCATCGCCGGAGTGCGCATCAACGCCTTCAACATGCCGTCGATTCCGGGGGCGTCTCCTGAACTGCCGATCCGTTACGTCATCGCCACGACCGGTTCCTACGAGCTGCTGCAACAGGTGGCAAGCGAAATCGAGAGCAAGGCGCGCGCCAGCGGCAAGTTCGTCTACGTGCAGTCGGACCTGCGTTTCGAAAAGCCGGAGCTGCTCATCGAGATCGACCGCGACAAGGCCGCACGTCTTGGCATCGATGTTGCCGAAATCGGCACCACACTGGCCACATTCCTGAACGAGAGCGAGTCGTCGCGCTTCAGCGTCGACAGCCGCAGCTATGAAATCATCCTGCAGGTGGAGCGTGCGCAGCGGAGTTCTGCAAAAAACCTGGATTCCTACTACGTGCGCACGGCGAGTGGTGGTCTGGTGCCGTTGTCTGCCGTCGTATCGAAGGTGCGCCGGAACCGTCCGGGCAGCCTGACCGAATACCAGCAGCTCAACTCGGCCGTGATCGGCGCCTTGCCGTCTCCGGGTGTGTCACTGGGCGATGGTGTCGACTGGTTCAACGAGCAGGCGCGTCCCTTGTTGCCGGCAGGCTACAGTGCTGACTATCTCGGTCAGTCCCGGCAGTTCGTGACCGAGGGCAACGTGTTGCTGTGGACCTTCCTGTTCTCTTTCGTGCTGATCTTCCTCGTGCTGGCGGCGCAGTTCGAAAGCTTCACCGATCCGTTGACCGTGCTGGTCAGCGTACCGCTATCCGTGTGTGGGGCGCTGATTCCGCTCGCTTTGGGGCTGGCAACGATGAACATCTACACGCAGGTAGGCCTGCTGACCTTGATCGGTCTGATCAGCAAGCACGGCATCCTCATCGTCGACTTCGCCAACCGACAGCAGGAGTTCCACGGCAGCAGTGTCATCGACGCGGTGGTCGAAGCCGCGACCGTGCGTCTGCGCCCGATCCTGATGACCACGGCTGCCATGGTCTTCGGCGTGATTCCGCTGTTGCTGGCAAGCGGTGCGGGCGCTCAGGCCAGAACGTCGATCGGCATCGTGATCACCTTCGGCATGCTGGTCGGCACGCTGTTCACGCTGTTCGTTGTGCCGGTTATCTACAGCTACGTGGCACGACGTCACGCAGCAGTCACGGCTGAGCCCGCGGCATCACACTGAAGAGGCCGTCGCAAGAGCCCTTCGAGCATTGACGTGACCGGCGCGTGACAACGCCTTCGTATCGGGGGGGTGTGCCTCAGGGTTGCCCGTCGATCAGGCCGGAATCGCGACGATGACGCTGGATGCCTTGAAGATCGCCGTCACGGCCTTCCCGGGAGCGAGTTCGAGTCCTTGACTGCTTTCGTTCGTGACGATGGCGGCGACGGTGTTTCCACCCGGCAGTTCGATCACAACTTCGGTATTCACGGCGCCGGGATGCACGCGTGTGACGGTGCCGTGGAGCTGGTTGCGGGCCGAGAAGCGGGCACCCTGGGGTTCGGTCACGATGATGATCGAAGAGGACTTGACCAGCGCAAAGGCTTCGGAACCCGGTTGCAGCCCCAGACTGTCGGAGCTCTCGCGGGTGACGATCGCAACGATGCGGATTCCGCCGGGAATCTCGATTTCGACTTCGTCATTGACGGCGCCCGGCTTGAACCGGCTCACCGTGCCCAGGAACTGATTGCGCGCACTGGTCTTCATGCTCATTCTCCGAATCAACAGATAATCGTCGGTAATTCCTTCGGTCTGGCGGCTGAGCTGGTCGATGAACCTCCGATGCTCGTGCTCGATCAGGCGGAAATTCGCGACCAGTTGTTCGCCGCGTGCGGTGAGACGGGTTCCGCCGCCACCCTTGCCACCCGACAGGCGCTCGACCAGCGGTTCGCCGGCCAGGTTGTTCATCGTGTCCACCGCATCCCAGGCCGCCTTGTAGCTCATCTTCATGGCTTTTGCGGCCTGGGTGATCGAGCCGCATTCGGCGATCTTCGCAAGCAACTCCACACGGCCAGGTCCCCCGATGTTCGCCCCACCGACGGTCATCCAGATCGTGCCCTTCAGTTCGATGTGCTCGCGGTCTGCCGTCATGTCCGATGCCGCCCTTCCGGGGTAGAGGACGGCAGCATAACGCATGATCCACCGTCGACCATGCCTCTGCGAGCGACGATCAGTCGACGATCTTGCGCACCTCGATGCTCTGCAGCCACTTGACGTGACGCGGTCCAGTGCGGATGTCCTTGCCGGATATCAACGCGATGCGCCCTTCGTCGTCGGCGAGCGGCTGACCGTCCTTCTCGAAGAATACGATCACGCCGTCACCGAGCGGGGAGTTGAACAACTCGCTCCACGAAAACACGACCTTGTAACCGTCGCTGGCGGTCGCCACGACGGCCATCTTCTTCACATCGTTGTGCGCCGGTGCCTTGATCACGGCTTTCTCGAGGATGTCGCGCAGCAGCACTCCCTTCAGTTGTTCGAGCTTGCCGAGGTTCGCTCCGGTCTGGCAGACCAGTGGCAGCTCGCCGATCTGCTGCGGTGGGAAGCGGCCCAGGTCTTCGACGCCGAGATCCAGACGGTTCTCGACCGCCCCTTCGATCGTGAAGCGGGTGGTGACGAATCGGCTCGGGTCGGCGGGCGGCTCGGCTGCCCAGGCAAACCCGGCTGCGACCAGGGCAAGGGCAGTGAGCAGATGACGGATGACGGATTGCATCGGAGTTCTCCCTGTCAGGTGTTTCAGAAACGGTAGTTCACGTTGGCGAACCACGTGCGGCCGGTGGCGGGAAAGCCATCGGCCAGCGCGTAGTCGCGGTCACTCAGATTCTCGACCCCGGTTTCGATCGAGGTGCTTGCCAGCGGCTGGAAGACGAGTTTCAGGTTCAGCGTGGTGAAACCGTCCAGCCGGACGGTGTTCGACGCCCAGCGTTCGCTGTTGTGCTCGGCCAGCGCCACCACGTCGAAGTGTCCCGTCGGGTGCCACACTGCGTGTGCGATGAGCTTGCGCGTGGGTACGTCGGTCAGGCGGGTGGCGGGGTCGCTGCGGTTGTCGAGGTCGACGTACGTGCAGCTTCCACCCAGTTCGAGCGCATCGCCAACGCTGCCGCGCAGCGCCAGTTCAAAGCCCCGGGAGCGTACCTTGCCGACGTTCTGCATCTGGGAGCGATTGCCGAGCACGTTCGCGACCGACTGGATCTTGTCGCTGATGTCGCTGTAGAAGATCGCGGCTTCGGCCGTGATGCCGGCCCATGGCGTGCCGCGATAGCCGATCTCGTAGTTGGTCGATTCTTCAGGACCGAGACCCGGGTTCTCGATATAGGTGCCAAGGCGTTGCGAGTAGCGGTCCTTCAGCGTCGGGAGGCGGGTCTTGCGTGCGACCGTCGCGTACAGGCGCACGGTTGGTGACCAGTCGTGGAACACTCCGGCCTGTGCATCGTTGGCCTTCTGGCTGTCGGGCAGGGAATAGGGGTTGGCGCTGCTGAACACCTTGTCGGGGCGCAGTTCATGGCGGGCGACGCCGAGTGACAGCGTCCACGACGGTGCCAGATCGATGCTGTCCTCGAGCGCGAACGAGTGCAGGGTGTCCTCGAAGTTCGAGTTCAGGCGCCCGTCGGCATCGTGCTCCCGGTGACGATCGGTCTTGTAATGCGCAACCAGTCGCAAGGCGTGTGCATTCAGGCGGTACGATTCGAGGGTGAGTGACCCGCCGTCGGTGCTGTCGTCGTAGATGCTTGCACCGGTACCCACACTGCCGCGACCGCTGGTCTTCAGGGTGCGGTAACTGCCGTCGGTGTACGAATTGACCTCGTTGTCGAATTCATCGTGATACAGCCGGACTTTCAGGGACTCGAAGGATCCAAGGGCTGTGTTCGATACGAAGTAGAGCCCTTGCTTGTCCCAGTACGGCCACCGCCAGTAGCGTGCTGCGGTGGGAACGGTGGATGGCGGTTGTCCTTTTTCGCCATCCTGGCGGTAGTAGCCGAGCGCATATTCGTCGGTCGTGTTCGGTGTCAGCCCGAGCTTGAACGACAACTTGCTGTCTTCATGGTCGGCGTTGTTGCGTTTGCCGCCGCGCTCGGTCGCCGTCGGGGAGAAATCCGACGCCAGCGGGAAACCGTCGCTCTGCGAGCGCGACGCACCGGCCTGCAAGTACCAGCGACCCTGGTTGCTGCCGACGTTGACCGACGCCCTGCGCTGTTGATCGGATCCGAAACCCACCGCTGCGTCCGCTTCCAGGCGCTTCACGGGTTTGCGCGAGATCAGGTTGATTGCTCCTCCCAGCGTGTTCGGACCGAACCCGACCGAACCGAAACCCTTGTCGACCTGGATTGCAGCGAGGTCGGCCGTCGTGAAACGGTTGAAATCGACGTAGCCGTCGTACGGGACGTAGACCGGGATGCCGTCGATGAACAGTGGCACTTCCCGCGCATCGAAACCCCGGACCGAGATCGTCTTCTCGTTGCGGGAGTTGGTCGACAGCGAGACTCCCGGGAGGAGATTCAACGCATCGCCGATGGTGTCACGGTTGAACTGCAGGATGTCCTTGCGATCGATCACCGAGGTGGTGCGCTCGTTGGCGATGGCGCCGATGTCCTGCGTTTTCTCCCGCTTGCCGATCACCGTGATCACTCCGAGCATGAACGGTTCGGCAGCGCTGTCCTGCGGGCTTGCTGCCGCGGTCTCCGTGCACGCCAGCAGCACCGCCGTGGCCAGGGCCAGCCGACGTGCGGACGGGGTGGGCAACAAGCGCAGGCAGGAACGAATCATTGACGGTTTCTCCAATCGAATCATTGACGGTTTTTCCAAAATCGTAATAGCAACTTATATATAACGCTCAACAAAAAATTTTCACCCCACTGCCACGGCTCCTCCTGTCGCTTGCGCGCCAAGCAGTCGTCCGTCGTGCAGATGCAGTACCTGTTCTCCCAGTACCGCGGCGTCTTCCGGATCGTGTGTGATCAGTACCATCGGCACCTGCAGGCGTTGCTGCAGGCGATCGAGTTCACGGCGCATCGCGTTGCGCAACGCCGGATCGAGTGCCGCGAACGGCTCGTCGAGCAGCAGCGCGCGGGGTTTCGTAACCAGTGCGCGTGCGAGCGCCGTGCGCTGGCGTTGTCCGCCGGACAGTTCGGACGGAAACTGGTCCGCCAGCTTGTCGAGCTCGAAGGCGTGCAGCCAGTAGTCCACCGCATCGCTGTGGCGGCTGCGCGCGGGATTGGCCCAGCCACGCACCAGCGGGAACGCGATGTTCTGGCGCACGGTCAGGTGCGGGAACAACGCATAGTCCTGGAACACGTACGCCATTTCACGTGCCTGTGGCGGCAGATCGACCCGCCTGGTCGAGTCGAACAGCACCTGGCCGTCGAGATGGATATGTCCCGTGTCCGGGCGCAGCAGTCCGGCGATCGCCTGCAGTGTCAGCGTCTTGCCGGCACCCGACGGACCGACGATCACGAGGCGGCGGCTGTTCGAGCGCAGCCGGATGTCCAGGCAGAACGTCCTGTTGCCAGAGTGCATCGTCTTGCGAATATCGATATCGAGCTGCATGCGTAACTTTCCTAGCGATTCGCGATGCGTCCCGGCGCCAGGCGTCCGGCACCGAGCAACACCAGCACGCAGACCAGCGACGTGATCACGACGAGTGCGTTCGCGGTGGCATCGTCGCCCGCCTGGACGGCCTCGTAGACGGCAATCGACAGGGTCTGTGTCTTGCCGGGAATGCTGCCTGCGACCATCAACGTTGCTCCGAACTCACCCAGCGCACGGGCGAATGCCAGCAGCACGCCCGCGAGAATGCCGCGCCAGGCGAGCGGCAACGTGACGCGGAAGAAGACGGCCGCCTCCGAGACGCCGAGCACCCGGGCAGCCTGCTCGAGTTGCCCGTCGACCGCCTCGAAGGCCGCACGCGCGGGCTTGAACACCAGCGGAAACGCCACGATCGCGGCCGCGATGACTGCTCCCTGCCACGTGAACACCAGGTCGATTCCCAGATGCTCGTGCAGCCAGCCGCCGAACCAGCCCCGCCGCCCGACGAGCACGAGCAGGTAATAGCCCAGTACCGTCGGTGGCATCACCATCGGCAGCGTCAGCAGCGAATCGAGCAGGTCGCGGCCGGCAAAGCGTGTGCGCGCGAGCACGAAACCCACCGCGACTCCAAGCAGCAGGTCGATCAGCGTCGCCCATCCGGCAACCTTCAGCGACAGTGCGAGGGGAGTCCATGCAGCCTCCATCGATTCATCGTCCTGCGCTCAGGGGCCCTGGAATCCATGCCCGCGCAGGATCGCCTGCGCCTCGGGCGAAATCACATAGGTCACGAAACGTCGCGCCTCCGCGGTGTTGGCACCATCCGACGTGATGGCGATCGGATAGCTGATACGGGTGTCGAGTGGTACCTCGAAAACCACCTCGACGGCGTCTGGCATGATCGCGGCGTCGGTTGCGTAGACGAAACCCGCGTCGACTTCGCCGCGGGCGACGTAATCGAGCACCTGGCGCACGTTCTGTGCGGGAATGGCCTTGCTGCTGATCGTCGACCACAGGCCCGCGCGCTCGAGTGCGCGCCTGGCATAACGGCCGGCCGGAACACTGGCAGCATTGCCGATGGCGATCTTCCGTACGTCTGCCCGTTGCAGATCCGCCATCTGCGCGATGGCATGCTTGCCGCCGCGCGGGACGATCAATACCAGCGTGTTGTGTGCGAACACCTGCCGGTCTGGCCCTGCAACCAGCTTGCGCTGCTCGGCCAGATCCATCGTCTCCTGGTCGGCCGACGCGAATACATCCACCGGCGCGCCCTTGTCCATCTGCTGCAAGAGCGCCCCGGATGCTCCGAAGTTCAGCAGCACCCGGGTTCCGGAGTGTTCGGCTTCGTAGCGTGCAGCGATGTCCCTGAACGCATTGCCGAGGCTGCTGGCGGCTGACACCATCAGTTCAGCGCCGTGAGCAAGGCCGGATGCGAGGGTCGCGACGACGATCGTCGCGAGCAGACGCCTGATCCTTCTGAAGCCCATTCCACGTGCCTTCGAACAAGAGAATGATGCGTAATATATCCATGTATATGGCGCTGTGCCAATACCACTTCCCTCAAAATGCGATCGCGCCTCGTTATACTCGCGCGCCGCGGCCACATTCGGCCGCATCGAGCGGGGAGAAGCGACCGCATGAACCAGTCCGTTGCGCCGTGGGAGCGCACGCCAGCCTTTGCGTTCGACGCGGTACGCGGGCGGCTGTCGGTGCTCGATCAGACCCGTCTGCCATTCGAGGAGCGCTGGCTGCACCCGGCCTCGGTCGCCGATTGCGTGCAGGTGATCCGCGCGATGAACGTGCGTGGCGCGCCGCTGATCGGCCTGGTCGCTGCTGCCGGGATCGCGTTTGCCACGCGTGAAGACAGCAGCGACGCGGGGCTGGCGCGTGCTGCCGGAGCGTTGCTCGCGAGTCGTCCGACCGCCGTCAATCTCGGCTGGGCGCTGGCACGGATGCAGGCGCGACTCGCGCCCGAGCCGCCGACCGTGCGTGCAGCGATCGCGGCAGAAGAGGTGCTCGAACTCCAGCGCAGCGAGTACGCCTGCTGCGAGCGCATCGGTGCGCACGGTGCGGAGCTGCTCGTCAACCTGGCAGCTACCGACCGCGTAGGCAGGCGCGGCCGGCTGAACGTGCTGACGCACTGCAACGCCGGCTGGCTCGCGACGGGGGCCTGGGGAACCGCGCTGGCGCCGGTGTATCGCGCAGCGGCGGCCGGAGTTGCATTGCACGTATGGGTAGACGAGACGCGCCCGCGCAACCAGGGCGCGCGTCTCACGGCGTGGGAACTCGCGCAGGCAGGGATTGCGCATACCGTGATCGTAGACAACTGTGCCGGCCATCTGATGCAGCGTGGCGAGGTCGACGTATGTCTGGTCGGAAGCGATCGCACCAGTGCCAGGGGGGACGTCTGCAACAAGATCGGCACCTACCAGAAGGCGCTTGCAGCGGCGGACAACGGCGTGCCGTTCTACGTGGCGCTGCCGTGCTCGACGATCGACTGGTGCGTTGACGACGGCCTGCGCGAGATCGTGATCGAGGAGCGCGACGCCTCCGAGGTACTGGTGCTGGAGGGGATGGCTGCCGACGGGATGCCGGGCACGCTGCGTCATGTGCCGGCAGGCAGTCCTGCGCGCAATTTTGCGTTCGACGTGACACCGGCGCGGCTGGTCGGCGGGCTGATCTGCGAGCACGGCGTATTCGCGACGACGGCGCTGGATCTGGCACGGCTGCGTACCGTGGCCGGTGCAACGGCGGAGGCGCTATAGTGCGCGCCGCACGGGGAGGGGAGACGACGATGGGGTATCGCAGCGGTCTGGCAGATCTGATAGGCAACACGCCGTTGGTGCGCCTGCGTCGTGCCTCGGAACTCACCGGTTGCGAGATCCTTGGCAAGGCGGAGTTCATGAACCCCGGCGGTTCGGTGAAGGACCGCACCGCACTCGGCATCGTGCGCGACGCCGAGGAGCGCGGGTTGCTGCGCCCGGGCGGGCGCATCGTCGAGGGCACCGCAGGCAATACCGGAATCGGCCTCAGCCTGCTCGCCAATGCGCTGGGCTACCGCACCACGATCGTGATCCCGGAGACCCAGAGTCCCGAGAAGATCGACATGCTGATGCTGTGCGGCGCCGACTTGAAGCTGGTGCCCGCGGTAACGGCATCCGACCCGAATCACTATGTGAAGGTTTCGGGACGGCTGGCCGAAGAGCTGGCAGCGCGTGAAACGAATGGCGTGCTGTGGGCGAACCAGTTCGACAACACGGCCAATCGCGACGTGCATCGCGACACCACCGGGCGCGAGATCTGGGAGCAGACCGGTGGCGGCGTCGATGGCTTCATCTGCTCGGTGGGTACCGGCGGCACGCTGGCCGGGGTTGCGGACTATCTGCGCGCACGCAAACCGCAGGTGCGCATCGGGCTTGCCGACCCGGGAGGAGCGGCGCTGTGCAACTACTACACGCACGGCGAGTTGCGTGCGACCGGCGAGTCGATCACCGAAGGCATCGGGCAGACACGGATCACCGGCAACCTCGACGGGTTCACGCCGGATTTTGCGTGTCAGGTTCCGGATGAGGAGGCGCTGCCGTACGTCTTCGATCTGCTGGCACACGAGGGCTTGTGCCTGGGCGGTTCATCGGCGATCAATATCGCCGGTGCGGTGCGCCTTGCGCGCGAGCTCGGCCCCGGACACACCGTGGTCACGATCCTCTGCGATTACGGCACGCGCTATCAGAGCAAGCTGTTCAATCCCGCATTCCTGCGCCGGCGTCGGCTGCCGGTACCGGCGTGGCTCGATTGAGACCACGCCGGGCTCAGTTCCAGCGCGGCAGTGCCAGCGGTTGCTCGTCGAGCGCAGCCAGTTGCTCGCGCAGTTCGAGGATATGCCCCGACCAGTAGCGAGGCGTATTGAACCACGGGAAGTGGCGCGGAAACGCGGGATCGTGCCAACGCGCGGCGAGCCAGGCGGCGTAATGCATCAGGCGCAATGTGCGCAGCGCTTCGATCAGCGCCAGTTCGCCCGCAGGGAAGTCGTGAAATTCCTCGTAGCCGGCGACGATTTCCAGCAGTTGTGCCGTTTGCGCCGTGCGTTCCCCGGATAACAGCATCCACACATCCTGGATCGCCGGTGCGCTGCGACAATCGTCGAGATCGACGAGGCAGAGCGCTCCGTCGCGCACCAGGATATTGCCCGGATGCAGGTCGCCGTGCGTGCGGATCGTGCTTGCCGGCTGGTAGCAGGCACGCAGACGTTCGATCAGCCGATCGCAGAGACTGCCGTAGGCGTCGGCCAGATCAGGCGGCATGAAAGCGTGCTCGATCAGTTGCCGGCTCGCCTGGGCGTAGCTCTCGACATCCAGGGCCGGGCGATGCACGAACGGACGACTGGCACCGATCGCGTGCAGGCGTCCGAGAATGCGCCCCAGCGAGACGAGCTGATCGGACTGATCGAGTTCGGGTACGTGGCCACCGACACGCGGGAACAGTGCGAAGCGGAAATCGCCGTAACGAAACAGGGTGTTGCCATCACCGTCTGCCAGTGGGGCCACCACCGGCAACTCGGCTGCCAGCAACTCCCGAGTGAACGCGTGCTCCTCGCCGATCTGCGCATCGCTCCAGCGCTGCGGGCGGTAGAACTTCACGACCAGCGGCGTACTACCTTCGACCCCAACCTGGTAAACGCGGTTCTCGTAGCTGTTCAGGGCGAAGATGCGCAGATCGCAGACACGTCCGGTGCTTTCCAGCGCGGCAACGATCGTATCCGGGCCCAGGCCGTCGAATGGATGCGAGTCAGGTTCCATGGATCATCTTCCGTCGGGTGCGGGCGGAATGCGAAAGATCACCAGATAGAGCGCCGGAACCACGAACAGTGTCAGTACCGTCGCAAATCCGAGCCCGCCCATCATCGTGATCGCCATATTGCGGAAGAACGCATCACCAAGCAGCGGAATCATGCCCAGGATCGTAGTCGCCGCAGCGAGTGCAACCGGTCGCAACCGGCTCACCGTTGCGTCCAGCACCGCCTCGAAACCCGGGTGACCGGCACCGATCTGCAGGTCGATCTCCTCGATCAGTACGATGGCATTCTTGATCAGCAATCCCGCGAGTGCCAGCCCGCCGACGATCGACATGAAGTCGAAGGTTGCTCCACTCAGCCGCATGGCCGCAGTGATGCCGATCAGTGCCAGTGGCACGGTGAGCCAGATGATCAGTGGCTGGCGCAGGCGACCGAACAGCAGCACGCTGATCAGCACCATGGCAAGGAAGCCGAATGGCAACGAGCGGCGCAATCCCTCGCTCGCCTCGCCGGCATCCTCGAACTCGCCACCCCATGCGTACGTGTAGCCAGGTGGCAGATCGAGCGTGGCCATCACTGTCTCGAGACGGCGGAACAACGGCGTGACTTCCTCTCCGATGGGGTTACACGAGACCGTGATCGTGAGTTGACGATCACGACTACGCAACAACGCATTCTCCCACCGGGTCTCGAAGCCGGAAACCACCTGGGAAACCGGCACCGCACGGTGCAGCAGCGGGCTCCAGACCGGCACATCACGCAGCTCACTGATGTCACCGCGCTCGCTTTCGGGTGCGCGGATGCGGATTGGCAGCAGGCGTATGCCGTCACGATAGAGCCCGACCGGTGCTCCCTCGACGGCGTATTGCAGGCTCCTGGCGAGATCCTCACGCGTGATGCCGAGTCGACGTCCGAGCTGTTCGTCGAACACCGGACGCAACACCTTGACCGGTTCACGCCAGTCATCGCGGATGTCGATTGCGCCGCCATCGGCGCGGATCATGGCTTTCGCCTGCTCCGCGAGTCCACGCAGCACTTCAGCGTCACGCCCGCTGAAGCGCAGCTCGATGCGGCTGTCACGTCCCGGACCGATGCGCAACTGCTTGATCACCGGATCGGTCCACGGCATCCCCGCGTGCATGAATTCCTTCACTGCGGCACCGAGTTCGGTGATGCGTTCGAGCGAATCCGGTTGCACGATGATCTGTGCGTACGCATCCGACATCTCCTTGACGTCGTAGACGAGCGTGAAGCGCTGGTGTGGACCACCGACCGCAATCGACGTACGTTTCACGCCGGACTGCGCCGCGAGGAATTTGCTGACCTGCAGGGCATCCTCGCGCGTGCGGCGGATGTCGGTTCCTTCCGGTTCCCAGATGTCGACGAACATCATTGCGGTATTCGATGCCGGAAAGAAACCGGTCTTGACGGCACCAAAGCCAGCAAGCGATGCGCCGAACAGCAGCAGCGTCACGCCGATGGTGATCCAGCGATGGCGCATCGCGGTTGCAACCAGCGCCCGGAACAGACGAAACCCCCGGCTGCGATACGGCTCGATGCTCGCATGCGGGGTTGCAAGAGTGGTCTTGCGAAACGCGAGGGCAGCCAGCAGCGGCGTGGTCGTGATTGCGGTGATCCAGGACAGCAGCAACGAGATCAGGACCACCCAGAACAGCCAACCGGCAAACTCGCCGGTCGTATCGGGCGAGAAGGCTATCGGTGAAAACGCAACGATGCCGATCGCGGTTCCGCCGAACAGTGGCCATACAGTGCGCCCGACACTGTCACGTGCAGCAATGAGCGTGCCCGCTCCGGCCTGCAAGCGCACGAGCATGCCCTCGGCCACCACGATCGCGTTGTCGACCAGCATGCCAAGCGCGATGATCAGCGCCCCGAGCGACATGCGATGCAGTTCGATGTCAAATACGTGCATCAGGAACAGCGTTCCCGCGATCGTGATCAGCAACACGACACCGATCACCAGCCCGACACGCAATCCCATGAACAGCAGCAGCACCGCGAGCACGATCGCAAGCGACTCCACCACGTTCACCTGGAAATCCTGCACCGAACTCGCTACCGCTGTGGGCTGGTCATAGACCGGTTTGAGTTCCATGCCGACCGGTATGACCGGCGTCAATGCGGCAAGTCGCTCGCGCACCCTGGCACCGACCTCGACCACGTTCTCGCCTTGCAACATCGACACCCCGATCGACAGACCAGGGCGTCCGTCCACGTAGAACATCCGCCCGGGCACGTCCTCGTACGCGCGCGTGATTCGCGCAACGTCACTGAGTCGCACCAGGCGTCCGGCATCTCCACCGATCAGCACGTCACCCATGGCTGCCACCGAGGCGAATTCCCCGCTCGGTTCGATGCGCAGCAGCTCGTCGCCGACGCGCACGCGTCCTGCGTCGGCCACTAGGTTCTGTGACTGCAGCACCGCCGCGATCTGCTGTGGCGAGACACCGAGCTCGCCAAGCTTCGCACGCGAGATATCGACGTAGACCACCTCGCGCTGTTCACCCTCGATCGCCACCTTGCGTACCCCGCGTACGCCGAGCAGTTCGCGCTTGATCGTATCCGCGGTATCCCACAGATCGCGCCAACTGTAGTCGTCGCCGCTGAGAATGACGTAGACACCATAGATGTCGCCGAAGTCATCGACCACGATCGGGTCCTGTGCGCCGGGGGGCAACTGCCGTCGCACATCGCTGATCTTGCGTCGCAATTCGTCGAAGATGGCGGGGAATTCCGCGGCACGATAGCTGTCCTTGAACTCGATCAGGATGTCCGACACGCCCGGGCGTGAGATCGACATGCGCAGGCGCTTGACCTGCTCCATGCGCTGGATCGCATCCTCGATGTGATACGTCACTTCTTCCTGCACCTGTGCAGCGGAAGCGCCCGGGTACCAGGTGATGACCTTTGCCATCTTGATCGTGTAATCGGGATCTTCGAGCTTGCCCATGCCGAGAAAGCCCCAGGTACCACCCGCGCACAACAGCAGCACGAACAGCCAGGATACGAGGGGATTGCGGAGTGCGTATTCTCCCGGGTTCATCGCTGCAACCGGATCAACCGGATTCTCCCGTGCGCGGAGCAGCCTGCTCTGCGACCGGCATGCGTGAAACGCGAACGCCGTCGGCCATGTGTGCAACGCCGACGGCGACGATCTCCTCACCTTCGCGCAAGCCGGACAGGATGCGGATGCGATCATCCTGCATCTCGCCGGTGCGCACCGCACGCCGGGCGACCTTCATCGTCGCCGGGTCGAGTACCCATACCATCGCTGCCAGTGTGACGTCTGCCGTCACTGCCGAAGCGGGAACCCATGTTTGCGGCTCTGCGCGCAGTAGCCGCGAAATGTCGACGGTGACCGTGGCGCTCATTCCCGGCAGCACGACGAGCTCGGCCGCATCGGTCATGCGGAACGTGAGCTCGTAGGTCTGGGTCTGGGGGTCGGCACGCGTGGCCGCTTCCACGAGTTCGAGTGCGATGTGCCGTTCCGGAATGCCGTCGAAGACGACCCACGCAGACGCTTCGGATGCGGCGCCGTCCACGCTCATGTGCGCATGTGCATCGAGGCTGCGCAGCAGGCGTTCGGGCAAGTCGATCTTGACCTCCAGCGCATGCAGCTGCTGCAGCATGATCACCGGTTGTTTGGGCGCGACTTCCTCGAAGCGCTGTACCATGCGCCGCGCGACACTGCCGGCGAACGGTGCCTTGAGCACGGCGTACGCCAGGTTGCGGCGCGACTGCTGCAGGGCGGCTTCGGCACTCTTGCAGGCAGCCTCGATGCGATCGTGGTCGAGCCGCGAGATATGTCCCTTCGGCAGCAGTTCGCGCGCACGCTCGAAGTTGCGTTGCGCGTTCTGGTAGTTCGCTTCGCGATCGCCCAGTTCGATACGGAAATCGGTGTCATCCAGGCGTGCCAGTACGGTACCTGCGGCGACCGTGTCTCCTTCGCGGACCAGGATGTCGGCGACCGTGCCGGGTACGCGGAAACTCAGATCGGCACGGCGCGCCGATTCGATCCGTGCCGGGAAGCTGCGTTGCTCGACCTGTTCACCGAGGGTAACGCGAAACGTCCTGACCGGCCGTATGGTCTGCCGGGCGGCATCGGGGTTCTCGAGCGCCGCGTCATCACAACCGGCAAACAGCACGATCAGTGGAGCAAGCAGATAGTGAAGCGGTACGCGAGGCATGGTCGGGACAGATACTCCGGCAAACGCTGCGCAGGCGCGCGCATACTAGCCGTCAGGACACGACCGGGTGAGCAGATGTCCAAAATTTCATTACTGCAGTGCTGCAGGACTCAGGGCCGCCAGCGGTTTACCGGCAAATCGTTCCGCACTGGTGCGCAGCTGCTCCAGGCTGACCCGTCGCCGGTCGTTGGCCAGTTCGGCGACCACGTCGTCGAGGCTGTGTCGCCCATTGCTCGCCGAGCGGATTTCCGCATCGAGCCGACGCAACACACCGACTGCACGTGCCGTGGTTGCACCCGCAGAGTGTTCGGCATCCAGCGGACCGCCCGCGCGTGCAGCCCACTCGGCGAGGTTGCGATGCGCCTGCTCGAAACGCCGTTCGCTCAGCGTGCCTGACCGTCGCAGCACCTCCAGCGAGTAGTATTCCGCGAGCCCCTCGACGATCCAGTCCGCGCCCGGTTCACCGCGCGCGCGCATCGCGACGTGCACCAGTTCGTGCAGGAACGTGCTGGTTCCGTTCTCGCTGAGCAGCGGTCTGTCCGCATGCACGTAGAGCGACCAGGGTCCTGACAGCGCACCGCGCCACATCGGATCACCGGCGCCCACGACCAGCAAGTGCGCGGGGAACTCCGGAAAGATCTTCTGCAGCGTCGGCACCGTCCAGTGGAACAGCGCCAGGATATCCATGCGCCGCAAGCCTTCGCCTACAGGTGCGGCAACCGAAACCCTGGTCGTGCCGATCGTGTCGCGTCGCACCCCGAGCTTGCCGAGCAGGATCCAGCCGGCAGGACGGTCGAAGATCTTGCGTGGATCGTCGATCCTGAGCCGACCGCTCGTATAACGAGGGTAGATCGACTCGATTGCCCAGCCGTCCGGTACGTTCAGGCGCATCTTCGAACGCGACTGCGTACCGTCTTCCACGTCGACCCGAACGATCGGCACCAGGCGTTCACCGCGAAACAACGCCCAGTCGGCGGTGACCCGGCCGTCGAAGGCGCCCGATGCGCGCTGGCTTTCGAGCGAGACGCGATATTGCAGATACGCATTCTCTGACGGTGGCGTCCAGCGCACGAAATGCCCCTCGCGCGTGACCGTGCCGCTGCCCTTGAAGTCGCGGTAACGTGCAGGATCCGCTTCCAAGCGTATCCATCGCACCCGCTCGGGATGGTCGGTGAGGCGGATCCGGACTGTTGCCGATGGCTTGCCAGCATCGATCCATGCTGTATAGAGAACGCCGAAAGCCGGTCGCTCGGTGGTGGTACCGGTACCCGCACGCACCGTGGCGAACGGGAAGGCGAAGAGCACGAACAACACGATCAGAAACGACCGGAAGGCCTTGTGGAACATCGAACTCCCTCGCGCGAAATTCCTCGAACTGCGGCACCCGATGGGACGCGGGCCGCACTATAAGCGAGGGGAGTGGACAGCGCCAATGCAGCGCGGGAGGCAGCGCGGGAGGCGTGGGCGCGAGCTTGCTTGCCCATGCGCGCCTCACAGCCCGCACGCGGATGGAGTACCCTCCATCCACCACCGCCAGGCGCCTCGGGCAGGGAGCGGCAAGACGTGGACTACGACATCATCGGCGACGTGCACGGCCAGTTCGACAAGCTCGACGCGCTGCTGGATGCACTCGGCTACCGTGAGCGCGCCGGTGCCCGCCGCCACCCGCAGCGACAGGCCATCTTCGTTGGCGACTTCATCGACCGCGGCGCGTGCGGCGTGGAAGTAGTCCGCACCGTGCGCCGCATGATCGACGCCGGTGCAGCGCTCGCCGTCATGGGCAACCACGAACTCAACGCCATCGCCTGGCACACACCCGATGCCGAAGATCCCGGTGAGTACCTGCGTCCGCACCGGCGCGAGCCCTGGGGCCTGAAGAACCGCAAGCAGCACGCAGCCTTCCTTGCCCAGGTCGAACACAAGAGGGGGCTGCATCGCGAGATCATCGACTGGTTTCTGACACTGCCGCTCTGGCTCGAACTGCCGCAACTGCGCGTCGTGCACGCCTGCTGGCACGAACCGGCCATGGCCTGGCTGTCTCCCAGGCTCGATGACCGGAACTGCCTGCCAAGGCATCTGCTGCCTGAAGCGACGAAGGAGCCGACTGCCGCGGAGGCAGACACGTCGATGAGCACCTTTGCGGCCGTCGAGTTCCTGACCAAGGGAATCGAGGTGCAGCTGCCGGACGGACACGCGTTCGAGGACAAGGACGGCATCTCGCGTCGCGACGTGCGCGTACGCTGGTGGGACGGAGAGTCCCGGATTGCGGTCGGCAAGCCCACCTTTTTTGGCCACTACTGGATGAGCGGTCTGCCCTCATTGCTGTCGTCCTCTGCCGTCTGTGTAGACTACAGCGCTGGCTCGGGCGGACCCTTGGTCGCCTACCGTCATGAGGCCGGTGCGCCGCTGTCGCCGCACAACTTCGTGAGTGCCGGGTGACCCGCGCCCTCCCCACACCAATACCCCAGCCATGCGGTTGCTGATAAAAGAAGCGCTGCGTATAGTTGCCCGCCGTTTTCTGCGGCCATGACACGGTGGAGGTCCGCAAATGATCGAGATCGCGCAGCTCGCGAAAGATTTCGGTGATATTCCTGCTGTGCGCGGAATCGATTTCAGCGTGCGCCCGGGCGACATCCTCGGGTTCCTCGGCCCCAACGGGGCCGGCAAGTCGACCACGATGAAGATGATCGTGGGCTTCATCACGCCAAGTTCAGGTAGCGTGCGCGTGTGCGGCCACGATGTGCAGCAGGATCCGCGTGGCGCCCAGCGCTTGATCGGCTATCTGCCGGAGGGTGCACCGGCCTGGGAAGAAATGACGGTGCTGGAGTTTCTGCGCTTCATCGGTGCAGTGCGCGGCTACCGCGGCAGCGAGCGCGAACAGCGCGTGGCAGCAGCAGTCGAACGCATGGGGCTCGACGATGTATACCGGCAACGCATCGAGACGCTCTCCAAGGGCTACAAGCGCAGAGTAGGGCTGGCACAGGCACTGCTGCACGACCCGCGCGTGCTGATCCTGGACGAACCCACCGACGGCCTCGACCCCAACCAGAAGCACCAGGTACGGGAGCTGATCCGCGGCCTGTCGGGCGACAAGATCGTGATCATATCGACGCACATCCTCGAAGAGGTCAGCGCGGTGTGCAATCGCACGATCGTGATTGCGGGGGGGCGCATCGTAGCCGACGGTACGCCGCAGGAGCTCGAGGCCCGTTCACGCTACCACCGTTGCGTGCACGTGCATTTCAGCGCCGGCACCGCAGAAGCCGATGCAGCCGTGGCGCGCAGCGAACTCGCGACGCTCGACTCGGTTGCGGCAGTCGAGACCGGATCGGGAGGACGCCGACTGGTGGTGCTGGCCCGTCCGGGTGCGAATCCGCTCGGGGCGGTGGCGCGCCTGGTGCATGATCGCGGCTGGCTGGTCGATGACCTCCATGTCGAACGCGGTCGTCTGGACGAGGTATTCAGGGACATCACGCGGGAGGTGGCATGATGGGCATGACGCTGATCATCGCGCGCCGTGAATTCGCGGCGTATTTCGCGACGCCGCTCGCCTATGTGTTCGTACTGATTTTCCTGATGCTGAGCGGTGCATTCACGTTCTACCTCGGTGGATTCTACGAACGGGGCCAGGCCGACCTGGTGGCGTTCTTCAGTTTTCACCCCTGGCTGTATCTGTTCCTGGTGCCTGCGCTCGCGATGCGCTTGTGGGCAGAGGAACGCAAGAGCGGCACGATCGAACTGTTGCTCACGCTGCCGATATCACGTCTGCAGGCGGTACTCGGCAAGTTCCTTGCTGCCTGGCTGTTCACGGGACTCGCGCTCGTACTGACCTTTCCGCTGTGGATCACGGTGAACGTGCTGGGCAGTCCTGACAACGGCGTGATTCTCGCAAGCTACGCAGGGAGCTGGCTGATGGCAGCCGGTTTCATCGCGATCGGTTCGTGCATGTCGGCACTGACCCGCAACCAGGTGATTGCGTTCATTCTTACCGCCGTGGCGTGCCTGCTGTTCATCCTGAGCGGCTTTCCGCTGGTTCTGGACACGGTGAGCGCCTGGGCGCCACGCACCGTGGTCGATGCGGTCGCATCGATGAGCTTCCTTACCCGCTTCAATTCCGTGGCACGCGGTGTGATCGGCTTGCAGGACCTGCTTTTCTTTGTCGCGCTGACCGTGGTCTGGCTGGTGGCGACGACCGTTGTGATCGAGCTGAAACAGGCGGACTGAGCGACATGGCCATGAGTAGCAAGACCTACCCGCGTGCGGTTCTGGCGTTGCTGGTTGTCGGATTCCTTGCCTTCATGGCACTCGACACCCAATTGTTCGGCCGCATTCGTCTCGACCTGACCGAGAACCGCATGTATTCGGTCTCGCCGGGGACGCGCGAGATCATTGCAGGAATTCGCGAACCGATTGACCTGTACCTGTTCTTTTCGGACCGCGCAACCCGCGACATCGCACCGCTGCGCGCCCACGCGCAGCGCGTACGCGAGTTGCTGCAGGAGTACGCGCTGTTCGCAGACGGGCGTATCCGCCTGCACGTGATCGATCCGGCTCCATTTTCCGAAGACGAGGACCGGGCAGCCCAGTTCGGGCTGCAGGCCGTGCCGCTCGGCAATGGCAGTGACGAGGTCTACTTCGGGCTCGCCGGCAGCAACGCCTGGGGCGAGCAGCAGGTGATTCCGTTCTTCCAGCCCGAGCGCGAAGAATTCCTCGAGTACGAACTCAGCAAGATGCTGGCCGCGCTGACGACGGTAAAAAAGCCGGTCATCGGTGTCGTTTCGGGTCTGCAGATCAACGGTGGCTTCGACACGATGAGCGGCCAGCCGACGCCGGCCTGGGTCGTCATGGAGCAACTGCAGCAGGGCTTCGATGTGCGCAACATCGCGTACACCGCGGATGCGATCGATCCCGACGTGACCACGCTGATGGTCGTGCATCCGGCCGGGCTGCCGCGCCCGCTTGCCTACGCGATCGACCAGTTCGTGCTGAAGGGCGGCAAGGCAATCGTGTACGTCGATCCGTATTGCGAATCCGCTCGCACCTCGGCGAATCCGCTGGAACAGGGGCCCGGCGAGACTTCGTCGAACCTGCCGGAGCTGTTTGCTGCCTGGGGTGTCGAATTTGCGAGCGACAAGGTCGTCGGTGATCCGGCCACTGCATTGCAGATCAGCACTGCAGCGGATCGTGCGCCGGTTGCGCATATCGCCTTTCTCGGTCTTGGACCGGACGACATCACCAAGGCCGACGCGGTGAGCGGTAGCCTGGAGTCGATCAATCTCGGAATGGCCGGTGCACTGGAACCCGCCACGGGCGCACACACGCAATTCGAACCGCTGCTGCAGACGAGCGAACAGGCAGGCTTGCTCGATGCGGTGCAGGTGCAGATGACGAGTGATCCCCGAAAGCTCCTCGACGGATTCACCCCCGTGGGCAGACGTCTCACGCTCGCCGCACGTATCAGTGGCCCGGTGAAATCCGCCTTTGATGGTCCACAGATCGAGGGACACGAGCACGTTGCCGAGGCTGCCGAGATCAACGTGATCGTGGTCGCCGATGCTGACCTTCTGGCGGACCGGTTCTGGGTCCAGGTGCAGGACTTCTTCGGGCAGAAGGTTGCGTCAGCGTGGGCCGATAACGGTGCGTTCGCGCACAATGCCATCGAGAATCTCTCGGGCAGCTCGGCGCTGATCGGCATCCGCAGCCGCGGTCGCTACACACGCCCATTCGAACTGGTGCAGCAGATCCGCCGCAGTGCCGATGCGCGCTATCGCGAGAGCGCGGAATTGTTGCAACAGCGCCTCGACGAGACGGAACGCCAGCTGGGTGAACTGCAGCGCAGCACGCAGGAGAGCAACCAGCTGGTGCTGTCGGCCGAGCAGGAGCAGACACTGCTGCGCTTCCAGGACGAAAAGCTGAGGATCCGCAAGCAGCTGCGCGACGTACGTCATCAGCTCGATCGTGACATCGAACGCCTCGGAACGCTGCTGAAGGTGCTGAACATCGTCGTGATGCCGTTGATGCTCACGCTGCTGCTCGTGCTGTGGCACCGGTGGCGTTTGCGCCGCGGCCTTGCGTTCACGCGCCACGAGAGGACGCGTTCATGCGGATGAACCAGAAGGGCAGGCTGGCGCTGGCGGCGGGTGTGGTTGCCGTGATGGTCGCGCTGGTGGCGATTTTCGGCTACCACGATCAGCGTGCCCCTGCATGGACAACGCAGGAACGCTGGCTGCCGGAGCTGGCGACAAGGCTGGCGCAGGTGAACAAGGTGCGACTGCGCTCGGGTGCGAGTGTCGTCACGTTGGTGCGTGAAGGCGAACACTGGGGTGTCGAAGAACGCGACGGCTTTCCGGCCGCTTTCAGGCAATTGCAGACGCTGCTCGACGCACTCGCCAGTGGACGCCTGATCGAACGCAAGACTTCGCAGCCCCAGTATCTGGGGCGGCTCGGACTGGTCGACATCGAACGTCCCGACAGTG
This sequence comes from Pseudomonadales bacterium, assembly GCA_024234165.1. Classification (NCBI taxonomy): domain Bacteria; kingdom Pseudomonadati; phylum Pseudomonadota; class Gammaproteobacteria; order Pseudomonadales; species Pseudomonadales bacterium. Next base: position 205,734 of record JACKOP010000001.1, read on the forward strand.
ACGCAGTGCAGGTCGAGGTGTGGGCTGGCGACGACGAGCCGCTCGTACGTGTGCTGATCGGCAACAGCGGCGGGGCGCGCGGGGGACGTTTCGTGCGTGCAGCGAGCGAACAGCAGGCGTGGTTGATCGACACGGCACCACAGCCGCTCGCTGACCCCGCAGACTGGATCGAACGCAAGCTGCTCGGTGTGGCGTTCACGCGCGTGGAGGCAGTCGAACGTGAACGCGGCGACCAGCGGGAATTCCTCGCCACGCGCAACGCCTCGGGAGACGACGCTTCGCTGAATGCGCAATCCCTGCCTGCGGGCAAGGCGCCGCGCTACATCAGCGTCTTCGACGCTGCTGCACGTTCGATTCTCACCATGGAACCCGAAGATGTGCGCAAGGCAACCGAAGGCGATCACGCGGATGCGGTGCTGACACGCATCACGTGTTTCGACGGACTGCAGATCGAGGCTCGTGCACACAAGGCCGCCGACGGCAACTGGATGACGCTCGCAGTGCGGGTCGATGCAGCCCGGGTGCCGCCGGATGCCCAGGACAGCGGCGCAAGGCCCGTGGCGGAGCCAACGCAGTCACCCCTTGCAGTGCGCGAGGAGGCCGCACGCCTGGCACGGCGTATCGATGGCTGGGCGTTCAAGGTCTCCGATTACGTCGTTGGCGAAGCGACGAAGCCGCTCGCCGACTACATCCAGGACGAAAAACCGGCAGCAAAGCCTGCTGATGGAGCACACAGCCGATGAATCCTGATGATATTCGTGGTTCGCGTGAGGCAATCTTCGGCTGGATCTGGCTGCTGATCGCGATGGTATTCTCGATGGTGATCGTCGGCGGTGTGACCCGTCTGACCGGATCGGGACTGTCGATCGTCGAGTGGGCGCCGATCATGGGTACGCTTCCGCCGCTCGGCGAGCAGGAGTGGATGCGCGCATTCGAACAGTACCAACAGTATCCGCAGTTTCGCGTCGATCACCCGGACATGACGCTTGCCGAGTTCAAGGGGATTTTCTTCTGGGAGTACGTACACCGGCTGCTCGGAAGGGCGATCGGTATGGTGTTCCTGCTGCCGTTCCTGTGGTTCTGGGCACGTGGCTGTCTGTCTGTGCGCCTGCGCTGGGCGTTGCTCGGCGCGTTGCTGCTCGGCGGGATGCAGGGAGCGATGGGCTGGTTCATGGTAAAAAGCGGCCTGGTCGATGAGCCACGGGTCAGTCACTACCGTCTGGCGGCGCATCTGGGCATTGCGTTCCTCATCATGTGCTACCTGTTCTGGCTGCAGCTGGTGCTGCGTACGACGGGTCGCGAAACACGGGTTGGCAGCGCACCGCGCGGAGTCGTGCCGGCGATCGGGATCGTGCTGGTGCTGCAGATCGTCTACGGTGCCTTTGTCGCTGGGCTGCGTGCTGGCTGGGGCTACAACACCTTTCCGATGATGGGAGATCGCTGGGTCGCCACGGCGGTGATGGCGATGGAGCCACGGTGGCTGAACCTGTTCGAGAGCGCCGCGACCGTGCAGTTCGTACACCGCTGGCTCGGCACCGTTCTGCTGGCGCTGGTCATCGGGTTCTGGCTGCATGTGCGTGCCGGGCGCTATTCGCTCACGCAGCGTCAGAGCGCGGCGGCGTTGATGCTGCTCGTGCTGACGCAGTACCTGCTCGGGGTCTATACCCTGCTGAAGGTCGTGCCGCTGCTGCCTGCGGTGATGCACCAGGGCTGTGCGAGTCTGGTGCTCATCGCCTGCGTGTGGGTGTTCCATACGTTTCGTCGCCGGACTGCCTGACTGCGCAGCGGAAATCGTCACGCCGCGCACGAACATGGGCTGATTCGCCAGGATTTGCTGCAGGCGCCTCGATCATTCGTCGCGCAGCGCCTCGATAGGGTCCTGGTTGGCGGCATTCAACGCCGGAGCGATCCCGGCGATCAACCCGATCCCGCAGCTCAGCCCGAGCGAAAGCAGTACATACAGCGGTTCGACGGCTATCGGCAGGCCTGGTATGGCAGCGCGCGCCAGCGCAACCAGAACCAGCACGGCAAGCAACCCGAGCACGCCGCCGAGCACGGCGATCAGCACCGCCTCGCCAAGAAAAAGCAGCGTGATCTGGCGACGCAATGCACCGAGCGCGCGCAACAGGCCGATTTCCGCGATGCGCTCACCCAGGGCGGTATTCATGATCGTGAGCACGCCGACACCACCGACGATCAGTGCGACACCGCCGATTGCCGCTATCGCGAAGCGCAGCACGCCGAGGATCTTGTCCAGGCTCGCCAGCATGTCTTCCTGCGTGAAGATCGTGAAGTCCTCCTCACCGTGGCGTTCGCGCAGATGGTTGCGGATCCGTTCCGCGATCAGGGCGGATGTGGTGGATGCACGAAACACCACGTCGATTTCCATCAGACCGTCGCGGTTGAACATTGTCTGCCCGAGGTCGACCGGGATGTAGATCGCGTCATCGAGATCGAAACCGAGCAGACGCCCCTTGCTTTCCATGACACCGATGACCTGGAAGCGACTGCCACCGACACGAACGAAGGCGCCCAGCGCGCTGCGTCCCTGGAACAACTCCTGGCGAACGCGCGAACCGAGCACAACGAAGTAGCGCGAACTGCGCAGTCCGCTGTCCGGCAGGAACCGTCCCTGCGCGACGCGAAAATGCCACGTGAGCGGCAGGTCGGATCCAACTGCGTAGACATCGGTATCACGCTGGAAACGCCCGGCTTCGATCTTCGCTGTACCGGCGATCATCGGCACGACCGCCTCGACGTGCGCCAGCATGCGCAGCGAGGCCGCATCGGCGAGCGACAGCGGGCGTATCGTGGAGAGCAGTCCTGAGCCACCCATCGTCTCGCTGCGCCCCGGTGTCACCGTCACGATGCGCGTACCGAACTGGGAAAAGCTGTCGAGCAGATAGAGCCGGACGCCCTGACCGATCGAGGTCAACAGCGTTACCGCGCAGATTCCGACGGCGATGCCGGTGGCGGTGAGCAGGGTGCGTGATGGACTGGCCCGCAGCGCACGCAGGATCCAGCCCAGCGCATCTGCGGCACGCACGACTCAACGCCCGCCCAGTGCCAGCACGGGCTCGAGCGCTGCGGCACGCCTGGCTGGCAGCCACGCAAACAGCAGTGCAGAACTCAGTGCGAACGCTGCGGCGGCGAGCGTGGCCCACACCGGCACATGGAAAGGTATCTCGGGGTAGACGAGGCAGAGCAGTGCCGTGGCCGCATAGCCGACGGTGGAGCCGAGCAGCACGCCTGCGGCAGCCAACAACCCCGCTTCCGCAAGAAACAACGTGCGCACCTGCGCCGCCGGAGCACCGAGTGCCTTCAAGAGTCCGATTTCAGCGGTGCGCTGGCGTACGGATATGAGCATCAGGTTCATCACCAGAATCCCTGCAACGACAAGACTGACCGCAGCAATACCAGCGATCGCGAGCGTCAGCATGCGCAGGATGCCGTCGAAAGTGCTGATCATCGCATCGGGGCTGACTACAGTGACATCTTCGTTGCCATCGTGCAGTGCGCTCATCCGCACCAGCAGATCGCGTTTCACATTCTCCACATCCGCTCCCGGGCGTACGCGCAGCATGACGCGAAACAGCGCCTGGGTATCGAACAGTGTCTGTGCCGATGCAACCGGTATGAAAATGGATTCGCTGAGATCCATGCCAAAGGAATCACCCCGTCCCTCGAGCACACCGATCACACGGAATCGGTAACCGCGCATGCGTACCCACTCGCCGATCGCCGAACGCGAGCCGAACAACTCGCGCTCGATCGTGCTTCCGATCACCGCGACCGGACTGCCAAGCGTGAGGTCGAGCACGGGCAGTGCATGGCCGCGAGCGATGGCGAGGTGACGCATCGGGAAGAAATCCGCGTTGCTGCCGATGATCACGGCTTCGCGGGCGCGATTGCCGAACGAGACTTCCGCATTGCCGATGACCAGCGGTGCGATCGCGTCGAATCCGTGCACCGTACGCGCGACCACGGTCAGGTCGCTGAGCGTGATCTCGCGCGTGGTCACCCCGGTGACCGGCGGAAGTCCGCCGGTGGTGCTCTTGCGACCGGGAAACATCACGACGATGTCCTTGCCTATGAATTCGAACTCGCGCATCACATAACCGCGGGCGCCCTCGCCGAGGGCAATCAGCACCAGTACGGCAGCAACACCGATGCCGACCGACAGCAACAGCATGAAGCTGCGAAAGCGCTGCCGGCGCAGGACCAGCAGCGTGAAGCCGACCAGATCAAGCGTGCGCATCGATGGTTCCAGCCACGATATCGCTGCTGATCGCGCCGTCGCACATGCCGAGAAGCCGACGCGCGCGCTTGCCAAGCGCAAGGTCATGCGTGACGACCATCAGCGTGATGCCGTCGTGGTTGAGTTCCTCCAGCAACGCCACGACCTCCGCACCACTGCGCGTGTCGAGATTTCCGGTCGGCTCGTCTGCAAGCAGCAATTCCGGCTTCATCACGATGCTGCGTCCGATTGCAACGCGCTGGCGCTGTCCCCCGGAAAGCTGGCCAGGTTGATGGTGGGCACGATCACCGAGCCCCAGACGTTCGAGTACCGCATCGACCGCAACTCGTCGCTCCCGCCCCGGGATGCCTGCGAGCAGCAGCGGCAGCTCGATGTTTTCACGGGCGCTGAGCCGGGGAATCAAATGATAGGACTGGAAAACGAAACCGATGTGGTCGCGGCGCAGCCGTGCACGCGCCTCTTCCCCGAGCATGCTCGTCGCGATGCCGTCCAACAGGTACTCGCCGCGATCAGGACGATCGAGCAGGCCCAGTACGTTCAGCAGCGTCGACTTGCCGGAGCCGGACGGCCCCATCACCGTGATGTATTCGCCGCGCCCGATCGTGAGCGTCACGTCGCGCAGCGCATTGACTTCGCTGTCACCGACACGAAACGTGCGGCAGATTGCGTGCAGCTCAATCATCGGCAGCCGTCACCAGCAACCCGTCTTCCAGCTTCTCCTGATCGAGCGAAACAACGATGCGATCACCGATCTGCAGCCCGTCGACGATTTCGGTGAAGTTCCAGTTGCGGATGCCGGTACGCACGGAAACGCGAGAGATGCGCCCACGGGATGCGTCGAGTCGCCAGACCGTATCGTTGTCCATCAGCGCTTCGGTCGGGATGCGCAGCACGTCGTGATGCATTTCGAGCAGCAAGTCGATATCTGCGCTGTAACCGACCAGCAGGTGTTCGCGATCTGCGGGCTCGCTGAACAGTACGTCGACGTCGACCGTACGCGCCTGTTTTTCAACCTCGCGCACGAAGGGCGCTATGCGATCCAGGCGACCTTCGAAATGACGACCGCCGAATGCATCGAGCGTGATGCGCGCGCGCAGCCCCGTCTGCAGGCGGCCGGCATCGACTTCGTCGATCGGTGCTCGCACGTACAGGCAGGAGTAATCGATCAGATCGACTGCCGGTGGCATGGGGATTCCAGGCGGAGAAGGGGTCACATACTCACCGACTTCGCCGTTGATCTCGGCGATGATGCCCGCAAACGGCGCATGCAGGCGTGTCTGTGCCAGCAAGGCACGGTTCATTTCCAGACTGGCAGCGGCGATGCGCTGCTCGTCGTGTGCCGCACGGCACGCGAATGCAGACGAACGCGCCCGCGTTAGTGCGTTTTCGGCAGCCTCCAGCGCAGCCAATCCGCGATCGTGCAGCGCCTGGACGCGTTTGGCCTCGCGCTCGGAATTGTCCGCCTCGATGCATTGCTGCTCACGCCGGTTGGTGGCTGCCGCAAGCTGTGCTTGCGCCTGTGCGGTCATCGCCTTGCGGTCGTCGTTCCACAATTCGAGCAGCAGTTGGCCGGCGGCAACTTCCTGCCCTTCATGCACGTGCAGTGTTTCGACGCGCCCACCGCCTGGCATCGAAAGTGCCGCGCGACGGCAGGCCTTTATGGTTCCTGCCCGCGTGTTGGTGACGGTGAGTTCGACGTCGCCTCGCCCGACTTCCTCGAGCCGCACCGTCACCGGAACTTCGCGCATCGCATACCAGGCAACGACGAATCCGCACACGGCGATGACCAGCAGCAGGAGAAGACGTTTCTTCATTGATCGGCTTACCAGAAGCGGAAATGCCGGCAGAGGGCCGGCGCGATTATGGCACAATGAATTTGCAGCATTCGTTGCGCAAATAAGGGCTTTCGCCGATGAACGACCAGCAAGCGACGATGCGCTGCATCGAGATCACTTCCCCCGGTGGTCCGGACGTACTGCAGGAACGACGCACAGCCGTTCCGGTACCTGCGGACGGGGAGGTGCTGATCCGGGTCGTTTGTGCCGGCATCAACCGTCCCGACGTGTTGCAGCGCCTGGGGCTGTATCCTGCGCCACCTGGTGCATCCGCCATACCTGGACTCGAGGTGGCGGGGGAAATCGTCGCGATCGGAAGGGACTGTGATCGCTGGCACGTGGGTCAGCACGTGTGCGCGTTGCTGAACGGAGGAGGTTATGCGGAGTACGCGGCCGTGGCGCAACGGCAATGCCTGCCGTTGCCGCGAGGCCTCTCGTTTGCCGAGGCCGCGGCGTTGCCCGAGACCACGCTGACCGTCTGGCACAACGTGTTCCAGCGTGCAGGACTGCGACGTGGCGAGCTGCTGCTGGTACACGGCGGGACGAGTGGTATCGGCAGCATCGCGATCCAGATCGCCAACGCACAGGGAGCTCGCGTCATCGCCACTGCCGGCAGCGCAGAGAAATGCCGTGCCTGTCTCGAACTGGGCGCGGAATTGAGCGTGAACCATCGCGATGAGGATTTCGTCGAACAGACGTTGGGCCACAGCAATGGACGTGGCGCCGATGTGATTCTCGACATGGTTGGCGGCGATTATGTGCAGCGCAATATCCGTGCTGCGGCCGAGGAGGGGCGCATCGTGCAGATCGCATTTCTGCGCGGCGCGAAGACTGCAGTCGACCTGATGCCGCTGATGCTGAAGCGACTCACACTCACGGGTTCGACGTTGCGATCCCGTTCGGCGGAATTCAAGGCCGCGCTGACGCGCAGCGTCGAGCAGCACGTGTGGCCACTGATCGAATCACGGCGGGTACAACCACGCATCGATACCGTGTATGCACTGGCAGATGCTGCCCTGGCGCACAGACACATGGAGTCCGGAACGCACATCGGCAAGCTCGTACTGCAGGTCGGCTGAAGGCCGCCGGTGCGCTCCCGCCGTTGCAACCCGCCAACTCCGGCGGTTCAGTTGCTGCTGTCGGTGTTGCCGGAATCCTCGGTTTCACCGCCTTTCTGGTACGGCAGCGCAGACGGTGCTCGCGGAGCAGCCACCGGCCGGGCGCCGCCCTGCTTGCGCAACGCCTCGCGGAACAGTTCTTCCTTGTCGATGGCTGGTGCAGCACTTTCCTCGGCAGGACATACCGGATACATGTCCGGAACTTCACCGGGCTTTCCACCCGGTGCGGGCAATTCGTGCAGGTCGGTGCCGAGTTCGAGTGCACGGACCAGACCGCCAACTCCTGCCAATGCACGTGTGTAGGCGATGGCGTGGTCGCGGTCCGCATTGAGCCACGCACGGCGGGCCTGATAGTACTCGTTCTCGGTGTCCAGCATGTCGAGCAAGGTGCGTTGGCCGATGTCGAACTGTCGGCGGTATGCCTCACGGGCCTTTTCAATCGACAACTGGTGTCGATCGAGGTAGCTCATCTGTTCTTCGAGCCGGTTCATGTCATTGTATGCAATGGAAACTTCCTGGCGGATGTCACGACAGGTCCTTTCGCGCAGATCCACCGCCTGTTCCGCCTTGTGCACCAGACGACGTCGTTCGGCTACGTCGGATCCACCGTTGTACAGGTTGTAGGTCATCACGAGTTCGACTACGGAGTCCTCGTAACGCCCGCTGATATCGTCCTTGTCATGCCAGTAATCCTGGCGTGCGCGCAAATCGAAGCGTGGCAGCATGCGTGCCTTCTGCACGTCCTTTGCCGCCTCGGCGGACCACACGTACGCAATCGCAGCGTTCATGAGCGGGCTCTGCCCGTAGGCGAGTACCAGCGTTTCACGGATCGACGGTGGCAGCAGTCCGCCCGTGATCTGCGGCTCGGCGAGTTCGGCTGCCGGCACCTCACCGACCACGCGCTGGTAGCGCATGCTGACATCGTGGAGATTGGTCACATCGGTCAGCAGATTCGACTCGGCCAGCGCGAGGCGACCTGCAGCCTGCTCCAGATCGACGCGGCGGCTGACCCCCGCCTTCACACGGCGTTCGATCTGTTCGTAGATCATGCGGTGTGTTGCATAGTTTTCTTCCGACAGGGAAGCCAGCCCGCGGTGTCGCATCACATCGTAGTAGGCGCGAGCCGCTTCCGCGCTGAGCCGTTCCGACTCGCCCTGGATCTCGTGCCAACGCGTGCGTGCTGCGTGGTTCAGCCGACGGACTTCGTTACGGGTCCGGAAGCCGTCGTAGATCATCTGACTCAGCATCACGCTCACACGGTCACGCGTGAAATCCCTCTCCAGATACCGCGGATCGTCGATACGCTCCCGTCCCACCCCCGCCTCGAGGTCGACTCGCGGCAGGTAGCCGCCGCTGGCCACACGCGTCATTTCGTCGGCAGCCAGGTACTCCTGTACGGCAGCGCGTACTTCAGGGTTCGATGTCACGGTCTGGCGCGCAACGCTGCGCAGATCTTCCAGCGTACCCGAGGCCGTAACCGATCCCGCGCCCAGCAACGAGGCGAGCGATACCACAATATGAAGCCTGGTGCGCAACACGTCCCGCTTACTCCTTTCTCGTGCTTGATTGCCCGCGCATCTGTCCGAAGCGCTCACTGCATCACGTTCATCGTGACGGCAGGCGATTCTATCCAACGGCGGCGGCCGAAGCTGCTAGCTTTATAGGCGATCCGCGATATTTTCACAGTAGTCATGGAATTTGCCAGGGGATGCTGCACGAAGGGGGCCGGTATCAGCATGTCGACAGAATGACGGTCGTGCGTTTTCTTGCACTATTGATTTTCGTCTGTGCTGGCTGCGTGGCGTTCGCTGTCGGCAACCCCGATTTCGACCGTGCAAGGAATCTTGCACGGGAGCGCTACGGCGTGGAGGCAGAAGCAAGGATCGCGAGCTGGATCGACTTGATCGCATCATCGGGAATGATGAGCGAGCACGAGAGGCTGTTGGCGGTAAACGCATTCTTCAACCGTCACGTCGTATTCGCGGATGATTCGGCAATCTGGGGGCAACCCGATTACTGGGCCACGCCGCTCGAGGCGCTCGGTCGTGGAATGGGAGACTGCGAAGACTACAGCATCGGCAAATACGCCACGCTGGTCCTGATGGGCATACCCGTGGAGCGCATGCGCATCACCTACGTGCGTGCCGAAGCAGGTCTTCCAGGCAGCGGTATCAGCCAGGCCCATATGGTGCTTGCGTACTACGCTCAGGCAGACGCGCAACCACTGGTTCTGGACAACCTCCTGTCCGAAGTGCGTCCCGCCTCGCGCCGTCCCGATCTGCATCCCGTCTTCGGTTTCAATAGCGAAGGCTTGTGGCTGGGCAGTGCAGCCATCCCGGCGGCCCGTGACCCGACCGCCAGGCTGTCGCGCTGGCGGGATGTGCTTCGCCGGATGGCACTGGAAGGCCTACACTGATGGCCGTTGGATCCTCATCGTCGGGGGCTTGATCAATGTCGCTCATCAAGCAACTCTGGCTCGCCATCGTATTGGTCGCCATGGTTGCCTTCAGTGGAAGCCTGCTGGTGAGCAGCCTGTCGGCGCGAGCCTATCTGCAGGAGCAACTGCTGCTGAAGAATGTGGATACCGCGGCCTCGCTGGCCTCGACGCTGTCGCAGATGCCGAAGGATGAGGTCACGATCGAGCTGCTTGTGGCCTCCCAGTTCGACACCGGCCATTACGAGAGCATCCGTCTCGTCGACCCCCGAGGGACGGTCATCGTGGAGCGCCGCAGCGATGTGCACATCGATGGTGCGCCCGGTTGGTTCATGCGCATGGTTCCGCTGCACGTGACGCCCGGCATCGCCCAGGTGCAGGACGGCTGGAAGCAGTACGGCACTCTGACCCTCAGCAGCCACGCACGCTTCGCTTACCGTGAATTGTGGACGAGCACGCTGCGTCTGCTGGCCTGGTTCATCGCTGCGGCCGTACTGACCGGTATCGCGGGTACCGTGATCCTGCGCCTGATCCTGCGTCCACTCGATGGCATCGTGCGGCAGGCAGAAGCCATCGGGGCGCGTCGTTTCATTACGGCAGGAGTGCCGAAAACACCGGAATTTGCTGCGGTTGTGCGTGCAATGAATGCCCTGGCCAAGCGTGTGCGCCAGATGCTCGAGGACGAGTCGCAACGCCTGGAGCAGTTGCGCCGCGAAGCACACCACGACGCCGTGACCGGGTTGCTCAACCGCGGGCATTTCATGGCACGCTTGCTGACGGCATTGGGACGCGAGGACGAGAGTGCGCGCGGAGTACTGGTCATTGCACGTCTGCTCGATCTGAACGAACTGAACCGTAACCATGGCTGGCCGGTCGTGGACGCACTGATCCGACGTTTTGCAAGAACTCTGGAGAGCATCGGGCCTGCCGAAGCTGAATGGATGCCTGGCCGACTCAACGGGTCTGATTTTGCGCTGCTGGCTCCGGGTTGTGACGACGCTGCCGGCCTTGCACGCAGGGTTCAGGAAGGCATGGCAATGATCGCGCGCGAGTTCGATCTGGCCGATGAGTGCCGTCTGCCGGCAGCAGCCACACTTTACCGTCACGGAGATCAGTTGGGACGGATCCTGGCACGCGTCGATGCGGCACTCACCATTGCGCTGGAACCGTCAGGAGACAGCGTGCAGGTGGCTGCTCCGGACCAGCGGTTCGACGAGCGGGAGCCTCGCGACGGGCTCGATGTGTGGAGAGAGCGTTTCATCCATGCACTGAACCCGAACCAGATCAAGTTGCACAGTTATCCCGTCGTCGATGCAGCAGGACGCTTCCTGCACAACGAATGCGTAGCACGCATGCGCCTCGACAGAACGTCGGACTGGTTGCACGCAGGAGATTTCGTTCCTTGGCTGGCACGTCTCGGAAACCTCCATCGCCTCGACGAGATGGTGGTAGACCTCGCGCTGGAACGCCTGCAACACGGTGCCGACGATATCTGCATCAACCTGTCTGCGCAGGCGATGAACAACGCAGTGCTCGTGCATCGCATCGCGAGCAAGCTGGGCGGTGTTCGCGAAAATGCGGTACGTCTGTGGATCGAAATTCCGGAGCATGGCGTGTTTCAGCACCTGGAACATTTCCGTGTTCTGTGTGCACTGCTGAAACCGCTGGGATGCCATCTCGGCATCGAACATGTGGGGCATCAGGTATCCCGTATCGGACAACTGCACGATCTCGGCATCGACTACATCAAGATCGACGCTGCGTTCGTCAAGGGCATCGACGAAAATCAGGCCAACCAGGTGTTTTTGCGTGGACTGGCGATGATCGCGCACTCGATAGGTCTGAGTACGCTTGCCGAAGGCGTGGACAGCGCCGCCGAACTGCGCACGCTGGTTGAACTGGGGTTTGATGGTGCCACGGGTCCTGCGGTGACGCTGATGCTGGACAATGAAGCAGTGTCGGGCTGAACCGGTTCAGAGGAGTGTGTGATCCTCTCCAAGCAACCCGAGGTGCGTCCCGCCTCCGCGTAACTCGCGACGTTCGAACAGCTTGCGCTGCGCAGCCAGTGGCAGATCGGTGAAACGGATCAGATTTTTCTCGATCAGTACGTTCACGAGGTCATCGAGCACCCGCACGACCTCGCGGTCGGATTCGGCCAGGCGCGACTGCACGACCCCGGCCCGTTGCCCGAACTCGACGAGATCGGTGGCATCCGCCGTGATCGCTTCGAACCCCTCGATCGGCTCCATGCTTACGGCCACGATTTCGCCTTCGACATTGCGTCGCACATAACGCATCCGCACACTGCTCCATCTCGCAAACGCTTGCGATGACCGTGATGCACGGACGGCTGCATCAGCCGTCCGTCATCAATTTCCCACTGTTGATCAGGTGCTCGATGATCTGCTGGTCACTGCCGATCGCGAGCAGACCGCTCGCATTCTGCAACTCGATCGTCTGGAACGGGACTCCCGCATCGTGCTCGGCATCACCGGTAAAGGCTCCGGTCGGGCTGATCCGTACCAGTGCACCACCATCTGCCGTCGCCTGGAAATGCAGATAGCCGGTGAGATTATCGTGATTCTCCGTCTGCAGCAGATCGCGCAGGTCGAGTATATCGCCACCTTCGATCGCCGGGCGCGTATCGAAATGAGCGATCGTGTCGTGAGCCCCGGGGTCGGCCAGCGACCATTTGAACACATCAGGACCTATGTCTCCCGCAAACACCGTGTTGCCTTCGAGGTCATAAAGCATGTTGCCCGCGCCGATGATGTTCACGACGAAGTCGGCACTCATCGACACGTCACCGTCGTTGTCCGTTCCCTGAACCGCGAACTCGAGCGGAGTCTCCACGATACTGATCGGTGTTTCGACCGCGAATCCGATGAACTTCCAGGACGTGTGGTTGGCCGCACTGAGTTCAACGGTGTCGAAGAGTGTGTGCTGCTCGAGCCCGTTGCGTGACAGATCGATCCAGTATTCGGAGCTTTCGTCTCCAGTGATGTTCACCACAGACCCGTCGGAGCCAACGTAGCTGCCGCTGATGGTTCCCGAATCGATCAGTGTTCCGGCATGGTAGACCTTCCATACCAGCACATCATTGGTGCTCAGATTGCCGACATTCAGTGAGCACCCGGTCAATGCGTCAGCAAAGCTCATCCTGAGGACTTCCGGCGACCCGGCTCCAAGGTCATCGATCAGGTTGTTGCCGATTCCAAGCCCGTCCGACGAGGGATTCAGGCTTCGAGATCCGGCGCTGAATACCACGCTGGTAAGCGGATCTCCGACGCCTGCACCCGTGTGTGCGTCGTAGCTTTGATAAAGCGAAGTCTCCACAGACACTGAAGGTTTGCCCGGCACAAGTGCCAGATTCGCCAAGTCAGGCGACGACGCAACCACGTCGGCATACGCCTTGAACAGCGTGAACGTGTAGCTCCCGGCGGAGTCGAGCGATATCGTGAACAACACATCGCCCGTGACGTCAGTTGCCACCAGGGTACCGTCATCCTGCAGTGCGTAGCTCACTCCTTCAGGTGCCAGACCGAGACTGCCGGCCAGACTGAATCCGGCGAGTCCATCGGCGGAAACGGCTGTGATGTGACCGGTGACCGAGAGGCCCGGCGCATTGACGATGACGGCATTTTCCACATCGAGGATCGCCGGTTCCGAATCGACGATCGTGACGTCGATCTGCGTGGCAGCCGACGCGGTCCCGTCGCTGACCGATATGGGAATCGACTCGATGAATCCATCATCGGTTGCACCTGCCTGACTGTCGTTGTCGACCACCGAGTGCAGCGTGTACTCGTAACCGTACACCCCGTTTTCGTAGGAAGTGATGGTCAATTGGCCGTAATGCGTCGGGACACTCTGACCGACGAGCTCCTCCATTCCCGAGCCGACATCGAAGGCGATCCCAGCGATCGTGATCGTCTCGATATCTTCGAGTCCGTCGAGATCACTGACCGTGATCGTTCCGGTCACCACGACCGACGCCGCACCTTCCTCGCGTCCACCTGGTAACCCGTCCTCGAATACCTGTTGCACCACTGGCGCAACCATGACCAGCGGTGGGTGATTGATCGGCGTAGTCGCAGTGGTCGGCGTAGTGGCTGTCGTCGCCGTAGTCGCCGTTGTCGGCGTAGTCGCTGTCGTTGCCGTCGTCGCTGTTGTGGCGGTTGTTGCGGTTGTCGCCGTGGTCGCGGTTGTCGGTGTCGTGGCCGTCGTAGCGGTTGTTGCCGTCGTCGGCGTGGTCGCGGTCGTAGCCGTGGTTGGCGTAGTCGCCGTGGTTGCGGTCGTCGCAGTTGTCGGTGTCGTGGCCGTCGTCGCGGTTGTCGGTGTCGTGGCCGTGGTTGCGGTCGTCGCCGTGGTCGCGGTTGTCGCGGTCGTGGCCGTCGTCGCGGTTGTCGGTGTCGTGGCCGTTGTTGCAGTTGTTGCAGTTGTTGCAGTTGTTGCAGTTGTTGCGGTTGTTGCGGTTGTCGCCGTGGTCGCCGTGGTCGCCGTCGTGGCGGTGGTCGGCGTAGTCGCGGTCGTTGCCGTCGTAGCCGTTGTCGGCGTAGTCGCTGTCGTAGCCGTAGTGGCTGTCGTCGCGGTGGTGGCCGTGGTCGCGGTGGTGGCCGTTGTCGCCGTGGTCGGCGTAGTCGCCGTCGTGGCGGTGGTCGCCGTCGTGGCGGTGGTCGCCGTCGTGGCGGTGGTCGCGGTCGTCGCCGTCGTCGGTGTCGTTGCGGTAGTTGCCGTCGTCGGTGTCGTTGCGGTCGTTGCCGTCGTCGGTGTCGTGGCTGTTGTTGCGGTTGTTGCGGTTGTCGCCGTGGTCGCGGTTGTCGGTGTCGTGGCCGTCGTAGCGGTTGTTGCCGTCGTCGGCGTGGTCGCGGTCGTAGCCGTGGTTGGCGTAGTCGCCGTGGTTGCGGTCGTCGCAGTTGTCGGTGTCGTGGCCGTCGTCGCGGTTGTCGGTGTCGTGGCCGTGGTTGCGGTCGTCGCCGTGGTCGCGGTTGTCGCCGTCGTAGCCGTGGTCGCCGTGGTGGCCGTTGTTGCGGTTGTTGCGGTTGTCGCCGTAGTCGGCGTCGTCGCAGTTGTCGCTGTCGTGGCCGTAGTCGCTGTTGTGGCCGTAGTCGCTGTTGTGGCCGTGGTCGCCGTTGTCGGTGTCGTGGCCGTCGTCGCAGTTGTCGGTGTCGTGGCCGTGGTTGCGGTCGTCGCCGTGGTCGCCGTGGTCGCCGTGGTTGCGGTTGTCGGCGTAGTCGCCGTCGTTGCGGTTGTCGCCGTTGTCGCGGTCGTGGCCGTCGTCGCCGTGGTTGCGGTCGTCGCCGTGGTCGGCGTAGTCGCTGTCGTAGCCGTAGTGGCTGTCGTGGCCGTCGTGGCGGTGGTCGCCGTGGTCGCGGTCGTGGCCGTGGTCGCCGTCGTAGCGGTGGTCGCCGTCGTCGCCGTCGTCGCCGTGGTCGCCGTGGTCGCCGTAGTCGGCGTCGTGGCCGTCGTCGCAGTTGTCGGTGTCGTGGCCGTAGTGGCTGTCGTCGCGGTCGTGGCCGTGGTCGCCGTAGTCGGCGTCGTGGCCGTCGTCGCCGTCGTCGGTGTCGTGGCCGTAGTGGCTGTCGTCGCGGTCGTGGCCGTGGTCGCCGTAGTCGGCGTCGTGGCCGTCGTCGCAGTTGTCGGTGTCGTGGCCGTAGTGGCTGTCGTCGCGGTTGTCGCCGTGGTCGGCGTTGTTGCCGTTGTCGCTGTTGTCGCCGTAGTCGGCGTCGTCGCGGTGGTTGCCGTCGTCGCCGTCGTCGCCGTCGTCGCCGTCGTCGCCGTCGTCGGTGTCGTGGCCGTAGTGGCTGTCGTCGCGGTCGTGGCCGTGGTCGCCGTAGTCGGCGTCGTGGCCGTCGTCGCAGTTGTCGGTGTCGTGGCCGTAGTGGCTGTCGTCGCGGTTGTCGCCGTGGTCGGCGTTGTTGCCGTTGTCGCTGTTGTCGCCGTAGTCGGCGTCGTCGCGGTGGTTGCCGTCGTCGCCGTCGTCGCCGTCGTCGCCGTCGTCGCCGTCGTCGCCGTCGTCGGTGTCGTGGCCGTAGTGGCTGTCGTCGCGGTTGTCGCCGTGGTCGGCGTTGTTGCCGTTGTCGCTGTTGTCGCCGTAGTCGGCGTCGTCGCGGTGGTTGCCGTCGTCGCCGTCGTCGCCGTCGTCGCCGTCGTCGGTGTCGTGGCCGTAGTGGCTGTCGTCGCGGTCGTGGCCGTGGTCGCCGTAGTCGGCGTCGTGGCCGTCGTCGCAGTTGTCGGTGTCGTGGCCGTAGTGGCTGTCGTCGCGGTTGTCGCCGTGGTCGGCGTTGTTGCCGTTGTCGCTGTTGTCGCCGTAGTCGGCGTCGTCGCGGTGGTTGCCGTCGTCGCAGTTGTCGGTGTCGTGGCCGTCGTCGCAGTGGTCGCGGTCGTTGCCGTCGTTGCCGTCGTAGCGGTCGTAGCGGTTGTCGCCGTGGTCGCCGTGGTCGCCGTGGTCGCCGTGGTCGCCGTGGTCGGCGTGGTCGGCGTAGTCGCTGTCGTCGCGGTGGTTGCCGTCGTCGCAGTGGTCGCGGTCGTTGCCGTCGTAGCAGTGGTCGCGGTCGTTGCCGTCGTCGGTGTCGTGGCGGTTGTCGGCGTAGTCGCCGTGGTTGCCGTTGTCGCCGTTGTCGCCGTAGTTGCGGTCGTAGCGGTAGTCGCCGTCGTCGCAGTTGTGGCCGTAGTCGGTGTCGTGGCCGTAGTCGGCGTAGTCGCTGTCGTAGCCGTAGTGGCTGTCGTCGCGGTAGTCGCCGTCGTAGCGGTCGTGGCCGTGGTCGCCGTCGTTGCCGTCGTCGGCGTCGTAGCCGTCGTGGCGGTGGTCGCCGTGGTGGCGGTGGTCGCCGTCGTTGCCGTCGTCGGTGTCGTGGCGGTTGTCGGCGTAGTCGCCGTGGTTGCGGTCGTCGCCGTCGTAGCGGTCGTGGCCGTCGTCGCAGTTGTGACCGTGGTCGGCGTAGTCGCGGTCGTCGCCGTGGTCGGCGTAGTCGCTGTCGTCGCGGTAGTTGCCGTCGTCGCAGTTGTCGGTGTCGTGGCGGTGGTCGCCGTCGTTGCCGTCGTCGGCGTCGTAGCCGTCGTGGCGGTGGTCGCCGTCGTGGCGGTGGTCGCCGTCGTTGCCGTCGTCGGTGTCGTGGCGGTTGTCGGCGTAGTCGCCGTGGTTGCGGTCGTGGCCGTGGTCGCCGTAGTCGGCGTCGTGGCCGTCGTCGCGGTTGTCGCCGTTGTCGGCGTAGTCGCGGTCGTGGCCGTCGTCGCGGTCGTGGCCGTCGTCGCTGTGGTCGGCGTCGTCGCTGTCGTTGCCGTCGTAGCGGTCGTGGCGGTTGTCGGCGTAGTCGCCGTGGTTGCGGTCGTCGCCGTCGTAGCGGTCGTGGCCGTCGTCGCAGTTGTGACCGTGGTCGGCGTAGTCGCGGTCGTCGCCGTGGTCGGCGTAGTCGCTGTCGTCGCGGTAGTTGCCGTCGTCGCAGTTGTCGGTGTCGTGGCGGTGGTCGCCGTCGTTGCCGTCGTCGGCGTCGTAGCCGTCGTGGCGGTGGTCGCCGTCGTGGCGGTGGTCGCCGTCGTGGCGGTGGTCGCCGTCGTTGCCGTCGTCGGTGTCGTGGCGGTTGTCGGCGTAGTCGCCGTGGTTGCGGTCGTGGCCGTGGTCGCCGTAGTCGGCGTCGTGGCCGTCGTCGCGGTTGTCGCCGTTGTCGGCGTAGTCGCGGTCGTGGCCGTCGTCGTGGTCGTGGCCGTCGTCGCTGTGGTCGGCGTCGTCGCTGTCGTTGCCGTCGTAGCGGTCGTGGCGGTTGTCGGCGTAGTCGCCGTGGTTGCGGTCGTCACCGTCGTCGCAGTTGTGGCCGTAGTCGGTGTCGTGGCCGTAGTCGCTGTCGTCGCGGTTGTCGGCGTAGTCGCTGTCGTCGCGGTGGTCGCCGTCGTGGCGGTGGTCGCCGTCGTGGCGGTGGTCGCGGTCGTTGCCGTCGTCGGTGTCGTGGCGGTTGTCGGCGTAGTCGCCGTGGTTGCGGTCGTCGCCGTCGTAGCGGTCGTGGCCGTCGTCGCAGTTGTGACCGTGGTCGGCGTAGTCGCGGTCGTCGCCGTGGTCGGCGTAGTCGCTGTCGTCGCGGTAGTTGCCGTCGTCGCAGTTGTCGGTGTCGTGGCGGTAGTTGCCGTCGTCGCAGTTGTCGGTGTCGTGGCGGTGGTCGCCGTCGTTGCCGTCGTCGGCGTCGTAGCCGTCGTGGCGGTGGTCGCCGTTGTCGCCGTGGTTGCGGTCGTCGGTGTCGTGGCCGTAGTCGGCGTAGTCGCTGTCGTAGCCGTAGTGGCTGTCGTCGCGGTTGTCGCCGTAGTAGCGGTCGTGGCCGTGGTCGCGGTCGTTGCCGTCGTCGGTGTCGTGGCGGTTGTCGGCGTAGTCGCCGTGGTTGCGGTCGTCGCCGTCGTAGCGGTCGTGGCCGTCGTCGCAGTTGTGACCGTGGTCGGCGTAGTCGCTGTCGTCGCGGTAGTTGCCGTCGTCGCAGTTGTCGGTGTCGTGGCGGTGGTCGCCGTCGTTGCCGTCGTCGGCGTCGTAGCCGTCGTGGCGGTGGTCGCCGTCGTCGCCGTGGTTGCGGTCGTCGGTGTCGTGGCCGTAGTCGGCGTAGTCGCTGTCGTAGCCGTAGTGGCTGTCGTCGCGGTTGTCGCCGTCGTAGCGGTCGTGGCCGTGGTCGCGGTCGTTGCCGTCGTCGGTGTCGTGGCGGTTGTCGGCGTAGTCGCCGTGGTTGCGGTCGTCGCCGTCGTCGGTGTCGTGGCCGTCGTCGCAGTGGTCGCGGTCGTGGCTTCACCAGGGTACACGGTCCCAACTTCACGGGACGTGCCTTCAAATGCGAATTTCGGATGACCTATGTCTTCGACAATTCGAAGCACTCGAACGAAACCGTGTGCTTCGCCCGATTCCCCACCGCCCAGGCCGGCTGCCGGGGCCTCCATCTCTTCGCTGAGATCACGACGTTCGCTCAGTGCCTGGATGAGTTCGTCTATTGTGGTGCGTTGGATCGTTGCCTCGTCAGCATCCGTTCCGCCTTCCGTCATCATCTCTCGGCTAATGGCGAGAATCTTGCCTTCTGTGACATCAAACTGGGTGCCATCGATAAATTCGAGCTCGACCCGTGAGCCATCTTCCGTTACCACGATTTCGCCTTCGCGAATCGTGTCACCGACGTGCAGTGCCCTGATGTGACCGTCTGCGGCACGCGCATAGACTATGCCGCTCAGTGACTTCACCATAGCAATGGTGAGAGACGAATCAGCCATGAAGGATGTCCCCGGAGCGCGAATCAGTGGCGAAAAACTCTTTGTGCGTCAAGTCTAGGCGAACAAATGCATGCCCATGGACTGTACAGAAGTACTAGACGCTCCACTTGGAGCAGGACAATCGCAGCAGGCCGCGTGCAGTTGGCCGAAAATGCCGAACACGCATGAACCTGCTCAGGAAGGGCGACGCAAGAGAAGCGCAAGATGAAGGCGATCCCGCACATCGAGCTTGGCGAAGACTGCTCCAAGATGTGCCTTGACGGTGCGTTCGGTGATCTCCAATTCCCGTGCGATCTCCTTGTTGCTCGCGCCGTTTGCGACTGCCAGGGCAACCTCACGCTCTCGGATCGACAATCTGGTCAGCAGTTCCGGATCCGGCGCTGCCGGCAACTGTGCCGCCTGCGAGGCCCTGATCATGCGTCGCAGCAGGCCTTCTCCGACCCACAACCCGCGATTCTCGACGACCGCAGCGACCTGGTGCAGACTCTTTGGTCCTGCGCAGGAGTGACAATAGCCAACCACGCCGCAATCCATGAGATCCAGAGCCTGCTCGTCGGACGGCACATCAGACAGAACGATCAGGCGAGCGGGGGAGAAGAGCCCGATCACACCTGCCGGGGTGGCGATGGCTTTCGCAGCCACGGACGGTACGTGCAACCATACGATCACCTGCTCCTCCATCAGGGTCTGTGCTGCGGCAACGGATCCGGCTACCGTTCCAGCAGGAAAGGCTTCCTTCCAGCGTGCCGATACGATCTGATCTTTGCTGATGAGGATGTGTCGGGTCATCGTTCTGTCAACGCATATTGCCGTGCGCGCAGCACCGGCTTCATGAGATAACTCAGGACGCTCTTGCGACCGGTCATGATGTCGACTTCCGCCATCATGCCCGGAATGATCGGGAGATCGTCGCCGAGGCTCGGCTTGGTCGTTCTGACTCGCACGAGGTAATACGCGTTGCCGTCTTCATCAGTGATCGTGTCCGCACCGATGCTTTCTACCGTTGCATCCATGCCCCCATACACGACGAAGTCGTACGCAGTGAACTTGACGCGAGCCTGCTGCCCCGGGCTCAGGAACGCGATGTCGCGCGGTGCAATGCGCGCCTCGAGCAGCAGCGTGTCGTCGAGCGGCACGATCTCGATGATATCGCGTCCCGGCAGGACGACGCCGCCTTGGGTATTGATCAGCAGGCGCTTGACGGTACCCCTCACCGGTGAACGAACCTCTGCCTGCTTGACTCGATCGGAAAGCCCCAGACTGCTCTCGACCAGGCTGTTCAGCATGGCGGTAGCATCTGCAAGTTCGACCCGACGGGCATTGCGATAATCAAGTTCGACCTGTCCGATCTTGCGCTTGGCTTCATCGATTGCTGCCTGCACACGGGTGATCTGCGCTGCTGCCTGGTCGCGCTCGCCACGCAAGCGTGATACATCGCGCTTGAGACGCAATATCTCGACCTCCGACACCGCGCCTGATTCAACCAGCGGCTCCGTCTGCGCCAATTCCTGGTGAGCGAGATCGTGGTTACGTGCAGCCTGCGCATGCAGTGCATTGGTTTCTCGCAGCTCCTGTTCCCTTTGGGCCAGCTGCTGACTCGCGATGCCGACCTGTCCCTCGAGTTCGGCCAGACTGGTTTCATATAGCCGCCTCTCCGCAGCCGCGATCTCAGGCGCTTCAGACGCGACTTCTGCCGGCACCTCGAACGGCTTCCCGTCCGCGATCGCCTGGAGTCGGCGCGTCTTCGCTAGCAGTGACAATCTCTGTGCGCGGTTTTCGCCCAGTGCGGATGCGAATCGCGTGGCATCGATCCGGACCAGCAACTGGCCCGCATCCACGATCTGGCCTTCGCGTATGTGAATTTCGGAAACGATGCCCCCGTCCAGCGACTGGATGACCTGCACCTGCCGTGAAGGTACGACTTTCGCTACTCCGCGCGTCACCTCATCGATGTGTGCCAGTGCTGACCAGAGAATCAACAGCAGGACGACGAGGGAGGTCATGTGCAGCAGTGCACGTGCACGCAACGGATCGCGTGCGATACGTGCAGCATGCGCGTCCTCGGCCCAGTCAAGGCGATCTTCACCCGGAACATCGAACCAGCGTGCAAACACCCGATCGACCCACGGTTTGCCGAACGCGGCCCAGCGATCGGCCAGGGTCTGTCGATGCCCAGCAATCGGGGTCGGCTGGTTCATATGCCTCTCCCGATGCGACCCTGGCGAAGTGCTTCGATTACCGTTGCCTTGGGCCCATCGGCGACGATCTTGCCGTTGTCGATCACGATGATGCGCTCGACGATGTCGAGCAACGAGGTCCTGTGCGTCACGACCAGCATCGTGCGATCGCTGCAGAACTCGCGCAGCTTCCTCTTGACCGTGTCTTCGCTCGAATGGTCCATTGCTGCCGTTGGCTCATCGAGCAGCAGGATGGGTGGCTTGTTGATAACGGCACGCGCGATCGCCACCCCTTCACGCTGGCCGCCGGACAGCGATTCACCACGCTCGCCCACCGGCATATCGAACCCCTTGGGGTGCTGATTGACGAATTCCGCGATATTGCCGATGTCCGCCGAGTGCAGGATATCGGTGTCTTCCGCATGCGGCGTTCCGATCGTGAGATTCTCGCGCAGCGTGCCATAAAACAGCGTCACATCTTGCGGTACATAGCCGATGCTCCGTCGCAGTTCACCGGGTTCGAGCTGGCGCAGGTCGATCCCGTCGATCAGGACAGCCCCCGAGAGCGGGCGGTACAAGCCGAGGATCAGGCGCAACAGCGTGCTCTTGCCCGAGCCGGTGCGACCCAGAATCGCAACCTTTTCTCCGGCGCGAATGCGCAGGCTCACACCTCGCAGTGCGTTGACCTCGGTATTCGGGTACGAAAAGCCCACATCTCGAAACTCGATATCGCCGCGGAAAGACTGGCGGCTCAGGAAGCGGGCGCCGTGTGGTCGCTCCACCGGGTGAGAGACGATCTGGTCGAGCGCCTGCAACGCGGTCATGGCGTTGTGGTACTGCGTCATCAGGCCTGCAATCTGTCCCATCGGTGCGAGTGCACGCGAACCCAGCATCGAACAAG
Organism: Pseudomonadales bacterium; assembly: GCA_024234165.1. NCBI lineage: Bacteria > Pseudomonadati > Pseudomonadota > Gammaproteobacteria > Pseudomonadales > Pseudomonadales bacterium. The sequence continues at coordinate 227,688 of JACKOP010000001.1, forward strand.
CTATGAGCCCGCCGAGCGAGAGTTGGCCCGCACCTATCAGGTAGACCCCGATGACGATTACGCTGATGATCACCAGTTGCTGCGACAGCAACGCGACGTTGATCGTCGACAAGGCCAGCATGCGCTGTCGAGCACCCGTGTGGGCGAGAAAGCTCGCACTGCGTTCCCATCGCTTCTGCATGACGCCTTCGGCACCAAGCGTCTTGACCGTTTCAAGCCCGACCAGGCTCTCCACCAGTGTTGCATTGCGCATCGCACCAGCGCGGAAGGACGACACGGCCAACTCATGGATGCGCGTGCCGACCGTCGCTGCGTATCCGGTCACGAACAGCATCGCAAGCACTGCCGGTATCAGCATTGGCCAGGCAATCCATCCGATCACGGCCAGGAATATGACCGTGAACGGCAAATCGATCAGCGCCGTGATGGTCGCCGACGTGATGAAATCGCGCACGGTCTCGAACGAGCGCAGATTCGCGGCCAGCGAACCTACGGAGGCCGGCCGTTCCTCGAGACGCATCCCGAGTACGCGTTCCATGATGAATGCCGACAGGGTGAGATCGACCCGCTTGCTCGCGAGATCAAGAAAGAAACCCCGCATCGAGCGCAGGGAAAAATCACCCAGCAGTACCAGAGCCACTCCCACAGCCAGGACCCACAGGGTCTCCACGGCGTGATTGGGAACCACACGATCGTAGACATTCATCGTGAACAGCGGCAAAGCCAGCGCGAAAACATTGACCATGCCGGCTGCCAGCATCACGTCCCGATAGAGCGGCAGGTTTTGCCGCATGGCGCCCCAGAACCAGTGGGGCCCACGCTCGATGCCGACCTCGGGGGCACGTTCGTCGAAATTGAAAGCCATGCGCGTCAACAACGCCGAGCCGAGATATCCGTCGGCGAGCACCTGCATGTCGATCGAAGCGGGTGCATCTGCACCGCAATGCAGCACCTTGGCGCGTTCACCGTCGCGCGCCAGAAGCACACAAGCCTGCGAGTCACGCAGCAGCAGGATTGCCGGCAAGGTATCGCCGTCGAGGCGATCCAGCGAAGATTCGACAACCTTTGCTTCGAGTCCAGCCCGCTCTGCTGCGCGCAACGCGAGCGAAGGGGACAGGCGACCACGTTCCAGCGGCAGCCCCGCGATCAGGCCCTCGCGTGATACCTGCACGCCGCGCTCGCGCGCCACGTACACGAGTGCGTCGAGCAACGGATCACGAAAGAGTGGCGCATCAGGAGCGTCCGTCTCGCTTGCTGGAACGGAAGCTGAAGAATCGGGCATCGGGTCGGAGTGTCCGCAATGAATGTCTCACATCGACTACCGACCGAGTATAGACCGACTCAAGCCTTGCCGCGGTTGTGCACGAAGGTTTGCAGCGTGCGTATGTCGGCCCCGAAAATACGGATGCCCTCGGCGAGCTTCTCCGTCGCCATCGCATCCTCGTTCAGTTCCCAGCGGAAGTCATGCTCGTCGAGTACGAGTTTGTCCGGAGCCGTGGCCCCTTTGCCCTGTGGATCCAGAGTGCGCGCAAGCGCTGCCTCGGATGCTTCGAGACCGTTCATCAGTGCTGGTGCAATCGTCAACAGATCGCAGCCCGCGAGTGCCCGGATCTGGTCCAGATTGCGAAAGCTCGCCCCCATGATTTCGGTCGCATAGCCATAATGCTTGTAATAAGAGTAGATACGCCTGACCGAAAGCACGCCCGGATCTTCATCTGCAGGGTACGCGTCGCGCCCCTCGTGTTTCTTGTACCAGTCCAGGATGCGCCCGACAAACGGTGAAATCAGCCTGACGCCGGCGTCAGCACACGCAACTGCCTGGGCGAAGCCGAACAGCAGTGTCATGTTGCAGCGGATGCCGCGTCGCTCCAGCGTGGCTGCGGCCTGGATTCCTTCCCAGGTCGACGCAATCTTGATCAGAACGCGTTCGCGCGTGATGCCGAGCTGCTCATAGAGATCAATCAATCCCTCGGCACGCCGGATCGTCGCATCCGTGTCGAACGAGAGCCGGGCATCGACTTCGGTGGATACACGGCCAGGAACGAGTTTCAGGATTTCCGTGCCGAAGTTGACGGCCAGCCTGTCCATGATCGCCGCGTCGCGTTGCTCTCCCGAATAACGGTTTCCCCATGCGAGAGCGTCGTCGAGCAGGTGGGCGTAGTCCGCCTTCTGCGCGGCCTTCAGCAGCAATGACGGGTTGGTCGTGGCATCCGTGGGTCGGAACGCCGCAATCGATTCGATATCGCCGGTATCGGCAACGACGGTCGTCATCGTGCGGAGTTGTTCGAGCTGGTTCATCGGGAAACCTCCTCGCTGTGGCCATGGATCCGGGACATGATCGATCAGGAGTCTTCGAGACCATCGCGCGACTCCGGATCCACATCGTCGCGCTCGTCGTCGTCCTGCTGCACCTTGCTTGACGGCACTGGACCCAGATCGTCAGATCGCGTCTGGATGCCGATATGAAAGGCAGCAAAGCCTGGATGCACGAACTGATCCACTGCCTTGCCAATCAGCCGTCCTGCATAAGGAGAAACGATGTCGGCACGCAGGTTCGTGATCGGATCAGTGACACTGCCAAGCAGATCTCCTACCGCCACCTTCTGTCCAAGCTTCACACGCGCGAACAGGATACCACCTGCGTCGGCCCGCACCCAGCGCGACCGGTAGTGCACCGGGACCGGGTTGCCCCAGACGCGCAGCTTGCGATACATGCCGAGTTGATCGATCAGCGCGAAGATCCCCTGGACGCCGTGCTCGACCTCCTGTTCCTGCAGTCGCATCGGCTCACCCGCCTCCAGCGTTATGGTCGGTACGCCGTGTTCAACGGCAGCTCGACGCAAGGTGCCCGATGCGCCCGGGCTGTGGATGATCGCGGTCGACGTGAAGGCCTCCGCTACCCGTGCCACCTCGGGTCGGCGCAGATCCCCACGCACTTGGGGCAGGTTGGTGCGGTAGAACGATCCGGTGTGCAGATCGACGAGTACGTTGCAATGGACGATGATTTCATTGAAGAACGAATACGCGATTCGCGAAGCGGAACTTCCCTGCAGGTTACCGGGGAAGTGTCGGTTGAGGTCCCGACGATCCGCGAGATAGCGCGATGCACGCCGGAAGCCGACCAGGTTCACGATCGGCACACCAACCACGGTACCCTTCAATTGATGTGCATCGATGTCGTACAGCACGCGTCGGACCATCTCGATACCGTTGAGCTCATCGCCGTGCACCGCAGCAGTCAGGCAGAGAACGGGGCCGTCGAGCGTACCGTTCACCACCAGTACCGGTGTCGCAGCCGCAATGCCCTCGAAGGATTCTTCGGGCTGCCATGCCAGGCGTGCCGCAGTTCCCGGGGCTACTTCGGCATCGAGCAGCACGAACGGTGCCCGTGAATCCGCGGGAAGTCCCGCGACATCGAGGTCGTCGAGCGTACCGATGGCTGCATCTTGCGCCCGATCGGAGCGCATCTCGATGTCGCGGCGCAATTGCTCCTGGTAATTCCTGCCCGGCAAGCGGGTGACCGGCGCGTCCAGTTCGACGCTGCGTGCCCGCCGATGAAGAACCGGGTTCGTCTCGTGCTGCGTTTGCGTGTCTGCCGCCGCGCCGGTAGCGTGGTCCGGCGCGGGCGGAGCAGCGTAGCTGTTCGCGGCGGCGGATAAAGCCAACGCCGCAAACAGGTGCCCGATCAGCCGCACTTGGAGTCGCCGCAACTCAGGCAGGTCATGCAGCCATCCATCATGATCATTGCCTTGGTCATGCACTTGCTGCAAAGCTGGGCTCCAGCAGGGTAGGGGCTGTGCTCCTGCACGTTCGCCTTTACCTTGTTCGTCTCGAACTGAGCCCGCTTCTCATCCATGATTTTCTGTTGATGCTCGCTGATCTCCGGTGGTTGCAGCATCCCGATATCGATCAGATGCGTTTCGATGCACTCGCCTATCTCGGCGACCAGCGACGGCATGAAACGTCCGCCCTTCTTGAAGTAACCGCCCTTGGGGTCGAACACGGCCTTGAGCTCTTCGACCAGGAAGGTGCAGTCGCCGCCTTTGCGAAACACCGCCGACACCACTCGCGTGAGTGCCAGTACCCACTGGAAGTGATCCATGTTCTTCGAGTTGATGAAGATCTCATACGGGCGTCGCTGCTCGTGTGCAGTGCCCGGGTTCAGCACGATATCGTTGATCGTGATGTACAGGGCGTGCTCTGACAGCGGCGTCTTGATCTTGTACGTCGCACCCGGAAGGGTGTCCGGCCTCGAGATGTTCTCGCTCATTCTCTCGATGGCGCGCTCGAGTTCCTCGGCTGTCGAGGCCTTGTCCTGTGCGGTGTCGAGCACCTTGTAACCGACGATGCGCTTGGCAATCTTGACCGTCATGACCGCTGTGCTCCTCAGAATTTTCCGTAATAACCTTCTTTCATGGCTTCGAACAGATTGGCCGCGGTGTGAATCTCGCCGTCGTACTCGATCTCCTCGTTTCCTTTCACCTCGACGGTCGATCCGTCCTCGAGCTTGAACTGGTAGGTCGTCTTCTCGAGATCCTTGTCCTTGACCAGCACACCCTGGAAGGCCTCCGGGTTGAAGCGGAACGTGGTGCAGCCCTTGAGCCCGCTCTGGTAAGCGTAGAAATAGATGTCCTTGAAATCGTCGAACGGTATGTCCGTCGGCACGTTGATCGTCTTCGAGATCGACGAATCGACCCACTTCTGCGCTGCGGCCTGTATATCCACGTGTTGACGCGGGATGACGTCCTCGCTGGTCAGGAAATAATCGGGCAGTTGCTCACCCGGGTCGCTGGAGTAGGGGGTCGCATGCGGATTCACCAGCTCACGGTAGGCCAGCAGCTCGTAGGAGAACACATCGATCTTCTCCTTCGATTTCTTGCCTTCCCGAATTACATTACGCGAATACTGATGCGCAAAGCTCGGCTCGATGCCGTTTGACGCATTGTTCGCCAGCGACAGCGAGATGGTTCCGGTGGGTGCAATCGACGAATGATGCGTGAACCGGCAGCCTTCGGCGGCGATCGAGGCCACCAGATCGGGGGCCACGCTGGCGATACGCTGCATGTAGCGACTGTAGGTTGCATGCAGCACGCGTCCGGGAACCAGATCGCCCGGCTTGTGCCCATCCCGCACCATCTCCGGACGCTTCGCCAGCATTTCTGGCGTGACCGTGAACACCTCGTCCATGATCGGAGCCGGTCCCTTTTCACGAGCAAGTTCGAGTCCGGTCTGCCACCCGGTCAGTGCGAGCTCGCGCGAGACACGTTCGGTGAACTCGACCGCTTCGGCACTGCCGTACTTGAGGCGCAGCATCGCAAGTGCGGAACCGAGCCCGAGGAAGCCCATGCCATGACGGCGCTTGTGCTCGATTTCATGGCGTTGCTGCTCGAGCGGCAGGCCACTCATCTCGACCACGTTGTCGAGCATGCGCGTGAACACCGCAACCACCTCGCGGAACGACGGCCAGTCGAAACGCGCTTCATCGCGAAACGGTGACTGCACGAAGCGGGTCAGATTGATCGAGCCGAGCAGACAGCTCCCATACGGCGGCAACGGCTGTTCGCCGCAGGGATTGGTGGCACGGATGTTTTCGCAGAACCAGTTGTTGTTCAGTTCGTTGACCTTGTCGATCAGGATGAAACCCGGTTCGGCGAAGTCGTACGTCGAAATCATGATCACGTTCCACAGCTTGCGCGCCTTGACCTTGCGGTATACGCGGCAGGCGACCCGACCTTCGGCATCGCATACGTAGCCTTTGGTCTGCGGAAAATGACGCCAGATTATGTCTTCGTCATCGTCGATGCCACGTCCATCCGGGTTGCGTTCCTTCTCCGAGATCGGAAACGACAACGGCCACTCCTCGTCCTGCGCGACCGCGCGCATGAACTCCTCGGTAACCAGCAGCGAAAGGTTGAACTGGCGCAGCCGTCCGTTTTCACGCTTGGCGCGGATGAAATCGACCACGTCCGGATGGCTGATGTCGAAGGTTCCCATCTGCGCTCCGCGGCGCCCGCCGGCGGAAGAGACCGTGAAACACATCTTGTCGAAGATGTCCATGAACGACAGCGGACCACTGGTATAGGCGCCGGCACCCGAGACGTAAGCTCCACGCGGACGCAACGTGGAGAATTCGTATCCGATCCCGCAACCGGCCTTCAGGGTCAGGCCGGCTTCGAGGTTCTTCTCGAGGATTCCGAGCATCGAATCCTCGATGGTGCCGGACACCGTGCAGTTGATCGTCGAGGTCGCCGGCTTGTGCTCCTGTGCACCCGCATTCGAAATGATGCGCCCGGCAGGAATGGCTCCATTGCGCAGGGCCCATACGAAACGTTCGTACCAGTGTTCACGCACCTCTTCACGCTCGATCTCGGCCAACGCTCGCGCGACCCGGCGATACGTAGCGTCGATGGTCTCGTCGATCGGGCTGCCCGCCTTGTCTTTCAGACGGTATTTGCGGTCCCAGATATCCTCCGACGCCGACTGCAGTGCGGTGCCGGGTTCCGTGCGCCGCAGGGGGTGTGCAACTTTCAGTACTTCGATGGACATGTACGCCTCGCTCGTGATTCTTGCCGGGTTGATGTTGTGAAAGTTTTTCCGAAAGGTCTTCCGCCGTGCACGAGAACACCGCTGCCCGACATCGGGTCATTGCTATGCAGGGGAGAGCGCAAACTCAAGATGCAGTGTACTTGCGGAGCTTCAAAACACAATATCTTGTGTTCATCATTTTTTTCAGCCCCTCGCTTGGCAAGTTCTTTGCTAGCGCCAGGCTGCATCTTTGGCCGGTATGGCAGTGATCGCGGATCCCGCTTGCCGCACACGGCAGGCATTGGCTAGTATCCGGTGCCCCGCGCGTCGCGCACCCTGCCGCCGTCCGCGACCATCACCGCAGGACGACACACCGTGGCGCGTCAGATCCGGATACTGACCTACAACATCCACAAGGGCTATTGCTCCGGAAACCGCCGTTTCGTGCTCGACGCGATGCGTGCCCGTATCACCGAGACGCGTGCCGATCTCGTGTTCCTGCAGGAAATCCACGGCAGGCACAGCGGACGGCGAAGCCATGAAGGTCGCTACAGCTACCCGGAACAGCCTCATTTCGAATATCTGGCTGACAGTTCATGGCCGCATTACGCCTACGGCCGCAACGCGATCTACCGCAGGGGCGATCACGGCAACGCGATCCTGAGCAAATTTCCATTCGTGGGCTGGGAAAACATCAACGTCGCCGTGTTTCCACGCTCGAGCCGCAGCATTCTGCACGGAGTGATCGAGATCCCGCGCAGCAGGGTGCGCGTACATACGCTGTGTGTGCACCTCGGCCTGCTCGAGAAGGAGCGGCGAGGGCAGTTCGAGGTGCTCGCTGCGCGCATCGACTCGCACGTGCCGCGCGACGAGCCCTTGATCATCGCGGGGGACTTCAACGACTGGCGGCGCCGCGCCGGACAGCACCTCCACACCGGGCTTGGGGTCGAAGAACTGTTTCTCGAACTGGAGGGGTGCCACGCACGTACATTCCCGATCTGGCAGCCATTGCTGCCGATGGATCGCATCTACTACCGCGGCGTTGCACCCGTTGCCTGCCAGCGCCTGAGCAGCGGCGCGTGGCGCGATCTGTCCGACCACGCTGCGCTGATGGGGGTGTTCAACCTGCCTGGGAGACATCGCTGAGCCGCTTGCGTGAAGTCAGCTTCAAGGTCGGGATCTGCTGTGACGCGTAATCCAGGAACGCGTTGACATAATTCATGTTCACCTTGTTGCCGAAGACCACCTGCATGCGCAGCAGGCGGCCGAGCTTGATTGCAGCATGCAGGAACATCATCGACGGCAGCAGCCTTCGCTCAGCCTTGCTCAGCGGATGGATTTCCTCCGCAGCTGCGACGAATGCATCACACAGCGTCCTGTCGATGCGCGACTCCTGATCGACGAATGCGAACTCGAGAGCGGCTTCGGCAACGTCAGCAATGCGGGGGGCGAAATGGGCTGCCTGGAAGTCGTAGAGGATGGCTTGGCCGTCGACGAACATCACGTTGCGCGGGGTCACATCGCCGTGACAATGGACCCACGGGATATTCCGGTCTGATTCGATGCGTTCGCGTGCCGCAACGATGCCCGGTTGCAGCTCGGAAAAACGGGCGTGGAACTCCGGATCATCACTGAACCGAAGCGGCAGCTTCGCACAGTCGGCAAGCCAGAAATCCAGCGATTCAGTGAAGCGATACGCCTCGGTAGTGGCAACCTCAGGCAACAGCGCACGGTGTACTTGAGCCAGCATGTGTCCGGCGGCAGCGACGTGCCCCCGTTCCAGACGAGCAGGATTCACAGCATGCACGTAGTCGAGCAACATGCAGTGAAACTTGCCGAATGGCTGACACAGCGACCCGTCCAGCGCCCGGCGCGGAATGATCACGGGCGCACCGGCATGTGCCAGCGCCTCGAGCAGCGCGCATTCGTAACGCAGGTGCGTACCGCGGTGCCCTTCGCTGGGTGGAGTGAACTCCGCCCCCTTCATGACCTTCACGATGTATTCGCCGCCGGCAGTGCTTGCTCTGAATACCTCGTTGAAACTCACGCCCTTCAGCGGTGTCAGCGTTTCGATCGAAACCCCGTAGTGCTGCTCGACGAAGGCGGGCAGGTTGGTGGTGATATCGCTTTTCTCGTACAGCACTTCGCGTGCCGGAAAGCCGCCGAGGTAGCGATCCTTTACCGTCACGTCCATGCGGGAAGGAAAGAACAGGTAGGCCTCGACGAGGTGGTGGCGGAACGGAATGTTCGGGAATTGTTCCTGCCACGGATTGTCGATCGGAAAATCGACTTCACCGAGGTGATAGTAGTCACAGCCGCATACTTTCCAGAAAAACTTGCGGTCCCACGTTTCGGGAACCGGATAGCGCTCGTCGAGTTCGATCAGGATATCGAAGTCAGAACCCAGCTTCGCCCACGCAATATGCAGGAATGGTACGTCGTAACGTCCGGTGCGACTGCCGGTCTTCTTCCACTCGATCGGATTCAGCAGGTGCACCTTCGCTACGCAGGGATACCGACCCACGTGTTCGCGCACGTACTCGCGAAACGCAACATCAAGCCTTTTCAGCTTCTCTTCACCGTAGGGGATCTTCATCGGCTTCACGAAACCGATTCCATGTCCGTTCAGGAAGCGGTCGAAGTTCATCCACTCACGATCGAGGTCGATGGGTGCAGGCGCATTGCGTGCCGGGAATATCACCCTGTCGCTGGCTGTATCGAACAGCAGTTTCGTGTGCTCGAACTCGAAGCGCTCGCCAAGATTGTTGCATCGCGCGTACTCGTAGAAATCGAAGACCTGCAGCTTCAGCAGGTTGATCTCGCGGGGGCTGAAGTTGCGTGCGTTGGCACCGAGGTACTCGGCGAGCGGCACCACGGTCGAGGCAACGGTCGCCCTGGCTGTCGGGAGCGGTGTCGCAGCAATCACCCGCAGCTCGATTCGCGCTCCCGGAATCTCGTAAACATCCCGCTTCGAATCGGGTTTTGTGTAGCCGAGCCCGGTGAACAACTGCAGAAGCTTGCGGTAGTAGGGCTTTTCTACGCTCACGCGCGCAGAGGCCACATCCCCATCACGCCTGATCTGCTCGACACGATGCGTCAGCTCGTTGATTTCGATCAAACGAAGTGTCTCGTCGAGGTCGACCGCACGTTCACGCAGATCGAGTACATCACGTGCAGCGCGAGCGAAATTGAGGAAAGACTCCCTGTCCAGCAGCAGCTTGTAGTTGCGCAGGTGGATGTGAAAACCGTCTGTATTTTCCTCCAGCGAGATGCGTGTGGGGTTGTAGACGATGTTGCGCCCGAGCGGCTTCTTGTTGAAAAAGGTCTTGATCGTGTCGCTCTGGTTGGTGTTCGGATTCACTCCATCGCGGAACCCGGCGGCGATTTCCTTGCGGACCTGCGGAATATAGGTCTCGCAGAGGTCAGCGAACTCGAGGAACTCCTCGACGCTGAACTCGATGCGCAGATCCCGGTAATGGACATGGATGTTCTCGCCCATGTCCATGAAAAAGGTATTGAAACGGTTGTTGCTCAATCCTTCGGAGCGGTGATAGAGGCGAATGATGATTCCCACGGAATGTCTCTCGGATCGTATTTGCGGATATCGGATGCACGGGCTGCAGTGCCAACGACAAGCCTAGCAGCTGAGGTGAGGATGCGCTGGCCGTCGACCAGGCGCAGCCTAATGAAAATCCCGCGATACCGTGCGCAGCGTGCCGAGAGCCGCGCTGTGGTCGATCAGCTCGCCGGCAATCACGTGGGCCACGCCGTCCCGGCTTTCCAGCACCCCCTTGACCAGCAGCAGCCGCGCACGCAGCAAGGCCGTGCGAAAACGCTCCTGGCGGTCACGCCAGACTATGACATTGATATTGCCGGTCTCGTCCTCCAGGGTCAGAAACAGCACGCCGCTGGCCGTACCGGGGCGCTGACGCCCGGCGACCAGGCCGGCCACACGCACGAAACGGGCTCCGTCCAGCGCTGCCAGTCCTGCGGCCGTGCGACAGCGCACGAATGGTTCCCGATCACGCAGCATGGCCAACGGATGGCGGCCCAGCGTAAGGCCCTGGCTGCGATAATCCTGTGCGATTTCCTCTGCTTCGCAAGGCGCCGCCAACAGCACGCCGTCGTCTGCAACCATCTCTGCGGCACATTCGACGGCATCGAACAGCGGACGGGGTTCCTCGATTGCTGCGGATCGCCAGTGCGCCTGGCGACGATGTCCACCCAGACGTTGCAATGCACCGGCACCGGCGAGCAGCGTCAGCTCGTGGCTCTGCAGTTGCGTTCGGTGCGCGAGATCGTGCAGGTTGTCGAACGCGTGCTCGTGCCGTGCGGCGACGATGCGCACGGCAGTCGCCTGCGCCAGTCCGTCGATTTGCCGCAGACCCAGTCGAATCGCAACGGATGAGGAGTGGCTTTCGAGGGTACAGTCCCAGATGCTGCAATCGACATCGATCGGGAGCACGGTGACGCCATGACGGCGTACGTCCTGTACCAGCTGGGAAGGCGAGTAGAAGCCCATTGGCTGGCTGTTCAGCAGCGCGCAGCACCAGGCAGCAGGGTAATGACACCTGATCCACGCCGAGGCGTAGGCGAGGAGGGCGAAGCTCGCCGCGTGCGATTCCGGGAAACCGTATTCGCCAAAACCCTTCATCTGCCTGAACAGCCGCTCGGCAAATTCGCGCTGGTGCCCGCGCGCAAGCATGCCGTCGATCACCTTGCGCTCGAATGTGGCCAGCGCACCGTTGCGCTGCCAGGCCGCCATGGCGCGACGCAACTGATCGGCTTCACCACCCGAAAAACCCGCCGCGACCATCGCCAGCTTGATCACCTGCTCCTGGAAGATCGGCACGCCGAGCGTGCGCTCGAGCACTTCGCGAACGGCCTCGTCGGGGTAGCTGACGGGTTCCAGCCCCCGGCGTCGTCGCAGGTAGGGATGCACCATATCGCCCTGGATGGGCCCAGGACGCACGATCGCGACCTCGATCACCAGATCGTAGAAAGTGCGTGGTCTGAGGCGTGGCAGCATCGCCATCTGCGCACGCGACTCGATCTGGAACACGCCCACGGTATCGGCGCGTCTGATCATCGCGTAGGTTGCGGGGTCCTCGTGCGGGATCGACTGCATGTCGAGTTCGACGCCATGCGCGGCGCTGATCAGTGCGAAACTGCGACGCAGTGCGCTCAGTATCCCGAGCGCGAGGATATCCACCTTCAGCAGCCCCAGCGCTTCGATGTCATCCTTGTCCCACTGGATCACGGTGCGTCCTGGCATCGCGGCGTTTTCCACCGGCACCAGTGCGGCCAGCAGGCCACGCGCGATGATGAAGCCACCGACATGCTGCGACAGATGGCGCGGAAAGCCGAGGATCTGGTTCACCAGCGACAGCAACTTCTCTGCAATTGCAGTCGCAGCGTCCAGATTCTCTTCGGTGAAACGACGGGCGAGTTCCTCGCGACAGTCCCACCATGACAGCGATTTCGCCAGCCGATCGACGAACAGCGGGTCCAGCCCCAGCGCCCTGCCGACGTCACGCACCGCGCTGCGCGGGCGATAGCGGATCAGCGTTGCCGCCAGTGCCGCACGCTCGCGCGAGTATTTGCGGTAGATGTACTGAATGACTTCCTCGCGCCGTTCGTGTTCGAAATCGACATCGATATCGGGTGGTTCGTTGCGCTCACGTGAAATGAAGCGTTCGAACAGCACCGCAATGCGGTCGGGGTCCACTTCCGTGATGAACAGGCAATAACAGACCGCCGAATTGGCAGCTGAACCACGCCCCTGACAGAGGATGCCGTTGCTGCGCGCAAACTGCACGATGTCGTGTACGGTCAGGAAATAGTGCTCGTAGCCGAGTTCGGCGATCAGGACGAGCTCCTTGTCCAGCAGCGCGCGCACCCGTTGCGGTACTCCGGCGGGCCAGCGTCGTTGCGCGCCGGCATCCACCAGTTGCGCCAGCCAGCCCGTAGCCGTGATACCAGGCGGCACCACCTCGGCCGGGTATTCGTAACGCAGTTCGCTCAGCGAAAAACTGCAGCGACTGGCAATGAGCAATGTTTCAGCGAGCAGCGCAGGCGGATAGATGCGACGCAATCGTGCCAGCGGCCGCAGATGACGTTCCGCATTGGGCTCAAGTCGCGTGCCGAGCTGCTGCACCGGCTCTCCAAGCCGGATTGCACACAGCGTATCGGCCAGAGCCTTGCGTTCAGCCACATGCATCAACACGCCACCGCAGGCGACCATCCGCAGCGCCAGGCGCCGTGCAATGCCGCACAGTCGCTGGTAATGCGCCTGGTCATCGGCACCGAGCAGCAACTCGACTCCCAGCCAGAGCCGGTCTGTGAATACGTTGCGCAATGCCTCGCCACAGGCCGCGAGCCCGTCTTCGGCACCACTACCCGGAAGCCAGATCGCGAGACAGCAATGGATCACCTGTTCGATATCGTGCAAGCCCAGCGTGTACTCACCCTTCGGACTGCGACGGCGCGCCAGCGTGATCAGGCCGGACAGCTCGGCATACGCCGCGCGATCCGGCGCAAGCAACACCAGCAGACAATCGGAATCCAGCCGGAACTCGGCACCGACGATCAGGTGCAGGCCATGCATACGTGCTGCCACATGCGCCTTGACGACGCCTGCCAGCGAACATTCGTCGGTCAGTGCCAGCGCGCGATAACCTTCGTGTGCGGCCTGTGCCACCAGCTCGGCCGGGTGCGAAGCACCACGCAGAAAACTGAAATTGCTGAGACAGTGCAACTCGGCGTAGCCCATAAGCCTCAACCCATGTACTGTTTGTTTGTACAGTATACAGGCTCTGCAGGGTTTGCCCGGTTAACATGCACCACACTGCCCACAACCGGCACTGCCGCAATGAACCGATCCACTGCACCGTTCTGGAAGACCACTCCGCTGGAGCGCATGAGCCGTGCGCAATGGGAATCCGTGTGCGATGGCTGCGGCCTGTGCTGCCTGCAGAAACTCGAGGACGAGCACACCGAACGCATCTACTACACGAACGTGGCCTGCCGTTTGCTCGATCCCCAAACCTGTCGTTGCAGCGACTACGCTCACCGCCGCCTGCGTGTCTCGGACTGCATCGAGCTGACACCACAGACGATCAGCGATTACCGCTGGCTTCCAGAAACCTGCAGCTACCGTCTGCTGGCCGAAGGAAAGGAGCTGCCGGACTGGCACCATCTGGTGTGCAACGACCGCGATGCGGTACATCGCGCAGGGATATCGTACGCCGGACGCATGATCAGCGAAGACGAGGTGCACGAGGAAGACTGGGAGGATCACATCATCTTCCGCATCGGCTGATGCTGTCTTGCCTCCCAATTCCGCTGGACCCGCTTGACCCGGTTTTGTGAGAGACCGAACCGGGCCGTGTTTGGCCGGTTACAGTCGATCCGGGCAGCGATCGAAGTGTGCGGCTACCCGGCGCAGCGCTCGTGCGTAACCATCGATCGTCTTCGGTGCCTTGCCTTGGAGCTTCAATGCTCTAAGATGCTTCGCGTACAGTGCGTCAAACGTCAAAACGGATTTGCTTCGATGAATCCATGTCGCTTCTCCTTCGGTGATGCACACTTGGGTCTGGGCATGCTGGAGAAGTTTTCCGGTTTTGGCGTCTCGTTCTTCTTGTCTTGTTCCTGCCGCGAAGCGGCTTCGTTCAACTAAGGCGTTAGGCGGCAAAGAATCCGAACAGCAACTTCCAGGAGCCCTGCCATGACAGCGAAACGCAAGCGAGACATCGAGAAGAGTTACCCGAGGGCTGCGTTCGCAGCCAAGCTACGCCGTTTTGCGGATGCCATCGAAAATGGCGAGCGATTTTCCATTCAGATCGCGGGCGAGCGAATCGTCGTTCCTGCAAAAGCCCGCTTCAATATTGAGCATGAGCGGTCTGCGGAAGAGGAGGAAATCGAGTTCCAGATCAAGTGGGGCAAGGAGTGAGCATCACCCCACGGTCAAGGAAAAAATGAGACGGCTATTTCAATGCTTCAATTCCAGCGCCAAAGTTGATATGGAACACTGCTCCACCCATGACGAGGGCCGGCACGGACTTGACACCAGCAGACTCCGCTTCTTTCAGGCGCGATTTGTCGCTGCCCAGGTGGACAATCTCAACGTCGTACTTTGCAGGGTCAAGTGCGTTGGCTACGTTCTGCTCAGCAGCAACGCATACGGGGCATCCGGCATGGTAGAAAATGGCTTTGGCCTTCATGACATTTCTCCTGGGTTCGTTAGCACCACCGGCACACCTGCATGCTAGGAACAACGCCGGCCCGCGCATAGCAGGCACTTCCTGGTGCCCCGGTAACCTTTTGGTGTAACTTGTGGAAAACAGAGGAAATAAAAAATGTCACCCCCGGTGAAATCTGCCTATGCGCAACTTGAAGATGTGGTTGGCTGCAAGTGGTCTGTCTCGGTTCTGCGTGCCATCTCTGACGGAATTTCGCGCCCTGGAGCATTGGAGCGTCACGTACAAGGCATTTCAACAAAGGTTCTGTCTGAACGGCTACGCAAGCTGACTACTTATGGTTTGCTGGCCAAACATGTTTATGCGGAGGTACCACCCAGGACCGAGTATTCTCTGACCCAGAATGGCCAGAAGTTGGTTGGCATCATTGAACAGCTAAAGCTCTTGGATGACGAAATCAATTGCGCCGGATAAGGTGCTCCAGCGGACCCCAAAAAGCGGCGCCGCTGAACCCGCGGCAGGGAGTGCGAGCCAAGGTGGCAAAGAAATTCAAGGCGACGACGAAATCGAAGCACGGTTTGCCGGTGACGCCGACCGTGTTCGCCAAGACTTCGACGCTTCGGTGCCGAACGAGAAGTGAGTCGGCGATATAACCTATCAGTGGACCAATGAGGGCTGGCTGTACCTGGCGGTGGTGATCGACCTGTATGCGCGTCTGGTTATCGGCTGGGCGATGGCCGAACGCATGAGACTGTGGACCTGGCATGCGATGCGCTCCGGATAGCGCTGTGGCGTCGAAGGAAACCACGTCGTGGAAGAGTCGAGCATGAAATCGAGCCGCCCTTCAAAGGCTTCCAATTTTGCCATTGCTCAAGGTGCAGAAAATCCACTGGCAGCGTGCATTCCGCAAACGTATTTGTTCCTGTTCCACAGTTCCATTGGGTAAAAGGTGCGGAGCATGTCGGAAAACATGCTTTTCCTCAGACAAGGTATTTGACCACGGCGTTCTGCAAGAAATGCGGCTCATCATTGCCATGGGAAGTGAAGGACGATAAAAATATGGTAGTTCCAGCAGGTACACTGGACGAAGATCCAGGAATAAGGCATGAACAGAACATATTCTGGGGTTCAAGAGCTTCTTGGTGTGTGGAAACCAGTGAATTGCCAAAGCATGAAGAATTGCCAGTGAAGAAATGACTGCTAGTCGGCATGACAAGAACCTCTGCACTCATTCGATTCGGCGTCGTGGTGCTCACGGCAATGTTCTTGTTGGGCTGGTGGATGTATGGGAACGACTTCCGCGGCGACACCCAGGCGCATCGAATTCAACTGGACGTCGACCAGGTCAGAGGCGCAAGCAAAGACGACGTCACGGAAGTTCGGCTCCACCCGGTACTGCGCGGATACCAGCTGGTGCTGCTTCCTCGGCTATCGGTCGGCACACAGGTGACCATCTATGCATCGGTTGCGGAGTTCGGCTTCCGCCGCCTCGGTGGTGGCTGGATCTTCCGTGGGGAGCCGTTTCTTGGCCGGCATGCTGTTCCGGCGTCCGTCCTGGCGGTGAAATCGAGCAATCCGGGCAGTCTTGAAGCACAGCTCGAATTCACACCGGGTTTGCCCACTCGCAACCGGATCATGCTGCGTGCCGTTCGCCCCGGCATGAGCCGTATCTCGCTCAGTGTGCTCAAGCTCGATTCAGCATTCAAACCGACCGCAAGTGAGCCGGTATCAGACTCGCTGGAGATCACCGTCCAATGAGTGTCGTCGACAGGAAGGCCGGCGACAGACCACTGCGTCTGTGTCAACATTCCACTGCACCTGAACGCCATCCCACAACGCTGACTCATTCTTCCAGAGACCATGTGGTGCTGCGGTGCGCAGCACTGAAGATCCAGATTCCAGACAGCATATAAGGAAAACGCCATGCGACACTGCCACGCCGTCCTGATCAGCATCCTGCTGTCACTGTGCGGGAGTACCGTAATGGCGGACACACCCACTCAGGTCCGCAAGGATCCGCAGGCCATCATCGCCCACCGTCAGGAAGCGCTTGCCTATGCGACGGGGTTGCAAGCCTATCTGTACGGTTATCCGGTCATCGACTATCTGCGCGTGATGCGCGAACAGATCAACAAAGGTCTGGACCCCAACGGGGTGTATGCGCCGATCAACCAGGTTGCCTTTCAGGAGAACCTCGAGCGCCCCGGCGGCATGTTCGCCGGACGCGGGCCGAATACCAGCACGCTGTATTTCAATGGCTGGCTGGATGTGTCGGAGAAACCACTGCTGGTCGATGTGCCGGACACTGCCGGACGCTATTACGTGCTGACCTGGACGGATCTGTACTCCGAGGTACAACACACCGGACGGCGCACCACCGGCACGGGTGCCCAACGCCTGCTGGTGGCAGGGCCCGAGTGGCAGGGCGAGGTGCCTGCAGGTACCCACCTGGTGCGATTGAAGACGCGTTATGGCTATCTGCTGGGCCGGGTGCTGGTGAATGGCGCTGACGATCTGCCGGCTGCCCGTGCCGTGATGCACGGCATCCGTCTCGACGGCGTGCAGCGTGAATCCACCAGCTACGTGCTTCCGGACAAATCGGCACTGACCTCGCTGGCGTTCTTCGAGCACCTCAACCACTTTCTGCGCAGCAATCCGCGCCGGCCGGAGGAGGCGCTGCTGATGGCGCAGATGAATCAGGTTGGCATCGGGCCATCCGTGGAACTGCATATTGAGCGCTTGCCGGAAGCCTTGCGACGCGGCCTGCAGCGAGCGCTGGAAGACGGCCATCGGATCCTGGCCGATTCAGCGTTGGCGGCTCCGTCCATCGTGGGCTGGAGCAAACCATCCAACGAGGTTTACGGTGAGTACGGTTTCGATTACCTGCGCCGGGCCATCGTGGAATTTCACGGCTTTCTGGGCAATCGACCCGAAGAAACCATCTATCTGTCGACCCTGACCGACGCCGATGGGCGTCCGCTGCGCGGCAATCATCGCTATGAGATCGTGTTTCCGGCGGGGCAGTTGCCACCCGCCAATGCTTTCTGGGCACTCAATGTCTACGACGCCAGCACGGTGGACCTGATTCCCAACGCCATCGACCGCTACGCGATCACCGACCGTATGTCCGATCTCGTCTACCGCAAGGATGGAGCGCTGGTAATACGTTTGCAGCGGACTCCGCCGGAAGAGAAGAACGTCAACTGGTTGCCGGTCACCGATGCCCCGTTGTTCCTGACGCTGCGCTTCTTCGAGCCAGCACAGTCCGTGCTGGACGGAACGTACGAGCCGCCACCGTTGCGACGGCTCGAGTGAGGGTAATCATTGACCCACGAAGGTTCTGAACACACCGCGTAGACGCAGAGCATGCCCACAACGCCAGAGGTCATCGCACGTCGTCTGCGCGAACTGCTTGGCGCCGATGGTGTGATCGACGATCCACAGTCAACCGCACACTACGGCAACGATCGCACCGCACTGGTACCGCCCCGTCCTGCTTGCGTGGCGCTGCCGCGCAACCTCGAGGAGCTGCGAGGGGTGGTGGATCTCGCACGTCACGAGCGCATTCCTCTGGTTCCATCCGGCGGGCGTACCGGACTCAGCGGAGGAGCGATCGCCGCGCACGGAGAGATCGTGGTGGCGCTAGAGCGCATGAGCCGTCTGCTGGCAATCGACCCGGTCGAACGCACGATCACGGTCGAGGCGGGAATGGTGACCGCCACACTACAGCAGCACGCAGCCGACGCGGGGCTGTTCTACGGTGTCGATTTTGCTTCAGCCGGCTCCAGTCAGATCGGGGGCAACATCGCGACCAACGCGGGTGGTATCCGCGTGATCCGTTACGGCATGACGCGCGAGCAGGTCCGCGGGCTGACGGTTATCGACGGGCGCGGTGAAGTGATGCAACTGAACCGCGGACTGGTCAAGAACAACACCGGATTCGATCTGCGCCACCTGTTCGTCGGCTCGGAAGGCATTCTGGGCATCGTGGCATCGGCCACGCTGAGCCTGCACGCACCGCCCGGCCCAGCGGCCGTGATGCTGCTGGCGGTACGCGACTTCGCGTCGATTCTGGACGTGCTGCACGCATTCCAGCGCACGTTCACCTTGAACGCTTTCGAGTTCTTCGGACACAACGGCTTGTTGCGCGTACTGCGCGCGCTGGACATGCAAGCACCGCTTGCCGTGTCGGCTCCGTTCTATGTGCTGCTCGAATTCGAGGAGGAGGGCGACCGCGATGCTGCGCTCGACGTGCTGATGCGGCTGATGAACCAGGGCAGGGTGCACGACGGCGTGCTCTCGCAGTCGCTCGCTCAGGCACGTGCACTGTGGCGGCTGCGCGAAGCGATGTCCGAAACCCTGGCACGCTGGCGGCCGTACAAGAACGATATCGCGCTGCGGATTCCGCAGCTTCCCGTTTTCATCGACAGAGTGCAGGACTTGATCTCCCGCGAATACGCGGATTTCGAAGTGGTGTGGTATGGCCACATCGGCGACGGCAATCTGCACCTCAACGTATTGCAGCCCGAAAATGCAGACAGCCGTGTGTTTGCCAGGTTCTGTAGCGCAGCCTCACATCGTATTGCTGCACTGGTTGGCGAATACGGAGGCAGCATTTCGGCCGAGCATGGTGTAGGACTGCTGAAAAAGGAACTGCTTGGCTACACGCGCAGTGCGACCGAAATCGACGCGATGCGTGCGATCAAGCGCGTGTTCGATCCGTACGGGATCATGAACCCCGGCAAGGTGTTCGATTGAACGACGCCACTCCAGACATTACCCGCTCGTACTGGCCGGTCGTGGCCGGCGCGCTGCTCGCGCAGCTGTTCGCGATCGGCTTCTACAGCTATTCGTTCAGTTTCCTGGTATTGCCACTGCAGGAAGGACTTGATGCGACCAGGGCGGAGGTGATGTACGCGATGACGGGATCGACCCTGGCGGCCTTCGTGCTTGCGCCCGGCTTCGGTGCGCTCGTCGACCGCCATTCCCCACGCCTGCTGATGGCGATCGCCACGCTGGTATACGCGAGCGGCATGGCTTTGCTTTCGCAGAGCCCCAGCATCGAGGTGTTCATCGTCGTGTTCGCGCTCACGCTGGCGGTGGCGAACAACCTGCTCGGGATCCTGTTGATCAATCCGATGCTGGCGCGCTGTTTCACCGCGACGCGCGGACGGGCGCTCGGCATCGCCGCACTGGGTGGTTCCCTGGGTGGATTTCTGGTTCCACCGGCATTTCTGTACCTGATCGAACACCACGGGTGGCGCGGTGGACTGCAAGGCTACGCACTCGTTCTCGTGCTGCTACTGCTGCCCGTGCTGTTCCTGACCACGCGCAACGCCCCGCGCCCGGAAGCTGGAACACAGCTCGGGTCTGTCGCAGGGCAGGGCGCTGTGCTGCGATTCGGTGCGATCCTTGCGCGCCGCGAGTACTGGTTGATCGGGGCCCCGGTGGCTTTGATCTTCTGCACCATTACGGTGGTCCTGGCGAACTTCACTCCGTACCTGGTCGGCGCCGGATTGACGCAGAGCGATGCGGGGCGCTTGCTGATCGCGGCGCCGGTCGGCAGCATGGTCGGAAAGCTGTTGTTCGGACATGGTGCCGATCGGCTCGACAAGAAGTCGCTGCTGCAGATTGCGTTGGTACTGATGATCGGTGGCGTGCTGCTGATCATGCTCGCGCCATCGCGCGTTGCCGTGCTGGTCGCGATGCTCCTGCTCGGTACGGCGAGCGGCGGCACGGGACCGACGTGGGGTGCACTGTTGCCGGAGGTCTTCGGCCTGGCAAGTTATGGCCGCGTAATGGGTGCCATGTCGCCACTGATCACGCTGACGGTAACCGCCGGCCTGGCGTTTGCAGGAGTCAGCTTCGACGCCACCGGCGGCTACGAGGTGATGCTGTATGCGTTGACAGGAGCGCTGTGCATCGCAGTCATCACGCTCGGCACACTGGATGTGCGAGATCCGCGGTAAGGCGCAGTCGAGCGCATCCGAGAAAAATCATATTTAACATAATATACATTATGCGAACCTCGGCAGACCCAAGACTGGACGCATCGATCGAGGCCGATATCATCGATGCTCCGTATTGCTCATTTCCATTGCCGGTGGTTGTGCACTGCTGGAAGAATGGCGTGGCACCGATGGCGGCAGCGGCAAGAGCCTGATCCGACATCGGTCCAGTCGCAGAGAGGATGCGCATGATCCAGCAAGCACCAGATGAGCACGCAACGACCGGAGTCTTGAAGGACATCCGCGTACTGGACCTTTCCTGGGGCATCGCCGGGCCGATGGCCGGCATGATCCTTGCCGATCATGGTGCCGAAGTGATCAAGGTCGAACCTCCGGGTGGTGACCCGTTCCGCACGCAGTTGGGTTACAAGGCTTGGCAGCGAGGCAAGCGCAGTGGCGTTCTCGATCTCAAGCGTGAGGCCGACAAGGACGTACTGCTGTCTCTGGTGCGCGGCGCGGATGTACTGATCGAGAGCTTCAGTCCCGGAACCGCCACGCGGCTGGGGATCGATTACGACTCGCTGCAGCGAATCAATCCGCGCCTGGTCTACGGGTCAATTACCGGCTACGGACGCGGCAACCCGCATTCGGACCGGCCGGGCTACGACTCCCTTGTCGCTGCGCGTACGGGTTTGCAGTGGGAATTGCGTGGCTGGCCTGAAGGTCCCGTCCGCCACATGAATGCTTTGCCCGATCTCCATCCCGAGCTCGATGTGCCACCCGGATCGGTACAAGGTCCAGAACGAGCCGGTCCGCTTTTTTCGGCGTCGAGCTGGCCCAGTCTGGGTGCATTTTTCGCGTTGGCACTGGGCATCAGCGCCGCACTGCGCGCGCGCGAAGTCACCGGGCGTGGACAATGGGTAGAGACATCCCTGCTGCAGGGTGCATTGTGTGCCGGATCGTATGTGTGGCAGCGAGCCGAACACACCGACGTCACCGGTTTCGATTCGTGGGTATTCGGCAGCAAGGCGCCCAAGGGCCACTTCCGGTGCAAGGATGGTCGCTGGATCCACAACTGGGTACCCAACCCGCGCTTCATTCTTGCTGCCGGTGCAGGAGCCGCACTGGAAGCCACGCCGGAGCTTCGCATCCAGAACGATCCGGATCGAATCGGAACCGAGGTCCGGGAGCTGGTCGCGTTGAGCTACTACCAACCCGCCCTGGCTGCCACTGTCGCAAAGTTCGATTCTACGCAGTGGGTTAAGGCAGCGGTCATCAGCGATATCACGCTGCAGGCTGTCAGGCCGCCCGAAGAAGCACTGGTCGATACGGAGTTTCTTCGTGATGGCTGTGTCGTCGAACTCGACGATCCCGAGCTCGGCGCGACTCGCCAGGTGGGAATCTGCCATCGCCTGCACGCCTGCCCCACATCGATCCAACACGCTGCGCCTTCGGTTGGCGAGCATACGGACGAGTTGCGAAGAGCCGCGCTTCATGCACCCCTTCCCTTCACGCCGGATCGCAGGCAACACAAGGCCCTCGCAGCGCCGCTGCAAGGCATAAGGGTGCTCGATCTGGGTGCTGCTATCGCGGGTCCCTTCGGTACGCAACTGCTTGCCGATCTGGGTGCCGAAGTCATCAAGATCAACAACCTGTTCGACCAGGCCTGGCACCGCGTGCATATCGCATACATCGCCAATCGGGGTAAACGAAGCATTGCACTGAACATCAAGACTCGCGACGGGATGAAAGCCTTTCTCGATCTGGTGAAGAGCGCCGACGTGGTGCATCACAACATGCGTTACGACGCTGCCAGGAGGCTTGGCATCGATTACGACTCGTTGCGAGAGATCAACCCTCGGCTGATCTACTGCCACCTCCGCGGCTACGAAGACGGACCACGCCGCGCGCACCCGGGAAACGACCAGACGGGAGCCTGTCTGGCTGGAGTGCAGTATGAGGACGGCGGAATGCACGACGGGGGCAAGCCGTTCTGGAGCAACACGTCGATGGGTGACACCGGCGCCGGCTTCCTGTCGGCCATTGCGGTAGTACAGGCGATCTACCATCGTGATCGGACCGGCGAGGGACAGTTCGTCGATACGTCGATAGTGAACGCATGCCTGCTGAACACTTCCTACGCCCTCGCCCGCCCTGATGGCTCGTCCTTCGATCGACCCAGACTCGATCACATGCAGTACGGCTTTTCCGCTGGCCAGCGCCTGTACCAGACGCTGGACGGATGGCTGAGCGTGCTGTTGCTCAGCGATGCACACTGGAATGCCATGTATCGGATACTCGGCATCACCGTCGGCATGAATGCCGACCTACATGGGTCGGAGGCAAAGTACGCGGACGCTGCAGTGCAGCACCGCAACGACAGCGAACTGGCACGGCTGTTCGCGGAACGATTCAGGACGGACAGTGCGGCAGAATGGTTCCGGAAGCTGGATGCCGCCAGCGTGCCGGTCGAGATCTGCGACGCAACCTTCGCCACATCGATGCACCGCGATCCGGGATTCCACGACCGGAGATGGATCGTGTCCTTCGATCATCCGCAGGTCGGACGGCTGGAGCAGATGGGCAGCTTTGCGAACCTTTCGGATACACCCCTGGTGTTCCGCCGCAGGCCACCGATAGTCGGCGAACACAGCGAAGAGATACTGCGTGAGCTTGGATACCGCGATGATGAGATCGCTCGGATGAAACGTGAGTCGGCGATCGGTACGGCTGCAGACGGCAGCCTGTCGAGCTGAGGTTTGCGGCTTTCAGTCAGTGCGCTGAACCACGGAGCCGGAACACGAACAGCGAGTTGCCTGAACCGCTCGGCAACGGAATTTCCGGGAACAGCGCCGCACCACTTCCCGCCTGTGCACTGTAGCCGGTCGGCACGGCGAGGTACTGCACGCCGTCGATCTGATAGGCCATCGGATAGCCACCGATCGGTGCATTGAGCCGAACCTTCCACAGCACCTCGCCCGTATCCTGGTCCAGCGCCATGAAGTAACGCCCGGCATCACCACCGAACAGCAGACCGCCACCGGTAGCGAGCAGCGAACTGCTCAGGATCGCCCGTTGTGAGTGGCGCCAGTTGCGCTCGCCGGTTGCAACGTCGATCGCATCGATGACACCCGCCTCGGTAATTCCCGGTGGCAGCACGCGCGGACCTGCCGTGACCGAACCCACGACATTGCCGGCGGTGAACTCTGCGCGCACCGGCGTCAAGGTATTACACGATTGTGCGACCGGAACGTACAGCGTGCCGGTCAACGGGCTGTACGCCGCAGCCTGCCACGACTTGCCGCCCCACAGCGACGGGCAGACGAATTTTTCCTCGCCGAGTGCCGTAGCGATCAGGCCTTCGTTGGTCTTCACCCTGCCCTTCGCATCGATACCGGTCACGACATTCTGGAAGATCGTTTCCCGGGACCAGACGAATGCGCCCGTATCGCGATCGAGCGCGAAAACGATGCCGTTCTTGCCCGCTGCGGTGACCAGGAGGCGGCGCGGCTTTCCGTCGACCGTCGCATCGATCGGCATGCGCTCGAACGGGCTGTCCATGTCCCAGTTGTCGCGCGGCAGGTGCTGGTAATGCCAGCGGCGCTTGCCCGTATCCGCATCCAGCGCCAGGGTGCTGTTGGTGTACAGCAGACTTCCCTTGCCGGAGCCGCGCAGCAGTTCCGGGTATGGGCCCGGCTGGCCGGTACCCCAGAAGGTGGTGTTCGTGCGCGGATCGTAGGAACCGGTTGCCCACGCCGTGCCGCCCCAGCGGTTAGCCGCTGGCACGCCACCCCAGGAACGCTGCTGCTCGGGGTTCTGCGGATCATCGATGATGTTGAAGCGCCACAGTTCACGACCGCTTTCGAAGTCATGCGCCATGATGTAACACCCACCGGCGGTGGAAGAGATCGAACACCCTCCCACTCCGGAGAGGATCTTGCCGTTCACGACGAGCGGGCCAACCGTATACACGTAGCCACGCGTGTGATCCAGCACGCGCGTTTCCCGCACCACGCGTCCGCTGAGTGCATCGAGCACGACCAGCCGGGCGTCCGCGGTCGCGAGCACGAGCTTGTCCTGGTAGAGCGCAATCGATCCCTTCTGTCGTCGCGCCTGGTAACGCTGGTATCCCCAGGACGGTGGAAGCTCGGCCAGCGCCGGGCGGAACTCCCAGATCAGATCGCCCGACGCGGCGTCGAGCGCCTGCACCACGTCGTCGGTAGTCGCAATGAACATGATTCCGTCGTGGACCAGCGGTGCCGTCTGCTGCTGCCCTCCTTCGGCCATCGGCCATGCCCAGGCAAGCTCGAGGTCGGCAACATTGTTCCGGTCGATCTGCGCGAGCGGACTGTAGCCGTAGACGCTCAGGGTACCGCGGGACATCAGCCATTCGCCGGGCGGTGGATCGAGCAGCATGGCGTCGCTGACCGGTTCATAGTGACGATCGGGGTGCACCACGGCATGACCCGCCGCCGAGTCGATGCGGTCCGGAATCGCGATCGTGACTTTTGCGGCCTCTACCGCCGCCTTGTCGTGTACGGAATGGTGCAACGGCAATTCGCTGCCCCAGGTGAATGCCTGCGGGACGGCGGTGTCATCCTGACTTGCGATATCGGCGTTCTTGTTTTCCGCGTCCGGCTCCACTGGCAACAGACTTCCCAGATCGATGGATGCCAGATCGTTACGGCCAAGCTCATGGTCGCCGGTACGGGCTCCGTTCACGCTGAGTATGTAGGCCGTGATATCGAGGTAGTGCTGCTGTTCCAAGCGTCCCGGTGCGAATGGCGGCATGCTTCTGGACAGATAGTCGTGAAGACGATCGGCCGAGCCGAACTTTTGCGCAAACGCCCGACCCGCGAGTGCCGGGGCGTCGCGCCCCTGCAGCGTGGCACCGTGGCACATCGCACACTTCTCGCCGTAAAGCGCCAGTCCTCGCCGTGCCTGTGCCACACTGAGCACGCCCGCCGTTGCCGGTTCCACACAGATCCCGGGTGACGCGAACGCCGCGATCAGCGTGCCCACCGCGAGGCGAACGAGGGGCAGTACCCGCATCACGCGTGGTTTCACTGCGCCTTGCGTACCGTATGCAGGTAATTCACGAGATGCCAGGTATCGGTCTCGCTGATCGTGTCGCCCCAGGCAGGCATCGCAAGACTCGGCTCGATGCCGTTCTGTATCACGTCGAAAACGTCGCCGTCGGCGGTGCCATAGCGATACTGCGGCAACGTCAGATTTGCCGGACGCTTGCCGTAGTCGCCAACACCGCGACCGTGGCCGTCGGCCTTCTCGCCATGGCATGCCGCGCACATGGCCAGATAGATCCCGTGTCCAGCCGCCACTGACGCTTCAGTCGCTGGCACGGGATTCTTCATGGCGGCACCCTCGGGTGTTCCCCCGAGTGGCGTGCCCTGTGCACCGGCCGGTTCGATACCGGCGAATGCCAACAGCACGGCAAGAGCCGTCGCGGCAATCAGCGCATTGCGTTCAGTGGTCGGTGTGCCCATCACGTCTACCCTCCTCCCTACCGATACAAGGCTCTGATCCCTCACTTCGCAAGCGGATTCGGACGCAACTGGAACTTCACTATGCGCGAGTTTGTGTCCGGCCCTTCGATGTGTGTCGTGGCCAGTGTGCCGTAGTTCGCCCACAGCGCACGTCCCTTCCAGCCGGTGCGTGGATCGTCGATTCGGCCATCGAGTCCGCGCGCATAGAAGCCGAGCGGATACGGTACGCGCAGCGTCACGAAGCTCTTGCTTTCGGGCTGGAATACCAACAGCGAGTCCGAGGTGCTTCCCGGCATGATCGGCAGGTCCTTGCCGATGCCAAGCACCTCGTGCTGGTCGACCCAAGTCAGATAGTGCCAGTCGGCACTGCCCGTCGTGACGCCCTTGAAGCGCGGGCCAGGGGTATCGAAGAAGCTCCAGCCTTCCTGACAATGCTGCCCGGTGGCGTCGGGCCCGCTCGGGGCCTTGCACTGACGACGATCGAAACGCCCCAACCGACCGCTGCCGAGCGCAACCCACGCCACACCATCGCTGTCGAGATCGACGCCGCGCGGATTGAACGCCACCGCCTTGCCGTCTTTCACCGGGATCTCGTAGTACTCGATGCGACAGGTTTCGGGCGGATTGTCGCCACGCACGAAGCGCATCAGGCCTCCCGGCACGCCTGGCATCCAGTCGTTGATGAAGTACGTATAGCGCGCGTACCAGACGCTGTCATCGAGCGGGCTCACGCCCATGCCGTAAAGGAAACCGGCGAGGCGCTTGTCCTTCTTGGGATCGTCTGGCTCACCCGGGTTCGTCCACGCGCCGATGCGCCCGTCACCGTTCGTGTCCAGGACCATCGGGCACCAGCCCGTCGAGGCCTCTGCACTGCCGGTACGATCGAACGTACGCGTATCCACCCAGCCGATCGCCTGCGTATCGCCGCTCAGATAAAGCGTGCGTCCTGCGTCGTGGCCAAACTGCAGATGGTGCGTCCCGAAGCAGGTATCGATGAGGTCGAAGCGCCCGGTTTCCGGGTTGTAGACCGATACCTGGCGAAGACTTCCATTCGGCGCAGCGAGCGGGAAGAACTTCGCATAACGGTTCGACGGATCGGTACAGAACGAAGGACTTTTTTCCGGATCGCGAATCGCGGAGGTGATCCACACCCGTCCCGTCTCGTCGAACATGGGGTTGTGCGGAGTCGAACTGACGGCCGGATCCTGCGTCGGTACCGGCACTTCGGCTACGGTGTTCGTTTTTGGATCCACCCATACCAGCTTGTGACCGTTGTCCCCACGCGTCGATACGCCGTAGACCCGACCTCCTGCGTTGAGCGTCGGTTGCCGCTTGTCGGTGCTGATCTCATCATGGATCATCGCTCCGCCTGCCCAGTCCCACAGCGTGAGCACGAGGTTGCGCTCCAGTCCTGCCGGACGCGGCGGCGCTGCAGCGGGCACCTCACCCGCAGCGATGCGATCCGTCCAGTTGGCAAACTCCTTGATGCCCCGACGCCCGAACTGACCCATCAGGCTGCTCATGTACGGTCCATTGGGCCCCTTGGTGATGCGATGCGCCCAGGCAGCGGTCGAAGAGTCGAACTTGCCGAGGTCAGCCGGGATCTCGCGAGTCGCCTTGCTGCCGAGCTGATGGCAGAACGAGCACATTTCCTTGACCTGGTAGATCCAGTGACCTTGCGTCAGCATGGCGGCGGAGATGCCATTGCCACGGTTGCCCGTACCAGGAAATTCGCTTTCCGCCGGAATATGCAGCAACGACAGCCAGTAATTGGCCGGGTAGTACTGAGCGGCAGCTCGTGGATCGGGTGCTACAACTGCCTGTAGATCGAGGTTCTTGCCGGGTACTGCGTTCACCGGCTGGGAATCGACCAGGCCGTAGCCGCGCACCCACACGCGATAGCTGGCCTTGGGCAGATCCGGTATCAGATAACGGCCCTTGTCATCGGTCACCACGATCTTTGCGAACCGCGTCGGCAGATCGCGTGTCTCGGCGATCACCCACACGCCCGCTTCCAGACCCTGCGGACTGCGCACGACGCCGCCGATATCGTCCCTGTCGATCGCAACGCGTGCGTACGCCGTCGTCGCCGAAAACACCGTCGACGACAGCAGGAGCGTGAGTGCCAGACGCACACACCCCGACCATGCAGCCGCGGCTGTGGAGAACGGAAACTTATTTTTCATTGTCGTGCACCTCATCCTCAGAAACGGTAGCTTGCATCCAGGCCGTAGCTGCGTGGATCACCGAACAGACCGACTGGTACCGGACCAAAGCCCCAGTGGGTGGCCAGGTACTCCTTGTCCGCAAGATTCTTGCCCCAGATCGCAAGCTCGAGGCCCTCGATCCCGGCTGTGTCCAGCAAAGCGACGCGTGCATTCACCAGTCCGTACGAGTCGACGATCAGGTTCGGCTGCGAGGTCACGCCAAAGAACTTGTCCTGCCACAAGTAATTCACGTTGACCTGTACCGTACCGATCGGAGTCTCGGGTGAGGTGTAATCCGCGTTGATCGAATAGCTGGTCTTCGGTGCGTGAGGAAACCTGAACATCGAGGTGATGTCGTTTCCGCCCAGGTCGACCACTTCCTTGAACTCCGGATCGATATGGCCATAACTGGCGCTGACGACCAGTCCGGTGACCACGAGCACGCTCAGGTCCGCCTCGACCCCCTTGATCTTCGCCTTGCCCGCGTTGATGACGTCGAAGATCCGGGTATTGTTCGGGTTGAACACGTTGGTCTGGATATCGTCGTAGTCGCTGTAGAACACGGTTGCGTTGAAGCGCACACGCCGATCGAGAAACTCCGATCTGAGACCCGCTTCGTACGAGATCAGGCTTTCAGGGCCAAATCCTGCCGCAAAGGCAGCAGAGGTACTCGCGGTCGGGTTGAAGCCGCCGGTCTTGTACCCTTCTGCGATCCGGGCGAACACGTTGACGCTGTCGGTGATATCGAATTGCACCGATCCGGACAGGCTGGTGTCACTGAAGCTGCGCGAGCCATTTCCTTGCAGGACAAGGGCCGGTGGTTGGTTACCGATCACGGAAAAGCCCAGCACGCTGGCGTCGCGCTTGTCCCACGATCTGCGCGCACCGAGCGTGATATGCAGCCTGTCGTCGAGGATGGCCGGTGTCCAGGTGCCTTCCCCGAACACCGCGTAGGCCTTGTTCTTCCAGTCGAAATTTCGCGGTCCCTGGAAGCCAGTGATGAAGGTATTGTTGCCGCCATCACCGGATTCGTCGAAGTAGTAGATACCCCCGACGTATTTGAGCCGATCCTCCAGCGTGTTGCCGATGAACTGCAGCTCTTCGCTGAACTGCTTCTGGTCGGTCCAGGCTTCGTTATACAGTGGCAAGAGGAAAGGAATCACCGGTCCCGGGTTGTATGCCTGATTGGTCTTGTCGATGAGGTCGCGGTAGCCGGTGATCGAGCGGATCGTCAGGTTGTCCGAGACTTCGTAGCTCATCGTCAGGTTGTGTCCGCGAATACGCGAGTCGGCTGGCCGCAGCGCCTTCCACCCGGCATTGCCATGGCTGGGGCGTTTCGCCGACCCCGGGTAATATGGCACCTGTGCCACGTACAGCGAGGTATCACCCAGCCACGTTGCATCGAAGGTGTAGCGAAGCTGGAACTCCGCCAGGGGCTCCCACAGCAGTGCGCCCCTGAGCCCCTTGCGGTCAACATCGCCGAAGCGCTTGCTGCCCGGGCCGTGGTTGTCGATGAAACCGTCCTTCAGGACACGCGCATAGGTAAGATTGAGCGCAGCCGTTTCGCCAAGCGGAACATTGATCGACGAACGCGACCTGAACTCGTCGAAGCGTCCGAACGTGAAGCTCTGCTGTCCACCGAACTCACCCAGAATCGGTGCCTTGGTGATGAAGTTGATCGCACCGGCGGTGGCATTGCGGCCGTACAGGGTGCCTTGTGGGCCACGCAGCACCTCGATGCGCTCCAGCTCAGCCAAGTCGCTGCCCAGTCCCTGTCCGCGACCGACGTATACGCCATCCACGTAGACGGCAACGGGATTGTCACGTGTCTGTACCGCCGACGCTTCACCGATGCCCCGAATCATCGCACGTACCGTGGTTCCGGTATTCGGGTGGGGGGAAATCTGCAGGTTGGGAATCACCGCCATCATGTCCGGAAGGGAGGCGATCTTCCTTCGTTCGAGCATTCCGCTATCCAGGGCAGCGATCGAGATCGGCGTATCCTGGAGACTTTCCTCGCGCTTCTGAGCGGTAACCACGATTTCCTCGAGCCCGGCCGTTGCCGTCTCCTGCGCACCGACCGGCAGCGAGAACACCGGCATCACGCAGATCGCAGTAAGCAACCGTCCAACGGACACCGAAAGCAGAGTGCGACGAGCAAACATGGACAGGTTCCCCTTTGACGTTCTGGACTGTTGTCGTGAGAACCGAACGTAGCACGCCAAGCGTCCCGGGTGCATCATGCGAATGCATGATGCGACGCAGGTTGCCGATAGCCCAGAGAACGGGACAACAGAAAACGGTCGAGGGAACTCGAGTCCGACCGTTGCCACTCCCCCCTATTGCCCTGCCCGCCGCTGTCCGCTATCGTCCGGGCTTCACCAAGTGCTCAAATCATGACGCGGCCGAGAGTTCGTCCCTCGCCCCGCCGGAACAAAAGTCGATGCCGATGGACAGTTACTTTATCGCCACGACGTACCGCGGACTCGCACGCAGGTGCATGGCCGTATGTTTCGGCATCACCAGCGTTCTCGCCGCCCTGTCCGCAGCCGCCGACACGCCACCGTCCATCCCCCATATCCAGGCCCTCGCAGGGGCCCCGAACATAGTGCTGGTACTGCTCGACGATGTCGGTTTCGGCGCTACGTCTACCTTTGGCGGTCCGGTGGCCGCTCCGGCGCTCGATGCGCTGGCTCGCGAGGGCTTGCGCTACAACCGTTTCCACACCACCGCCATCTGCTCCCCGACGCGCGCATCGCTGCTCACCGGTCGCAACCCCCATGCCGCCAACGTGGGCGCGGTTCTGAACTCTTCCAATGCCTACCCGGGCTATCAGGGCGTGCTGCGCAAGGAAACCACCACCATCGCGGAACTGCTGCGCCGCAATGGCTACAGTACCGCGGCCATCGGCAAGTGGCACCTGACCCCCGTCTGGGAAACCTCGCCCTCGGGCCCGTTCGACCGCTGGCCGACCGGGCTCGGCTTCGAGAAGTTCTACGGGTTCCTGGGAGGTGAGACCGACCAGTTCGAACCCACGCTCTACGAGGGCACCACGCCGGTTCGTCGCCCCCCGGGTGAGGGCTATCACCTGAGCGAGGACATGGCCGATCAGGCGATCGCGTGGCTGCACGCCCAGCACTCCATCACTCC
This sequence comes from Pseudomonadales bacterium, assembly GCA_024234165.1. NCBI lineage: Bacteria > Pseudomonadati > Pseudomonadota > Gammaproteobacteria > Pseudomonadales > Pseudomonadales bacterium. Next base: position 259,220 of record JACKOP010000001.1, read on the forward strand.
CGACAAGCCGTTCCTGCTGTATTTCGCGCCTGGCGGCACGCACGCTCCGTTGCAGGTGCCCAAGGACTGGATCGAGCGGTACCGGGGCCAATTCTCCGGAGGCTGGGATGCACTGCGACAGCAGATCTTCCGCCGCCAGCAGCAACTCGGCGTGATCCCCGCGAATGCCGAGCTTACGGCTCGCCCCGCGGAACTGCCCGCCTGGGACAGCCTGAACCGGGACCAGCAGATCGTGGCCGAACGTCTGATGGAAGCTTACGCCGGCTTCCTCGCGCACACCGACGCGCAGGTCGGCCGCCTGGTGCAGGCGTTGAAGGACTCCGGCCAGTTCGACAACACGCTGTTCGTCTACATCGCCGGCGACAACGGCAGCAGCGCCGAAGGCGGGCTCGAGGGCAGCATCAACTACAGCGGCGCACTGCAGGGACTGCGCGAACCGCTGGCCACGCAGCTCGCACGCCTGGAGGACATCGGCGGACCCGACACTTTCCCGCAATACAACGCGGGCTGGGCCTGGGCGCTGACCACGCCTTTCCAGTGGGTGAAGCAGGTGGCTTCACATCTGGGCGGCACCCGCAACCCAATGGTCGTGAGCTGGCCGGCGCGGATCGCTGACCGCGGAGGCCTGCGCAGCCAGTTTGCGCATGTGAACGACATCACGCCGACGATTCTCGACGCGGTCGGGCTCGCAATGCCGGAGCAAGTGGACGGCGTGGCGCAACGGCCGCTGGACGGTGCCAGCCTGTTGCCGAGCATCCTGCGCGCCGACGCCCCGGAGCACAAGTCCACCCAGCTGTTCGAGGTGCACGGCCACCGGGCGATCTACCACGACGGCTGGCTGGCGTCGGCGCGTCACGACCGCCTGCCCTGGACCGTCGGCCTGCGCATGGGGCCGACGCCGTTCGAGGATGATGTGTGGGAGCTGTATCACCTCGACGAGGATTTCAGTCAGGCCCGCAACCTGGCCGCGCAGATGCCGGACAAGTTGCGCGCGATGCAGGCACTGTTCGACCAGGAGGCGCAACGCCTTGGCATCTTGCCGTTGCGCAGCTCGCTCGACACGCGTACTCCGATGCCGAACCTGAGCGAGGGACGAACCGAATTCACGTACTACGCCGGCACGGTCGGGATCCCGGAGAGCCAGGCACCGCAGTTTGTCAGTCGCTCGTGGGAGCTGCGTGCCACCCTCGACATTCCGGAGGGCGCGGGTATCGTCCGCGGAGTGATCGCTACCGTCGGTGGAACGGTCGGCGGCTGGTCATTGCACCTCGACGGCGGCGGCAAACCGGTGTTCGAGTACCGCGCCTTCGAACTGGGCAGACTGCGCCTCGCTGGTCCACAGGCGCTCGCACCGGGACGGCACACGCTGCGGCTGGAGTTCGCCTACGACGGCGGTGGCTACGCGAAGGGTGGGACGTTCACCCTGAGCGATGGCGAGCGCGTACTCGGCCAGGAACGCATCGCAGTCACCCCACCCTCGCACTTCTCGATCGACGAGACCTTCGACATCGGCACCGACACCGGTTCGCCTGCCGGACGCTATCCTGCGGGAGTTCCGGTCGGCAATCCATTGACGGGGGCAGCGATCGCGCGCGTGGATATCGAACTGCGCTGAGGCCCTGGGCACGTCGATCGCGGCCATGCGGGCCTCGACGCCGCCCCGTCGACCGGCAGCAGCGCCTGCTCGTAGGGTTGGAGTGTGCAGATTGTTAAGCAACATCAAATACGATTGGCATCTCCTTGATTCCATGGATGAAGTTTGACCTCAGCCATTTGATGTCACCGTTCAGTTGCGGATTGCGAATGTGCTTCACGATCTCCTCGAACACGATATTCAGTTCGAGGCGTGCGAGGTGGCTCCCCAGGCAGAAATGCTCGCCGATACCGAAGGCACGGTGCTCATTACGAACGTCTTCGCGTCGCGGGCGCGTGATGTCGAAATTGTCCGGCTCCTCGAACAATGCTTCATCGCGGCTCGCTGCCTGGTAGAACATCTGGATCTTGTCACCGGGTTCGAGTGGCTGGCCGCCCACCTCGACCGGCTCGGTCACGGTACGCCGGAAGCTGATCACGGCCGGGTTGAAGCGCAGTATTTCCTCGACTGCGTCCGGGATCAGCGAAGGATCGTCGACCAGCATCTGGTATTGCTCCGGATGCTCCATCAACAGGCGCATGCCATGGCTAGTCATGGTGCGGGTCGTTTCGTTGCCTGCGACGATCAGCAGCATCATGAAATTGCGGAATTCGTCTTCGCTCAGATGTTCGCCGGCCACCGTTCCTCGCAGCAGTGCCCCGACGATATCGTCGCGCGGATCCGCACGGTGCTGCTCCATGACCTTGTCCGAGTACATGTACAGCTCGGCAGCTGCCATCTGCGCTGCCTCGGGCGTGGTCGACAGATCAGGGTCGTCGGCTCCGAGCATGATGTTGGTCCACTCGAAGAACTTGCTGCGATCCTCGATCGGCACCCCGAGAATCTCGCAGATCGCGATCAGCGGCAGCACGCACGCGATCTCGGTGACGAACTCGCATTCGCCGCGCGCCAGCACCGCTCCAACCGCATCACGCACGATCTGGCGAAAACGGGGTTCGTACGATTCGACCTTTGCCGGTGTGAAGGCGTTGCGGATGATGCGCCGGTACTTGATGTGCTCCGGCGGATCCATGTTGATGATCATCGTACGCAGCATTTCCACCTGATCGGGTGGCACGTCGTTCAGGAAGCAGGTCTTGGCCGCAGACGAGAACTGCAGCGGGTGTTTCGATATGTAGTCGACGTCTTCCTGTCTGAAGAAAGCCCAGAAACCTTCGCCTCCCGTCATCGGTTGATCGATGCGCACCGACCGCGCTGCACGCAGATCCCGATAGAGATCGGCTGGAACGCCGCCGCAGTGGAGATCAGGACTGCTGAGATCGGCATACGGACACGAAGCCATGCGCTGCTCCTGCTGAACGTGGTCATGATGAATTCGCCTGAAGTCTCGACCGCACCGGTATGACTGTCAACACTCCGGGACCACGTGGCACATTACGATTCTGTGTGGATTCATTTTCAGGTCGAACGGAGATTACGATGACGCCGTCGACCCGATCCAGACCAACGGCCAGACCAACGGAGAGTCTCATGCGCTACCTGCACACGATGGTTCGAGTCAGCGACCTGGAGACAGGACTCGCGTTCTGGCGCGACGCTCTGGGGCTGGTGGAAACCCGTCGCCACGAGAATGCTGCCGGGCGTTTCACGCTCGTCTATCTCGCTGCTCCGCTGGATCAGACCAACGCCGTCCGTGCGCACTCACCCGAACTGGAATTGACGTGGAACTGGGATCACGAGGTCTACACCGGCGGCAGGAACTTCGGTCACCTGGCCTACGCGGTCGACGACATCTACGCAACCTGCGAGCGCCTTCACGCCGCCGGCGTAACGATCAATCGCCCTCCTCGCGACGGACGCATGGCGTTCGTGCGCTCACCGGACGGTATCTCGGTGGAGTTCCTGCAGCGCGGTGCACCACTGGTGCCACGCGAACCGTGGCTGTCGATGCCGAACAGCGGAAGCTGGTGAGGCTGCTTCGCTGCGATAGCGATGCTGCCTAGAGCAGCGCGCGCAAAGCCAGGAAGATCACGAGCGACAGGATCGCCCCGGCCGGTAGCGTGACCAGCCAGCTCACCAGAATGCCGCCGATCACGCGCAGGTTCAGCGCACCGATACCGCGTGCCAGGCCAACGCCGAGCACCGCACCGACCAGTGTGTGCGTGGTCGACACCGGCAGCCCCATCCCGGAGGCAATCACGACCGTAGAGGCTGCACCGAGCTCCGCCGCAAAACCACGGCTCGGGGTCAGCTCGGTGATCTTCTCGCCGATCGTCGCAATCACACGGTAGCCGAAAGTCGACAGGCCTGCGACGATCCCGACCGCGCCAAACAGCAGGATCCATGACGGCGAGGACGTGTCGTCGCGGACCACGCCGCCCTCGTTTATCACCGACACGATTGCAGCCAACGGTCCCACCGCATTCGCGACGTCGTTAGAGCCGTGCGCAAAAGCCATCGAACACGCGGTGAATATCATCAGTACGCCGAACACGCGCTCGACGTTTGCGAAGCGGAACCGGCCACGCTTGTCGAGCTCGGCGTCGAACTTGATGCGAGCGAGCAGCACGATACCAAACACCATCACGAGCAGACCGATTGCGAACGACAGCAACAGTGACTGCCCCAGTGACAGATCGAGTCCAATGTGGCTCAGGCCCTTCGTCAGGGTGACCATCGAAAGCATCGCGCCGACGTAGAACATATAAAAAGGAACGAAACGCTTGGCCTGCCGGAACGGGTCGTCACGCCCGAGGATCAGTTTCTGCACGCTGGTGAACAGCAGATACGAAATGACACCGGCGAACACGGGTGACACCACCCAGCTCGACATGATCGACAGTACCTTGCCCCACTTCACGGCATCGACCGACACCCCGACCGACGCAAAGCCGGCGATCGCACCGACGATCGAATGCGTGGTCGATACCGGCCAACCCTGCGCAGTCGCGACCAGCAGCCAGATCCCTGCAGCCAGGAGCGCCGAAATCATGCCGAGCACCAACAGGTCGGGATGTTGTGCAAAGAGGTTGGCATCGACGATATCGCTGCGGATCGTGGCAGTGACCTCACCACCTGCCAGCCAGGCCCCGCAGAACTCGAACACTGCAGCGATCAGGATCGCCTGACGGATGGTGAGCGCACGGCTGCCGACCGAGGTACCCATCGCATTTGCGACATCGTTCGCCCCGACTCCCCATGCCATGAAAAAGCCGAACGCACAACCGAGGATGAGCAGCAATTGCGCGTGCTCTACCAGCATCTCCATGGTCAGTTCGCTCCCCGTCAACCGGCGATGAGTTGTTCCAGGCGACCGCCGACCCGCTGTGCGACGTCGGCGACTTCACCGATCCAGGCGATGATGTCGTAGAGGAAAATCACGTTGACCGGTGGCAGCTCCGACTCGAGCGCAAACAGTTCGGCCCGTGCGAATACCTCGAGCCGGTCGGTCTCCTCTTCCAACACCTCGATCTCGCCGACCATCGCATGCACGATGGCGGTCTCACGACCGGCAAAACCGGTTTCGAGCAGTTCGTCGAGTTCCTCGATCGCGTTCAATGCCTGCGCAGAAGTGGAAACCGCGGCGATCACGAACTCTCGCATGCGAACCGCCATCTGCGGCGGCACCATCATGCGCCGTCCCAGCATCAGTCCGGCGATATCGCGTACGCGGTTTGCGATCTTGTCCTGCATCCGCAGCAGTTCCAGCACGTCGGAACGATTCACTGGAATCAGCAGCCCGCTGCGCATGCTGCCGCGGATTTCCTTCTTGACCTGGTCAGCCTCTCGCTCGAGCCGCTGGATACGGGCCTGGATCGTTTGTGCGCGCTCCCAGTCTCCGGCCAGCGTGGCGTCGAAGAACGGTAGCAGTTCGCTGGCGCACTCCTGGGCCTTTTCCATGTGACGTTGCAGAGCCGACAGCGGGGATCGACTGAACAATCTGCCGAGGGGGTTGGAGATCATGCACGGCTCCGTGCTCGGAAAAGTGCGCGGAGGTTACACTGCGAGCTACACTGCGGCAACGGCTGATGCTCCCGGGAGGATGGTCAAAATGCTCTATTGGCACTGGCTGGTGCTGGGAATGGCGCTGTCGGCGATCGAGATATTCCTGCCGACCTTTACCGCGCTGTGGTTTGGTGCAGGGGCGATTCTCGTTGGCGTCCTTCTACTTCTGATCCCCTCGCTGAGTCTCGCCTGGCAGATCGGAATCTGGTCGGTGGCATCGGCAGTTGCAACCTGGGCCTGGTTCCGTTTCTATCGTCGGGTGACGCTGGATCACACGAAGGCCGGATTGGGCCGTGAGACACTGCTCGGTGAGACCGCACTCGTGGTTCGTGCCCCGGCGGGCGACAAGCGCGGCATGCTGCGCTTCGCCACGCCCAAGCTTGGCGCAGAGGAATGGCAGTTCTTCTGCGCCGAGCCGGTCGAGGCAGGAGATCGCGTCGTGGTCGAGGACGTATCGGGCAACACGCTGATCGTGACGCGGCACTAGAAGAACATTTCCCTCAGCCCAACGGAGGCAAAATGGAAGGCCTGTACCTGGTAATCGTATTTTTTGCGCTGGTTCTGATCACCATTTCCAAGGGGGCACGGATCGTTCCGCAAGGCAGCAAATGGGTGGTGCAACGCCTTGGCAAGTACCACTGCACCCTGAACCCGGGACTCAGCATCATCGTGCCTTTCGTCGACGTGGTCGCCTACCGCGTCACCACCAAGGATATCGTGCTCGACGTGCCGTCGCAGGACGTGATCACGCGCGACAACGTCGTGATCGTCGTGAACGCGGTCGCCTATATCAACATCGTGCAACCCGAGCGGGCCGTCTACGGCGTCGAGGACTTCCGCATCGCAATCCAGAATCTGGTACAGACCTCGCTGCGGTCCATCATCGGCGAGATGGACCTCGACGATGCACTGTCTTCGCGTGACCAGATCAAGGCGCGACTCAAGGAAGCGATCTCCGACGATATCGCCGACTGGGGCATCACGTTGAAAACGGTGGAGATCCAGGACATCAACCCGTCGCAGCGGATGCAGACCGCGATGGAGGAACAGGCCGCAGCCGAACGCCAGCGCCGCGCCACGGTCTCGCGTGCGGAAGGCAGCAAGACGGCAGCAATTCTGGAGGCTGAAGGCCGGCTGGAAGCATCGCGACGCGATGCGGACGCGCAGGTGTTGCTTGCCCAGGCCAGCCAGCGTGCGATCGAACTGGTCACCGAGGCGGTCAAGGACAACGAGCTGCCTGCGATGTTCCTGCTCGGCGAGCGCTACATCAATTCGATACGCGAGATGGCAGGTTCGCAGAACGGCAAACTGGTGCTGCTTCCGGCCGACCTGCCAGCCGCAATCCGCGGCATGCTGGGCAAGTAGGCATTCGCGTCGATCGAGCGCGGACGCGACTCTCAGTACACCGCCCCGGCGCCGCGCAGCGCCTCGATCTGCCGTGCGTCGTAGCCGATTGCCGCCAGGATCGCGTCGGTGTCGGCACCGATGCGCACTGCCGTCGCCGGTGTGGCCGGCACCGTGCGACTGAAGCGTGGTGCCGGCGCAGGCTGCCATATCCCGTCGTTCTCGAAGAAACCGGCACGCGCCACGGCGTGAGAATGCGTTGCCACTTCGCCCAACGCCAGCACCGGTGCAAAGCAGACGTCGCTACCCTCCATGATCGCGCACCATTCGTCCCGCGTGCGGGAACGGAAGACCGCGGCGAAGCGCTCCTTCAGCGCATCCCAGCGCCGTGCGTCGTGCTGGTGTGGCAACTGCTCATCCGCAAGACCGAGCTTCTCCAGCAACTGTGCATAGAACTGTGGTTCGATCGAACCGATCGAAACGTACTTGCCATCCTTGGTCTCGTAGACGCCGTAGAAATGCGAACCCCCGTCGAGCATGTTGCTGCCGCGCTCGTCGCGCCAGAATCCGGACTGGAATGCACCGTACATCATCGTCATCAGCGCCGATGCGCCATCGACCATCGCCGCATCGACTACCTGCCCCTTGCCGGAAGACTGCGCCTCGAGGATCGCGCAAACGATGCCATAGGCGAGCAGCAGCCCTCCGCCACCAAAATCACCGATCAGGTTCAGCGGCACCACTGGCTTGCCACCCTTCTCGCCGATTGCATGCAACGCACCGGTGAGGGCGATGTAGTTCAGATCGTGACCCGCCGCATGTGCCAGCGGTCCATCCTGGCCCCAACCGGTCATGCGTCCGTACACGAGCCGCGGATTGCGCTGCAGGCACACATCGGGCCCCAGCCCGAGCTTTTCCATTACGCCCGGCCGGTTGCCCTCGAGCATTGCATCGGCCTCGTCGATCAGGCGCAGCACCACATCGACGGCTTGCGGATCCTTGAGGTTCAGCGCGATGCAGCGCTTGCCACGATTGCCGAAATCGAGCTTTTCGTTCTCGGCCATGCTGAGCATGCCGCTTGATGGTCTGGAAACGCGGATCACGTCTGCACCCATATCGGCCAACATCATCGCGGCGAAAGGTCCCGGACCGATGCCTGCGATCTCGACGATTTTTCTGCCGTGCAATGGACCCACGAAGACACCTCTCTGCACACGTTGACGGGGAGCGCGCGAGTCTACCTTCCGCGGCGTTCATCTGCCAGACGCCGCTCGGCCAGTGCGAGCTCCTCCGGGGTGTTGATGTTGAAGAACGGATCTTCATCGCTCGCCGACCAGTCGACACACACGTGGGGCAGTCCCCGCAGGAACGCACCCACGCCTCGCTGCGCACCTTCGAGCAGTGCCGTGCGCAAGCGCGTCGCAACGACAACCGACCACAACGCAAATACGGGCTGCATTCGACCGTCGGCTGCAGCCACTGCCACCGGCGCTCCGCACCGCTCCGCTTCCATCAGCAACCGCGACACCAGGTTCCGCGGGAACCAGGGTGAATCACAAGGGAAGCTTGCCATCCAGCACAGATCCGGACGGTGTTCGCGCAGGAATTCGAGCCCTGCCAGAACGCCTGCGAGTGGACCCGGGTAGCCGGGAACCGGATCAGGGAGAACCGTCGCGGCGGGCACCGGCAGCCCGCCGGGATCATCGTTGTAATTCAGCAGCAGCACACCAACCTGCCCTGCGGCACGCTCCCACACGCATTCGAGCAGCGTGCGATCCCCGAGGCGACGCAGGCTCTTGCCGCCCTCACCCATGCGACTGCCACGCCCGCCGGCAAGCACGATACCCGCCACTCGTCTGCCTTCGTCCATCATCGACACTCCCGAAGCCGCGTGTGCCATCTTCCTGCACCCGTAGCGCCGCACGCACGACACGAGCAATTTCTCAGACGCGTTGACTTCCACTGGACGTGCGCGTTCAACTGGGCACGATTTCCAGGGAGGGAGATCCCATGCGCCAGACCCTGTTGATATTCGCCACGATCCTGGCATTGGCGCCAGCTTCCGGCATGTGTGCAGGCACTACCCGTGACGACTGTGCCCGCCTGGAGCGCCAGCGCGAGCAGATCGTGCAGCAACTGCGCCGACCACACTCGGTCAGCCAGGCGAACCGTCTGCACGCACGTCTGCGCGAAGTGCGCTCACGCATTGCACACGGTTGCCGTTAGTCGCTTCAGCGCGTGAGTCGACCCGGCTCCGACAACCCGTCCAGAGCCTGCTCGACACCGCGTCGGACCGTGCCCTCGATCGCGAGACCGAGCCGCTCGCCAATGGCGCGGCGCTCCACATAGCGCAGCTCCAGCACGTCGGATTCGCGTGCGGCGTCCTGCAACAGGGCATCACTGGTTCCCAGCGTATCGACCAGACCAAGGCCCTGCGCGCGTTCGCCGAACCAGACCTCGCCGGTGGCCACTGCGGCAACGTCGAGCCCCGGACGATAGCGCTGCACGAATTCGCGGAACAACGCGTGAGTGTCTTCGAGCTCCTCGGCGAACTTCTGCCGGGCGGTGTCGGTATTGCGGCCAAATACGGTCAACGTGCGCTTGTACTGTCCGGCGGTGAGCAATTCGTAATCGATGTCGTGTTTCTTCAGCAGACGGTGGAAATTCGGTATCTGTGCAAGCACACCAATGCTCCCCACCATGGCAAACGGGGCGGCCACGATGCGATCGGCAACACAGGCCATCAGGTAGCCACCACTTGCAGCCACCTTGTCCACGCATACGGTGAGCGGGATGCCGCGCTCGCGGATGCGCGTCAGCTGGGCAGCCGCAAGGCCATACGCATGGACCATGCCGCCGCTGCTCTCCAGGCGCACCACGACACTGTCCTCGGGCTCCGCGAGTGTCAGCAACGCACTGATCTCCTCGCGCAGGTTGCGCACCGCGTGAGCTCGGATGTCACCGTGAAAACCGAGCACGAACACACGCCGTGGCGTCTTGTCGGCCGCAGCACCCGTCGCCGCGGCATCAGCAGTCGTGATGTCCGTGGCAGCGCGCCCACGGCGCGCCTTTCCCGCCTTGCGTTCGGCCTTGCGCCAGCGCTTGTATTCGCGCTCATCGAGCGCTGCGGCATGCAGCGCATCGCGCATCGCATCGAAGCGATGATTGAGCTTGCGAACCTCGATATGACCGTCCTCGCCGCGACCGCGGGCGCGCACGACGGCTCCGGCCACACCGAGTGCTGCGATCAGAACCGCGACCAGGACGGTCAGCGTCTTGGCCAGAAACAGACCGTATTCCGTCATGAACTCCCACACATGCATCGCCTCGTGATCATGGCGCGCGGCAGCCTAGCACATACCGCCACCTGCTACCGCGATCGGCGCTGCATGGTCACGGTGCAGCGAGGGCACACGCGCCAGCTCGAGGATCCTGCGATCGGGTACATCCCCCGCCTGCAGCGATGCGATGCAATATTCGAGTGCGATCAGAACGTCCGCGAGGTGCTCGCCGGTTGCCGCGTCGTGCGCGCCCAGCCCGGCAGCAGGCTCACCGAGCAAATCGCACGCCCGCTCCGCGATCGACGCCACGTCCGGCTCGGCAAGCATTCGCAACGCGCCCCGCACCTGCTCGAACCCCTGGCGCACGCTTGCCGGTGGACGGTCTGCACCGCCGGCATCGACGACGGCAGCGAGTTCGCGCTTGGCGGATTCGAGGTGTTCGCGAATCTGCGCCAGCGTCATGCTGCGTGCCTGTGCCAGCGTATCACCGGTGAATGCGGCCGCGACCGACGCATTCCCGATCCCCCGTGCGCGCGCGAAGTCGTCCAATGCAACCTCTGCCTCGACCACCGCATCGGCCATGCGCTGCAGCTCCTCGACGGACGCTTCGACACCCGTCCCGATGCAGTGCTCGATCTGCACGGACTGCAGTTCCAGACGCGTGGCCACCTCTGCGAGACCGCCTGCCGTCAGTGCCTGCACCGCACGCTGCAGAGCTGCGTTCACCTCTGCCAGAACTTCCGTGCCGGCCCCGGATCCGGGCGTCGTGGCATCGAGTGCACGGCGTACCCTGCGGAACTCCTCATGTACTGCAGCGATCGTTGCAGCAGCGTCGTCGTCCGGCACTCCGAGCAGTCGCCGGCGCTCGCGCGCGAGCGTTGCATCATCCGGCAGTATCGACACGAGATGCGCCAGACTGCGAATTTCGTCGACACGCTGACCACCGTCGATGCGTGTCACCAGCGACAGCAGCACACTGCGCTGCTCCGGATGAAGCGCCGCTCCACGCTGCGTCGGGTCACGCGTCCACGCACGCAGCCAGCCATCTCCGGTGCGCAGTACGCGGATGCGCTCCGGCGTTGCTCGCAAGGCACCGTTCGCAAAGCCTTCGAGCACACCACCGAGCAGCCACCAGCGCTCACCTGCCTCACTGCCGCCCGCAAGCTCCAGCATGCGGTCGCTCGCACGCCGCATCATGTGTACATGTACCGGATCGAAACGCCCGCGCACGACTGCCAGCAGTCCGAGTTGATACAGATGGCGCAAGCGTCGTGGCAGCTCCGCATCCGGCTGTGCCGACGGCTCGCGCGCCGGGCAGTGGCAGCCAGGCAGGCCCAGGGCCGGCAAGAAGCTTGCATCCGACAGCGGCTCGAGTCGGCCTGCCATGCGCAGCGCGTCATGCTCCGGACGCAGCAACTCGGGGCGTGGTTCACGCCGTGTACAGACGTATGCGGGATAGCGCATCAGAACCTGAAATGCTGCCTCGAGCAGGTTCTCGTGCCCAGGGGCAATCCGTTCCTCACCGAGGGTCAGCCCCATATCACGGGCAAGCTGCGCCGCATCGTGCAGTTCCAGCATGCGCAGCACGCCGTCGGCCTGACGCAGCAGCGTTGCGCACTGCTCACGCGCATCCGCATCATCCTGCCAGGAGCGCCGGCAACACTCGTACGCCGTATCGATCAGACGTTCGAGTTCCGGGCGCGCAATCTCCAGCGACGCGATGCTGACTCGGGACACCGGGGGACCTCCGTGGACGATGCGCGAGGCGCGCTGCAGACCCTGTTCCGCGATGCGCCGTTGCCCGATCCAGTATAGACGCCCACAGCAACCATCACTCCTGCCAGAGGCACTTGCCTCCACTCGCCTTGGCGATCTCCTGCAGGCGCTGGTGGTGTGCCGCGACTTCCTCGGCATTGGCCGCCAGCACACGCATGCGCGGCCGCCCCGCCGACAGACGACGTATCTGTGCCACTTGCGTGCTCCCGTCCACCAGGGTCTGTGCATCACCACCAAGCTCGAGTGCGGTCTGTCCTCCCGTCATGCCGAGGTAGACGTCGGCAAGGATCTCCGCATCGAGCAATGCACCGTGCAGTTCACGCTGCGAGTTGTCGACGAAGTAACGCTTGCACAGCGCATCGAGACTGTTGCGTTGGCCCGGATGGCGCGCACGCGCCAGCACCAGCGTGTCGGTATGCGTGCAGTAATCCGCCATGCGCCCACGGTCTTCACCGAGCGACGCGAGTTCGGCGTCGAGAAATGCGAGATCGAACGGGGCGTTATGGATGATCAGCTCTGCACCACGCACGAAGGCCAGAAACTCGTCTGCCACCTGGGCGAATGCCGGCTTGTCCGCGAGGAACACATCGGTCAGTCCGTGCACCTCGACAGCGCCCTCGTCCACCGGACGGCCCGGGTTGAGATAGCAGTGAAATCGCCTTCCGGTGAGACGCCGGTCCAGCATCTCGACGCAACCGATCTCCACCACACGATGCCCCTGCGCTGGTTCGAGCCCCGTCGTTTCGGTATCGAGGACGATCTGACGCATCGCTATGCTCTCCCCTTGTCGAACGCGAGTTCATCGATACCCCGATTGGCGAGACGGTCTGCGCGCTCGTTGCCGTCGTGACCGCTATGGCCCCGCACCCAGTGCCAACGCACCTGGTGGCGCGCCGCCTCTCGCTCCAGTGCCTGCCAGAGTTCGACGTTCTTCACCGGCTTGCGGTCGGCGGTGCGCCAACCGCGACGCTTCCAGTTCGCCATCCACCGGGTCACACCGTCGCGCAGGTATTGGGAATCGGTGTACAGGTCGACATCGCACGGCTCGCGCAGCGCGCCCAGTGCGCGAATCGCTGCAGTCAGTTCCATCCGGTTGTTCGTGGTGAGCACTTCCCCGCCGTACAATTCCCGCTCGCTCTCACCGTAGCGCAGCAGCGCCCCCCAGCCACCCGGACCCGGATTGCCGCGACACGCACCGTCGGTGAACACTTCGACCTGCTTCATCCGGTACGGGTTCAGTGCAAGGTCGTGTCACGCACGCTCGGTGAGGCGAGCGGCAGCGCAGCGAGTCGCGGGCGGATCACCCGGCGCACAGGACGCACCGGCGTCAGCGAGCCGAGTTGTTTGCGAGCATGAATCATGTAGATCGCGCCCGCCGGGAGCTCCAGACGAGCGGCCAGACGATCGGCGCCAGCGAGTCGGGCCAGTGTAGGTGCGTGGTCGAACGGAGGTATGTGCATCCGATACTGCACATCCTCGACTGCGAAGCCGAGCAGTGCGAGCCAGTCCTTCACGCGCCGCACCGCGAGCGTCGCTCCGTGCCAGACCGGCCGTGCCGCAACCCGACGTGCGAGCCCCGCACGCAAGCCGAACAGACTCCACGGATTGAAGCCGAGCACGAGCAGGTGCCCGTGCGGCACCACTACCCGTGCCGTCTCGCGCAATAACTGGTGCGGCTGCGCGCTGTATTCGAGTACATGGTGCAGCAGCGCCACATCGACACTATCAGCGTCGATGGGGAGTCGCTCCAGTTCGGCACAGGCGCTGACTGCACGCGCTGCAGGCGAGCGTGCGAGCACAAAGCGATGACGGATCATGCTGCTGTCACAGAGTCGCAATCGATCACTGATGCCGAGTTGCATCAAGTGGAAACCGTACAGTTGCGGCAGGCGCACATCCAGAAGCTCGCGTTCCGTGGCGAGCACACGCGCGCCGAGCGCACTGTCGAACCAGTCGGCGAGGAGGGCATTCTCGTCGTCACGCTGTTCTTCTGGCATTGGCGATCCGGCCTGCGTGATCCATGTGGAACCGTGAATCCGGGTTGGTAATACGGGACAGGCACTATATCATGCCCGGCCCGGACCCCGGATTCATGCCGCCATGCTCGCAGCACATCCGTTGCCGGCGTTTGCCGACAACTACATCTGGCTGATCGAAGACGGACACGGTCGCGCCGTCATCGTCGATCCCGGCGACGCCGCTCCGGCGATTGCCGCACTGCAGGAACGCCATCTCGCACTTGCGGCGATTCTCGTGACACACCACCACGCCGATCATGTTGGTGGGGTCGACGATTTGCGCTCCTGCTATGCGAACGTCCCGGTCTACGGTCCTCGCGAATCTCCCGCGACGTGCGTGACCGGACCACTCGGAGATGGTGCCACGATCGACGTGCTCGGCTCGCCAGCGACGGTGATCACCGTGCCAGGACATACGCTCGATCACATCGCGTACTTCATTCCCGGCAATGCGACGATGGCACCGCTGCTGTTCTGCGGCGACGCCCTGTTCGCCTGCGGCTGCGGGCGGATCTTCGAAGGCGACGCCCGCATGATGTACGCATCCCTGCAACGTCTGGCGGCGCTTCCGGCAGATTCTCGCGTGTTCTGTGCGCACGAGTACACGCTGGGCAACATCGACTTCGCGCTTGCCGTGGAGCCCGACAACGCACGACTGCAAAATCGCAGCGAAACAGACCGCGCCGCACGCGCTCGCGGTGAACCCACCGTACCCTCCACACTCGCGCTCGAGCTTGCGACCAACCCGTTCCTGCGCGCCCACACGGCAGGGGTGCGTGGTGCCGCAGCCACACACGCCGGTCGGGAACTCACGGGCGATCCGGATGTCTTTGCAGTGATCCGTTCCTGGAAGGACGTATTTCGCGGATGATCCAGACCCGTCTGGTCGTAGCCCGCCACTTGCGGCGGCTGCTTCCCATCGCAGTCGCATCGGTGCTGAGCACCGGATGTGCTCAGCGCGTTGCGCTGCACCTGCCGGGAACCCCGGAAGGCATGCGCGAACGCACCAGCGTCTACGACCAGCTTGGCTATTGGCCGGTACAGGAAGACGCAGCCGACGACGGCATGCGCTGTGTGCCCGAGTCACTGCTGGGTACCTACGCCGCAGAGGCACAGGGAGACCGGGATCTCTGGGCACGCGTGCGAGCGGGTTACGGACTCGGCGGTGATGTCGACAACGGACGCATCGATCTTTACATCGATTCCTTCGCGTACCGGCAGCGATTGTTCGACCATCTGGAAGCGCGCGCTTCCCCGTATCTGCACTATGTGGTCGGCGAACTCGAAAAACGCAACATGCCGCTCGAAATCGCGCTGCTGCCGGTGATCGAGAGCGGCTATAACCCGAATGCCGTCAGCCCCGGCCGAGCGGCAGGACTGTGGCAGATCACACCAGGCACCGGTGCGCGCCTCGGCCTGCAGCAAAGTGGTCACTACGACGGGCGCAAGGATGTGGTCGCGTCGACGGACGCCGCTCTCGACTATCTCGAAGAACTGCACAAGCGCTTCGACGGTGACTGGTATCTCGCGCTGGCCGCCTACAACACCGGCGAGGGCAACGTGCAACGTGCGATCGAGCGCAACCGTCGTCTCGGCAAACCCACCGACTACTGGTCCCTGCCGCTATCGGCGCAAGCGTGCAATTACGTGCCACAACTGATCGCGTTGTCGCGTGTGCTCGAATCACCCGAACAACACGGCGTCGCACTGTCCGCACTGCCGGACTCCGCTTCCTGGGTTCCGGTCGAGGTCGGAGCACGGATCGATCTCAATCGTGTGGCATCGCGTGCCGGCATCGACGCGCAGGAACTGCGCGGTGTCAATCCGGCGTACGGACGCGGCATCACGCCGGCGCAGTCCAGCAACTCCGTACTGGTTCCGGCTGAGGACCGCGACCGGTTCGTCGCAGCTCTCGCGCACGCACCCGCGAACGCGCCGGCGCAGAGGCAGGGCGAACGCTATCGCGTTCGCAAGGGCGACACGCTGCTCGCGATCGCCCGTTTGCACAGGACGAGCGTCGATGCGCTGCGTGCAATCAATGGGTCGAACGGCGACGAGCTCAGGGAAGGCCAGTGGTTGCTGTTGCCGGATGATGCGGTTCTGCCGCGTCGCCAGTTCGCGACCAGCGAGACTCTGGCCCTGAAGGAACAGGGTATCTACACGGTGCGCGCCGGTGACACGCTGTCGGGCATTGCCAGTCGCTTCGGCGTGCCCACCGCCGAACTGGTGGCGCTGAACCGTATCGACACACGCATGACCTTGCGTGTCGGACAGAAATTGCGGGTGCGCGGCGGCAACGATCCTGCCGTGGCAGTGGCAGCGGGCGCCTCCTCGACCGCGTCAGCGCAGCGCTACACCGTCCGTGCGGGCGACTCGATCGCACGTATCGCGACGCGCTTCGGTGTCCGCGTGGCCGACCTGCTCGCGTGGAACCGTATCGATCGGTCGCGCCCGCTGATCCACCCTGGCCAGATCCTTGTGCTGCATCCGCCAAAACCCGTCGCACGCGTTGCACGCACACGCTGAGCAGTTACACGCGCTCACGCCTCGGCATTGATCTACACTCACGCAAGCACCGGTGCACAATCGGCAACGAACCCGGATCGAGCGCGGAGACACCAGCATGAAGGGCAGCAGCCGGGGCCGGAAAAGGATCCGGCCCCGCAGTGTGCGCAAACCGCAACCCGCCCGCACGCAGCCCGCTCCTCCCGAGGAGCCGGCTCGTGGCGAGTCGGCACTCGGCAGCCTGCTCGGCAGCCTGGGTGGATTGACGACCGACCTGACCAGTTCGGCCTGGCGTCTCGCGTCACGCACCCGCGACAGCGCTGCCCGTGTCATCGCACGTACGCCGGAGCAGTTGCGCATGATGGCAAGGGCTGGTGAATCGCTGCGCGACATACGCAAAGTTGCCGGCATGACGGCAACCGAAATCAGTGCGGCGCTGAACCTGCGCGACAAGAACGCCTGGGAGGCGATCGAGAGCGGACGCGAAGTCATTTCCTTCGAACTGATCCTGCGACTCGCTTCGCTGGTTGCACGCAATGATCCGCTGCCGTTCGTGTTGAAGTACACGCGTACCTATCACCCACGGCTGTGGGAAATCCTGCACGAATTGAAGATCGACAGGTTGCCGTTGCAGTTCGAGCGCGAACGCAACTTCATCAATATCTATCGCCGTCACGACGCAGCGCGCACGCTTTCCGACGCAAACTTCGACCACGTGCTGCAGTTCACCCGGCAGGCCTTCGATCTCGCGATGCAATTCATCTTGCGAGCCGATCAGCCTGCGTCGGCAGAGTCACCGGACAGTGACGACGAGGCCCGCGACGACAGCGAGTCCATCGAGGACGACGAACACCCGCGTCCCGCTGCACGGCGCGCACCAATGCGCAAGCGCCGCAGCACCGCACGTCGCCCCTCACGTGGCTGAGTCGCTTCCCCTTGCTGGCTAATGCAGCGTCGCGAGCCGTTGCCAGCTGTCGACGACCACATCCGGGTTCAGCGACATGCTCTGGATCCCCTGTTCGACCAGCCACGCAGCCAGATCCGGGTGGTCTGACGGTCCTTGCCCGCAGATGCCGATGTAGCGCCGGTGGCGATTGCAGGCATCGATGGCGAATTTCAGCAGCATTTTCACCGCCTCGTCGCGTTCGTCGAAGATTCCTGCCACCAACCCGGAATCCCGGTCCAGCCCGAGCGTCAGCTGCGTGAGGTCGTTGGAGCCGATCGAGAAGCCGTCGAAATGTTCCAGGAAACGCTCGGCAAGCAGGGCGTTGCTCGGGATCTCGCACATCATGATCACGCGCAACCCGTTCTCGCCGCGCCGCAACCCGTTCGCTGCCAGCAGCTCCACTACCGCACTTGCCTCGGCCACGGTACGCACGAAAGGCACCATGACTTCCACGTTGTCGAGCCCCATCTCGTCACGGATGTAGCGCAACGCGCGACATTCGAGTTCGAAACAGTCGCGGAACCCTGCGTCGATATAGCGTGAGGCACCGCGGAAACCGAGCATCGGATTTTCCTCGACCGGCTCGTAACGCTGCCCTCCGACCAGATGCGCGTATTCGTTCGACTTGAAGTCGGACAGACGCACGATCACCGGCTTCGGATGGAAGGCAGCAGCGATGGTCGCGACACCTTCGCTCAGCTTCGCCACGAAGTACTCGGTCGGTGACGTGTAACCGCGGATGCGTCGCGCCACCGCATCACGCAGTTCGCCGTCCAGACGGTCGAATTCGAGCAGTGCCTTCGGGTGCACGCCGATCATGCGGTTGATGATGAATTCGAGTCGGGCAAGCCCGACTCCGTCGTTCGGCAACTGGCAGAAATCGAACGCACGGTCGGGATTCCCGACGTTCATCATCAGTTTGAACGGCAACGGCGGCATCACGCTCACATCGTCACTGGCGACCTCGTAGTCGAGCCGGCCCGCATAGACGTGTCCCTGTTCGCCTTCGGCGCACGAAACCGTGACCACCTGCCCGTCCGGAATCGTCTCGGTTGCATTGCCACAGCCGACCACCGCCGGAATGCCGAGTTCGCGTGCGATGATCGCCGCGTGACAGGTACGCCCGCCGCGATTGGTGACCACGGCAGCTGCGCGCTTCATGATCGGTTCCCAGTCCGGGTCGGTCATGTCGGTGACCAGCACGTCACCCTCGCGCACCTGCTCCATCGCGGCAACGTCACGAATCACGCGCACCACTCCCGAGCCGATACGATGCCCGATCGCCCGTCCTTCGCACAGCAGCTTGCCTTTCTCACGCAGCAGATAGCGCTCGACGCGGCCCGGGCGTTGCTGGCTGCGCACCGTTTCCGGGCGTGCCTGCAGCACGTAGAGACGACCGTCGTCACCATCACGGGCCCACTCGATGTCCATTGCACGCCCGTAATGCGCCTCGATGCGCATCGCGATGCGACCGAGTTCCAGCACCTCGTCGTCGGAAATGCAGAACCGGTGCTGCAACTCCTCCGGAACCGTCTCGGTGACCGTGGTTGCACCGACTGCAGCATCCTGCGTGTACACCATGCGCAGCTTCTTGTCGCCCAGGTTGCGCCGTACGATCGCGTCCTTGCCGCGTTGCAGCGTCTCCTTGAACACATAGAACTCGTCGGGGTTGACCGCTCCCTGCACCACGGTTTCCCCGAGTCCATAGGCCGCGGTGATGAATACGACACCGTTGAAGCCAGACTCCGTATCGAGCGTGAACATCACGCCACTGGCACCGGTTTCGCTGCGCACCATGCGCTGGATTCCGGCTGACAGCGCCACCTGCGCGTGATCGAAACCCTTGTGCACGCGATAGGCGATCGCGCGGTCGTTGAACAGCGAGGCGAACACTTCGTGGATGGCTTCGACCACGCGGTCGAGTCCGCGGATATTCAGATACGTTTCCTGCTGACCGGCGAACGACGCATCGGGCAGATCCTCCGCAGTCGCCGAGGATCGCACCGCAACCGCCACTTCACGGCCCTCCCCGAGTCGGGCGTAGGCGGTTTCGACCTCCGCCCGCAGTGCCTGCGACAAGGGAGCAGCACGAATCCAGCCACGGATCTCGGCACCGGCACGTGCGAGTTCCGCGACATCATCGACGTCCAGTACGGCCAGGCGCTCGGCGATCCGCCGATCGAGTCCGTCCTGTGCCAGGAATTCCCGGTACGCATCGGCAGTGGTCGCAAAGCCGTCGGGAACGCGCACATCGGCGTGCGCGAGCGAGCTGATCATCTCCCCGAGCGAGGCATTCTTGCCCCCCACCCGTGCCACATCGCCCATTCCCAGTTCGTCGAACCAGACCAGATGCCGTGTCATGCTGTACTTGCCTCCCTGAACAAGATCCCGATCACCGCGGGCCGCTAACATGGCAGAATCTGCCTTGCGAGTCACCCGGACAACACCATGAAAAGAACCGCTTTCTTCATCTCCGATGGCACCGGCATCACGGCCGAGACGCTCGGCGAGGCGCTGCTGGCGCAGTTCGAGGGCGTCGCCTTCGACTTCGTGCGCCTGCCCTATGTGGACACCGAAGAGCGCGCCCATAACGCGGTTGCGCGCATCGACGCCATCGCAGCTCGCGACGGCGAGCGCCCGATCGTATTCGACACCGTGATCGACCAGCGCCTGCGCCAGATCATCGCTTCTTCGCGGGGTGCGATGTTCGACATCTTTTCGACCTTTCTGGCCCCGCTCGAACAGGCGCTCGGTGCGCCGTCCACGTTCACGGTCGGGCGCGTGCATGACCCGCAGAGCAACATCTATCACGCACGCATCGAGGCCGTGCACTACGCGATGGCGAACGACGACGGCGCCAGCGGCAGCGACTATGCGAAGGCCGATGTGATCATGGTCGGCGTGTCACGCAGCGGCAAGACCCCGTCGTGCATCTACCTGGCAATGCAGTTCGGCGTGCACGCAGCCAACTATCCGATCACCGACGATGACCTGCAATCCATGCGCCTGCCCCCGGTGTTGACGCGCTATCAGGAACGGCTGTTCGGACTCACGATCGACCCGCCTCGCCTCGCCGAAATCCGCGAACAGCGCCGCCCCCGGAGTCGTTACGCTTCACTGCGCCAGTGCGAGGACGAGGTGCGCCAGTGCGAGGCCATGCTGCGCCGCCACCGCATCCCCTACCTGAATTCGACCCGCATGTCGGTCGAGGAAATCGCAACCCGGATCATGATGGAAAAGGAGTTGCGCGGTCGCAAGTGAGGCGATGGGCAGGCACCGTCGGCGCCCGCGTCAGGCACTGCCCAGCAGCCGCACGGCAGCCGCGTACGGTGTCATTTCGCCCCGCACCACGCGCTCCTCGAGGCGCGGCAGTTCATCGCGTACACGCGGGTCGGTGCGAAAGCGCTGCTCGAGCAGCTCGCTGATCAGCCGGCGCAGCCACTGCGCGTTCTGCAGTGCGCGATTGCGTTGCAGTTCCCCGCTCGCCTCGGCACCGCCGCGGTACTCTTCGATCATTTTCCAGACTTCCGTGATGCCCCGGTTCTCGGTCGCGGAACAGGTCAGCACGCGCGGCACCCAGAATCCGCTGTGCGAGAGCAGGTTCATCGCGTTCTGGTAGTGGCGACGCGTGCGCTGGGCAAGCCCGACGCTCTCGCCATCGGCCTTGTTCACGACCAGCGCATCGGCGAGCTCCATGATCCCGCGCTTGATTCCCTGCAACTCGTCACCGGCGTTCGGCAGCATCAGCACCAGGAAGAAGTCGACCATCGCAGCGACCTCGTACTCGGACTGGCCCACACCCACGGTCTCCACGAGGATGACGTCGTATCCCGCTGCCTCGCAAAGCAGCATCGTCTCGCGCGTCTTGTGGGCCACACCACCCAGAGCTCCCTGCGACGGGGATGGACGGATGAACGCTGCCTCTTCGCGCGCCAGGGTCTCCATGCGCGTCTTGTCGCCGAGGATGCTGCCACCGGCCACCGGTGAGCTCGGGTCCACCGCCAGTACCGCGACGCGATGGCCACCGCGAACGAGTTCCATGCCGAATGCTTCGATGAAGGTCGACTTGCCCACGCCAGGAATGCCGCTGATGCCGATACGGATGCTTTGCCCGGTGTATGGCAGCAGACGTTCGAGCAGGTCCTGGGCTGCGGCCCGGTCGTCCTGCCGCGAACTCTCGATCAGCGTAATCGCCTTGGCAAGCGCCCGCCGCTGGCCGCTGCGCAGTGCATCTACGTCGATACCCGCCACGTCGGTACTCAGCCCACTGCTTCGATTGCGTTGAGTACCTGACGCGCGGCCTGCGGGATGCGCGTACCGGGACCAAACACGCAGGTGACGCCCGCCGCGTACAGATACTCGTAGTCCTGACGCGGTATCACGCCACCGGCAATCACCACGATATCTCCTGCCCCCTGGCGCCGCAGTTCCTCGATCAACTCCGGTACCAACGTCTTGTGCCCTGCTGCCAGCGACGATGCACCGATCACGTGCACGTCGTTCTCTATCGCCTGGCGCGCCACTTCGGCTGGCGTGGAAAACATCGGGGACAGGTCGATATCGAAACCCACATCGGCGAAGGCGGTGGCCACCACCTTGGCACCACGGTCGTGCCCGTCCTGGCCCATCTTGCATACCAGCATGCGCGGGCGCCGTCCGTGGCGTGTAACGAACGCCTCGACATCGCCGCGCAGCGCCACCCAGTCCTCGTCCTTGCCGAAGGCAGCACCGTAGACACCCGAAATGGTGTTTGCGCTGGCGCTGTAACGGCCCCACTCGCGCTCCAGCGCGTCGGATATCTCGCCGACGGTGGCACGCAGCCGCGTGGCCCGAATCGCCAGGTCAAGCAGGTTGCCTTCACCGGATTTCGCGGCGTGTGCCAGTGCATCGAGTGCTTCCTGTACCGCCTTCGCATCGCGTCCCGCCCGAATCCGTGCCAGGCGATCGAGTTGCGCCTCGCGTACCACGCGGTTGTCGATTTCGAGGATTTCCACCGGCTCCTCGCTGGCCAGACGGTACTTGTTCACGCCGACGATCACGTCTTCGCCACGGTCGATACGCGCCTGCTTGCGCGCTGCCGATTCCTCGATGCGCATCTTCGGCATGCCGGTTTCGATTGCGCGCGCCATTCCGCCCTGTTCCTCGATTTCGCTGATCAGCTCCCAGGCCCGATCCGCCAGCTGCTGCGTCAGCGACTCCATCAGGTAAGAGCCGCCCCACGGATCGATGGTGTTCGTGATCCCGGTTTCCTCCTGGATGATGAGCTGCGTGTTGCGTGCAATGCGCGACGAGAACTCGGTCGGCAACGCAATCGCCTCATCGAGTGAGTTGGTGTGCAGCGATTGCGTACCACCGAACACGGCTGCCATCGCCTCGATCGTCGTACGCACCACGTTGTTGTACGGGTCCTGCTCGGTAAGCGACCAACCGGAGGTCTGGCAGTGCGTACGCAGCATCTTCGACTTCGAGTTCTTCGGGCCGAAACCGTCGATGATGCGCGCCCACAGCAGGCGTGCCGCACGCAGCTTCGCCACTTCCATATAGAAGTTCATGCCGATGCCGAAGAAAAACGACAGCCGCGGCGCAAAATCGTCGATGGCGAGTCCGGCAGCAGCGGCAGTGCGTACGTACTCCTTGCCGTCGGCGAGCGTGTACGCGAGTTCCAGTGCTGCATCCGCGCCGGCTTCCTGAATGTGGTACCCGGAGATCGAGATCGAATTGAAGCGCGGCATGTGCCGCGAGGTGTAGGTGATGATGTCGCCGATGATGCGCATCGACGGAACCGGCGGGTAGATGTAGGTATTGCGGACCATGAACTCTTTCAGGATATCGTTCTGGATCGTTCCCGAAAGCTGCTCCTGCGCAACGCCCTGCTCCTCGGCTGCGACGATGTAGCCGGCAAGCACCGGCAACACCGCCCCGTTCATCGTCATCGATACCGAGACGCGGTCAAGGGGAATACCGTCGAACAGGATCTTCATGTCCTCGACGCTGTCGACGGCAACACCCGCCTTGCCGACGTCACCGACCACGCGTGGATGATCCGAGTCATAGCCACGATGCGTTGCGAGGTCGAAGGCTACCGAAACTCCCTGACCGCCTGCGGCAAGCGCCTTGCGGTAGAACGCATTCGATTCCTCTGCGGTCGAGAAGCCCGCGTATTGACGGATCGTCCATGGCCGTCCCACGTACATGGTCGCTTGCGGGCCGCGCACGAAGGGTTCGATTCCGGGCCAGGTATCCGTGAACGACAGGTGCGCCGTGTCCTCGGCGGTATACAGGGCCTTCAACGTGATGCCTTCCGGCGTCATGGTGTCCAGCGTCGCGGGCGAAGCACCACCGAGTTGCTTGCCGACGATCTTCTCCCATTCCGCACGCGATCCGCCCGCGGGGCGATAAGGCCACTCCGCCATTGTCATGCACTCCTTACGGTCAGCGCCGGACGCGGCGCCGCAACGGGGCGAGTTTATAGCCGCGGTGAAGTCGTCTCAACGGTTGGCGCACCGCAGCATGCACGCCACGCCGGCTCAGCCAGCGCTGGCGCGGCGGCGCAAATCTCCGGTGATCCGTTCGAGGGTGCGCTCGAGCAGGGGTTCGTCTTCGATGATGCGCCATTCGCCGGTCTGCAGGGCGTAGGCAAAGGACTTGCGCGAAGCCTCGCGTACCAGACGACCGTTGCGGTCACAGAACAGCAGCATCCGTGTCTCGTCGATGCGCGTTGAAAGCTTGCAGCGTCGGGCACTGCCCGCACTGTCGCTGATTTCGAACCAGGTCCCGACGGCAACCGCATCGGCTCGCTGCAGCGACTCGAGACTGAGTGCCACACGTGGCGCCTCGGTGTCGGCCGCAGGACGCGTCACAGTCCTATCGTTCGCCCGTGGCGGAATCACCGGGGGCGGCTGGATGCGTGCCCGCTCGATCGGCACCACCCGTGCCGACACGGCTGCCGGTGGTTCGAGCAGGTGGCGGTGCAACTCGCGGATACCCTCGATGCGAGCCTGCGCTTCGACCGTGTTGCCCTGCGTGTGCTCAAGCGCCTGCTCGAGCCGCGCGTAGATCCCCGGCAGCACTCGCGCAAGCGCGCCGCGTGCAAGCAGGTCCTGGGGTGCCACCAGTGAACGCGGCAAATCCTCCACCATCGCCACCGCGTCCAGCCACTCGGCGCTGTCGGGGCCTTTGCGCAGGAAGAACAGTTGCAGCGTTCGTTGCCAGTCCGCGTTGAAGAATTCGAGCAACGCAACCGGAAGATCCCGTCCATCGAGCTTCTGCTGCATCACCGCATGCACTGCCTCACGTGCTGCCGCGAGACGGGCATCGGCGACGGCCTTCTCGCTGGTGCGGCGTTCGAGTTTGACCGCCCGTTGCTCCGCGCGCTCGATTGCGCACTGCAATTGCTGCAACGCCTGCGCGAATGCCTCGCGTCCGGCCTGTGCATCGGCGGCAAGCCCTTCGACCAGGGCTCGTATCTGCTCGAGCAGCGTATCCTGTGCATCCTGCTCGTGCCCGTCCCAGCCGCGTCCGGCACGGGCGATCGCGTTGATCAGTTGGCGCGCGGGATGCAGTCGATCGCCAAAGAATCCGCGATCGTTCAACGCGAGCTTGAGTACCGGCAGCTGCAGCCGCGACAGCAGGACCTGGATCGCCAGTGGCAGATCCTTGTCGTCCGCCAGGGTATCGAAGATCAGCGTGACGATGTCCACCACATCGCCTTCCGCTGCTCCAAGGCGCAATGCACCGCGCCGTGCGGCGATCGACCCCAGCGCCGAGCGGATATCTGCGGAAGTCCCGGCAACACCACCCGGCCACCCGCGCCCGGTCTGCAGGTCGCCGAGCAAAGCAACGAGTTCGCCTGCCCCCAGGCTCACGGCACCCGCCGTCGCGATGCCACCGCCCGGCGACAACCCGGTGAATGTCAACGGTGAACCGGAGCCGCGCACCCGCTGCAGCAACGCAGACAGCTCCCCGAAGCCACCGCGCATATCCACTGCGCCTGGCGCTGTGGTGCCCGCACCCGCCATGGGTGTCACTGCGTCTGCAGGATCCGGGTCCGCACGCACGACCGGCTCCGGCGCCTGATCACGGCGCGGCGTTGCATTTCCGCGAGCCGCAGCAGCCCCGAGCAGCGGAAGCACGCGCGCGTCGACCAGCACCTGGTTCCCACGCTGGTAGACCGCACCAAGGCGACCGAGCACGTGCGCATCAAACTGCTGGCAGAGCACGCGCAGGCACTTGATGTCGCTCTCGAGTTCCTGGCAGGCATCGAGGAATGCCTGTGCGATACGCCCCGGATCGAAGGGATTATCCGCCTCGTTCATCTCGGCTGCCGATGGCACCAGACTGAGCATCCGCTCATGCAGATCCGCGAGCATGAGCTGCAGTTCGCTGCGGACACGCGAAACGCCGCCGGAAACCATCAGCTGACGCTCGATCTGCTCCGGCGGGATCAGCGTCAGCTCGTCGATATTCAACCGTTCGCTGGATGCAGCCGGCCGCTGGAAGCGGGCGAACTCCGCCATCAGCTGTTCGACGAAACGCGTGGCGATCGTCGTGCGCTTGCGCTGCAATTCACGGCGAAAATCGAGCAGACGTTGCTCGTCGTAGGTACCGGCGGCACCGCTGGCGAGGTCGAACAGCGCGCCATCACAGGCGCCGAACATCCCGTCGAGCAACGGTGCCACGGTCTTGCTCGCCAGCACGGCAAGAGCCTGCAGCAACTCTGCCGACGAGGATTTCACTTCCGTTGCCGAACCGTCCGTGCGCCCATTCATCGCCCGTGACTCCCTGCCCACCTTTTCCTGCCTGGCCTTTTATATAGCAGAAGATGTTGCAGTGCGGTTGTGCGCAAGCTCACAGATCGTCGATGCCGCGTCCGGCAGCAGGGTCAATGGTCCGCCGGAGGCTGACTCAGCTCGATCAGCACCCCGTCGCAGCTCTTCGGGTGGATGAAGATCACGCGGCAGCCGTGAGCGCCAGGTGCCGGCTCCTCGCTGAGGAACTGGTATCCCTTCGCCTTGAGGCGTGCGACATCCGCATCGATGTCGTCGCTGCGGAAACACAGATGATGAATGCCACCGGGCTTCTTTTCGAGATACTTCGCGATCGGCCCCTCGCCTCGCAACGGGTGCACCAGCTCGATGCTGGTCGGCGGCAGCGGAAAGAACGCGGTGGTGGTGCGCGCCGATTCCACCGCTTCGGTGCCTTCGAACGGCAGTCCGAAATCATCCATGAAGCGCCGGATCGCACGCTCCAGGTCGGGTACCGCGATCGCGATATGATCCAGTCCGGTAATCATGCCTTTGCCTCCAGTGCGGCCAGGAAGCGTGCAGTCGCGGCGATTCTGCGCTGCTGCCTTTCTTCGGGAGATTCCTCGACGATGCGCTCGTCAGGAATCACCTTGAACACCGGCTGCCCCTTCTTGATGATGACGCCCTCACCGTTCACCAGCACCTTCTCGATCGTGCCGCTGAACGGGGCGTACACCTTGTTGAACATTTTCATCACCTCGACGATGTAAAGCGGATCGCCCTGGTCGAAGTGCTGCCCCTCGCCAACGAACTCCGGCGCACCGGGCGCTTCGCGCGGATAGAACATGCCGCCGCTGACCGCAAGGATTTCATCCGATTTGGCCACCGGGGGTGGTACCAGCACCTTCGCCATTTCCGTCTGGTGCCCGGGAACCAGCAATTCATCCGGAATATGGATCGACAGATCGGGATTTACCCGCAGCGAAAAGAAATCCCCGACCCGCGCCACGTACGGCAGCACCAGCAACAGATCGAACGCTGCCTGGTAGCCCGCGTGTGCAGCGCGCACTGCCTCCCAGGTCGGTGCGTCGACCCCGACCACTGCCTGCACAGATGCGAGTGCGGTACAGGTTGTGCTCCACTCGCGCGTTCCGAGCCGCTCGGCGAGCGCGTCGTAGAAAGCCAGTGCATCCTGCAGCAGTGCGTTGTCATGGTCCCAGATCATGTACGCGGGCGGGCACGACTCGCGCCACTCCATGTTCAGAAAATGGTAGGTATCGGCCAGCAGCTCGATCGGGTTGCGCCGGAACTCCAACGCGTCGTTGGCGATCGCGAAGCTGTCGCGGTAGCGGCTCAGCCAGCCGGACAGCAGATGCGGTTCGGCGAACAGCTTCTGGATCGGGCGCAGCAACAGCGTCTGCTTGCGATCGAAACAGCCCTCCAGTGCCTTGCGTGCTCCCGCGTCCTTTACCGTCGCCAGCGCCGCACGGCGCAGTTGCGCGAGTGTGTGCTCGAGATCGATATGCACCGCGCATTCACGCAGCCGCCCCACGGCCGTCAGATACGGCAGTATGAACCGCGTGGTCGGGCGTGCGTTGATCCCTGCGCCGATGAACCAGCTCACCAGGCCGTAGTGGAACTCGAGGTTGGTCGCCAGATCCTTGCCCGAAATCTGCGTGATGCGCAGGATTTCGGCCAGACGCTGGTAGCCATCGAGGCGATCGTTGCCGACCGTCAGCAGCAGTGCGATATTCGAATCGTAGGCACCGGCGAGCGTGTAGGACATGAACACACCGGTGTCCGGATTGTGCAGACTGATGCCCTGGTCGTCGCGGATCTCGCCCTCGAGCGCGTTGGACCAGTTGCGGATCACGCCACCGGCGTGCGGCTGCAAGGCCTGGTTGGTCGCGTTGAGACGCGCCTCGACCGAGGCATTGTGGCGGTGCACCCGGCCAGGCTTTGGCAGGCGCTGCTTGTGCCGTGCCAGCAGCACCATCGCCTCGACCAGCGATTCCACGACGAATTCATCCCGGTGGTCGTCGGGATTCACGAAACGCAATCCGTAACAAAGCTCGGTCACGCGGTGTTCGACCTGGATCCGCGTGTTCATTTCCATGAAGAAGTGATGATCGCGCTCGACGATGCACTCGAAGGTAGACACCGAATCGAGCCCGACCGCAGCCCCGAAACGCGCCGCTTCGTCCTCCATGCGGCGCAGGATCACGAGGTCGCTTTCCAGCACCCTTGCTTCTTCGGTGCGCCCGCCCGCCCTGGCTGCCGCGATCGCCAGCGACAGTTCCTCTTCGGTCACCGAGACTTCGAGCAGCTTCTGCTCGTGCATCTGCAGCGAGCAGTCACGGCCACCGAGCGTGGTCGCCCACGTGCCGTTGCCGATGACCTGGATCTCCTGGTGGCGCGTGGTCTCGATATTCAGTTCGATCAGGATGTTCTTGTTGTCACCGACGCCGAGCGCCTTCACTTCGCCGAGAATCTCGCGCGCCCGTTCGGGCGCACGTGCCGCGGCCTTCGCGATGCGCTCTTCCAGCGTCCTGCCGTCGAAAGACTCGGGCGAGGACAGGATGCGCTGCCCCTTGCCACCGCCACCACCGATCGCCTTCAGCCGGATGCGGTTTTGCGGGTAGCGGTGATACATCTCCGCTACGCGCTTCTGCAATTCCGTGCACAGCTCCTCGATGCTGAACAGGTCGACGCCACGACGATACGAAGCATCCAGCACGGCGTCGGCCTGCGTCTCGAGTGCGACGTCGGCAGCAAATGCGGCCGGATCGACGTCGAGATTCTTGGCTTCGGCCAGCGCCCGCAACGCTCGCGTGTCGGGCGACTTCGCGAGCAGGGTCAGCGCGGTGACGTTGTCGATGCCCGGCGTCACGCTGACACCGACTGCGAGTGCCGTGCGCTTTGCCTCGTCCTTGAAGCCCGCGCCGCGCACGGTACGGCTGCACGGCCCGATGAACGTGAGCCCGGCCTGCTCGATCGCCTTGACCAGTTCCTCGTCCTCGGACATGAAGCCGTAGCCGGCGAAGATCGAATCGTAGCCGTTGTCCTTCGCGATCGCGATGATCTGGCGAATGCGCTGCGTACGCTCTTCCTTCGACGCGCCGGTGTAGTCCGGCACGCGGTGGACGCGATCGGGGTCGGTCAGGGTGCGCAACTCCGGCGCCAGTGCATTGCTGTAGACGATGGAGTCCTTCTCGGAGAGCAGGATGCCGTAGCTGCAGATTCCCATTTCCTCGAAGACGTCCATCGCTTCGCGCCGGATCGGGCCGCGACAGATGATCAGCGGACGCATGTCCTCGCAGGCGAAGCTGCGCACCCACGTCGAGGCGCTTTGCGCCAGCCTGCGGTTGCGATGTATCAGGGGGTTGTTCAGGTAGTGTTCGTTGCTTGTGCGCACTGGTTGTTTTCCGCGATGTATGCCGGTGAGACGGGTTTCAGTGGAACTCGCGCTGCACGCCGGAGAACGGTTCCGGACGGTAGTGCTCGAGGTGGAACAGGAGGTTCTCTCCGATCACACGACGCAGGTCGGACGGCATCACGATCTGCGAGATCGAACCGAGGCTCAGCGCCTCGTTCGGATTCATCAGCTCGCGCTCGTAGCGTTGTGCGAGAGCGGTCTCGCCTTCCTTCACCCACGCGTCCACGTGATTGCGGGCGACGGCGACCGCTTCATCCTCCGGCATGCCGTCGCTGCGCAGACGCCTGAGCTCGGCGCTCATGCGCTCCTGCCGCTGGCCGCGGATCGCACGCAGTTCGTCCTTGTAGACGAACTCCACGCCGGCAGGCCCCATCACCGCCGCGCGCGTGGTCGGCAGCGCGATCACGAAGTCGGCACCGGTCGGGTAGTTGTTGTACGAGGCGTAGGCGCCACCGAAGGCGTTGCGCAGGATCACGAGGAAGCGCGGCGTACGCAGGTCGACGATCGAATCCAGCATCGCACGCCCCGCCTGCACGATTCCGCGGGTTTCCTGGTCGCGCCCGGGCAGGAAGCCGGTGGTGTCCTCCATGAACACGATCGGAATGTTGTAGAGGTTGCAGAAACGGATGAACCGCGCGTTCTTGTACGCCGCGTCGATGTCGATCTGGCCGGAAGCGACCGCCGAGTTGTTGGCCACGAATCCCACCACGTGTCCACCCATGCGACCGAACGCCGTGATCGTGTTGCGCGCGCGGTCGGCCTGGACCTCGAGGAAATCGCCGTGGTCGCTGATCTGCTGGATGATGATGCTGGCATCGAACGGCGTGTTGAAGCCGGTCGGCGAGTTGAACGCCTTTTTCAGCAGGATATCGATATCCCAGGTCTTGCGCTCGATGGGATCGGAAGTCGGCTGGTAGCGCGCAAGCTCACCGTTGTTGTCGGGAATGTAATTCAGGATCTCGCGCACCTTGCGCAGTGCAGCGACCTCATCCTCGACCACGAAGTCGGTCACCCCGGATTGCGAGTGCACGGAGGGTCCACCGAGTTCCTCGGGCGTCACATCCTCGCCGAGCACCGACTTCACGACGCCGGGACCGGTAAGGCCGAAGAAGGTGCCGCGCGGCTGGATCACGAAACTGCCCTGGCGCGGAAGGTAGGAACCGCCGCCGGCGTTGAAGCCGAACATGCACATGATGCTCGGAACCACGCCACTCACCTTGCGCAACGCGGTGAACGCCTCGGCATAGCCGTCCAGCCCACCGACACCGGCAGGAACGTAGGCGCCTGCGCTGTCGTTCAGGCCAACCAGCGGGATACGGCGCTTGCCCGCCAGCTCGAACAGACGCGCCAGCTTGCGTCCGTTGGTCGCATCCATCGAACCCGCACGCACCGTGAAGTCGTGTCCGTACAACGCGACTTCACGGCCCTTCACCTTGATTACCGCCGTCACCAGCGAAGCACCGTCGAGATTCTCGCCCCAGTTCTGGAACAGCACCGTCGGCTCGCCGTCAGCCAGCACCTTGATGCGCTCCCAGATCGTCATCCGGTCCTTCTGGTGCTGGCGCTCGATGTTGACCACGCCGGCAGCACGCTGCGGACGCTGCTGCAGCGCATGGCCCGCCGCCAGCGTCTGCTCGTAGAGCCCCGGCTCGTAACTGATCTGCCCCGGGACCGTGAACTCCATGTCCACTTCCTTGCCGAACGGGTTCTTCAGCGAAAAACCCACGCCCTTGTCGTCACTCATCTGACTTCGCCTCTGTGGATTTGCGGGCGCTGCGTCGCCCAACGCAATACATGACAGCTATCTGTTTTGCGGCATCTGGCCGCCAGTTTGCCATGCCAGCCCGCATGCCGGCAGTGCCACTCCGGCACGGGGTTGGCAAGAAGTCACCAACTGGATAAAAACCGCGACATATTAATGACTTACGTTTATGATATCAACACGTTCCATAGCTGTTTTCGCAAGACCCGCGCAATGGGCGAACTCTCGATTCTGCCGCTGCCGTACCGCATCGACTGTTGCGATCACTTTGCCCGGCTGCGCTCGCTGCCCGGTGCGGTGCTGCTCGACAGCGTTCGCGCGCACGGTGCGCAAGGACGCTTCGATGTGCTGAGCGCGCTGCCGCTGTGCGAACTCGTGAGTCGCGGCAACCTCACGACGATTCGCGCGCGTGACCACGTCACCCACAGCACCCTGGACCCGTTCAGGCTCGTCGCGCAGGCACTGGAGGATCATCTTTCCCCTGCTGCGTCCAGGCCCGACGCGTGGCCATTCCAGGGCGGTGCGATCGGCTGGTTCGGGTACGAGCTCGGTCGGCGCAGCGCAGGACTCGCTCTGCGCAGCACGGCAGACGCACCAGCCGACATGCAGGTTGGCATCTACGGCTGGGCGTTGCTGCAGGATCACGAGCAGCGCAGCGCGGTTGCCCTGTTTACTCCCGCAATCGACGAGGCCACACGGCGGCGCGTGCTCGCCGCGCTCGAATCGCCGCTGTCGCCGCCGGCAGCACCGTTTCTGCTCGACGGTCCATTCCGGAGCAATTTCGGCACCGGCGGCTATGAACAGGCATTCGCACGCGTGCAACGCTATCTGCTCGACGGTGACTGCTACCAGGTCAACCTTGCCCAGCGCCTCAGTGCACCCTGCCACGGTGATCCGTGGGCGGCTTATCTGCACCTGCGTGCGCGTACCGCCTCGCCTTTCTCGGCCTTCCTGCAGGGAGACGATGCCACTGCCGTGCTGAGCTTCTCGCCGGAGCGTTTCGTGCGCGTGACGGGGGCGCACGTCGAGACGCGTCCGATCAAGGGCACGATACGCCGCGGCAGCACACCCGAGACCGACCGGATCCAGGCCCGCGCCTTGCTCGCCTCGGAAAAGGATCACGCCGAAAACGTGATGATCGTCGACCTGATGCGCAACGACCTGGCACGCTCGTGCCGCATCGGTTCGGTACGCGTGGAAAAACTCTGCGCCCTGGAGAGCTATGCCAACGTGCACCATCTGGTCAGCGTGATCAGCGGCACCCTCGACGCGCACTCCGGTCCGCTCGACGTGCTCGCACGCTGCTTTCCGGGGGGCTCGATCACGGGTGCGCCGAAGATCCGTGCGATGCAGATCATCGACGAACTCGAGCCGGATCCACGCAGCGTCTACTGCGGCGCCATAGGTTATGTGTCACGTCACGGTGCGATGGACACCAGCATCGCGATCCGCACGCTGGTCTGCGACGGTCGCGAAGTGCATGCCTGGGGCGGCGGCGGCATCGTGGTGGAGTCGGACTGCAGTACCGAGTACCGTGAAACACTGACCAAGATCGAACCGCTGCTCGATGGCCTGCGCGCCGCCAGCGCGGCGCCCGGGATCAGATGTCCCTGATGCTGGCAGCCCGAAACGCCTCCTTCAGCGCTTCATAACCTTCCACTGCCGGGAACTGCGGGAACTCGGCAACCACGTTCGCCGGCGCATTGAACAGGATGCCGGCATCGGCCTCTGCGAGCATCGTGGTGTCGTTGTACGAATCACCGGCTGCGATCACGCGAAAGTTCAGCGAACGGATCGCACGTACCGAGTGGCGCTTCGGATCCTTCTGGCGCAGCACGTAGTTCGTGACGCGTCCGTCGCCGTCGACCTCGAGCCGGTGACAGAACAACGCCGGCCAGCCGAGCTGGCGCATCAGCGGCGCCGAGAACTGGTAGTAGGTGTCGGACAGGATCAGCACCTGGAAACGTTCACGCAGCCAGTCGAGGAACTCACGCGCACCGGGCAGCGGCTCCATCGTGTCGATCACAGCCTGGATGTCGGGCAGGCGCAGCCGGTGCTGATCGAGCAGGCGCAACCGCTGCTTCATCAGCACGTCGTAATCGGGAATGTCACGCGTGGTCGCGCGCAACTCTGCGATTCCGGTGCGTTCGGCGAATTCGATCCAGATTTCCGGTATCAGCACGCCTTCAAGGTCGAGACAGGCTATTTCCACAGGGGTCTCCAGCAGGATTGGATGCAATGGGAGCTCTGCATGCGACGCATGCCGCTGTCACGGATTCGTCATTACGTGCAATCAAAACGTCGGCAACTCGATGTGCTCGAACATCGCCTCCACCTCGGTGCGACTCTGGCAGTGCCACGCCTGGTCGACGAGCCGGCGCGTGAGGTGCGGTGCAAACAATTCCATGAAATCGTACATGTAGCCACGCAGGAAGGTGCCGCGCCGAAAACCGATATTGGTCACGCTGGGCTTGAACAGGTGGCTCGCATCGAGCACCACCAGCCCACGATCCTGCGCCTCGTCGACCGCCATGCGCGCGATGATGCCGATGCCGAGGCCGAGCCGCACGTAGGTCTTGATCACGTCGGCGTCCGTCGCGGTGAACACCACGCGCGGCGTGAGGTGCTTGCTGTGAAATGCCTCGTCGAGACGCGAGCGACCGGTGAAACCGAACACATAGGTCACGATCGGGTACGCCGCCACATCCTCGATCGTGAGGCGTCCGACGTTCGTCAGCGGATGCCCTTCGGGCACGATCACGCAACGATTCCAGCGGTAGCACGGCATCATCACGAGGTCGGTGAACAGTTCCAGCGCCTCGGTCGCAATCGCAAAATCGACCGTGCCGTCGACTGCCATCTCGGCAATCTGGACCGGAGTGCCCTGATGCATGTGCAGCGATACGTCCGGGTAACGCTGCATGAACGCCTTGATCGTAGGCGGCAGGGCGTAGCGCGCCTGGGTGTGCGTGGTTGCGACCGACAGCGTGCCCTTCTGGTCGTTGCGAAACTCCTGCGCCACCTGCCGGATCGACTCGACGCGACGCAGTATCTCGCCGGCGCGCTCGAGGATTGCCTCGCCGACCGGGGTTACACGCGTGAGATGCTTGCCGCTGCGCTCGAAGATCTCGACGCCGAGCTCGTCCTCGAGCAAGCGGATCTGCTTGCTGATGCCCGGTTGCGACGTGAACAGGCTCTGCGCAGTCGCCGAAACATTCAGGTCGTGACGGGCGACCTCCCAGATGTAGCGCAATTGCTGAAGCTTCATGGAGTCGGAAATCGGCGAACAGGCGCGTTCAGGACGCGCGCAGGATAGCGGTTCTTGCCAGTGGCGGCTACCCGATGCCGGTGGGCGATCGGCAAGCCGGCAGGAAGTCCGGCAAGGTTGCAAAATATGCCGGAACGGGCGCGCTGCGCTTCCATCGGTACGCCTGGTCGCGTTAAATCGCTGCCAACGTGTACGGGAGTCGTCGATGTCCGATCTCAAGGACCCAAGGGTACTGTTTGCAGCCGAACGCACCCTGCTCGCGTGGAATCGCACCAGCCTCTCGCTGATGGCTTTCGGCTTCGTGGTCGAGCGTGTGCGGATCGTGATCCAGGCGATGTCACCGGATTCGATTCATGCAACCAATATGGAAACGAGTTTCTGGCTGGGGCTCGGTTTCATCGTGCTGGGCACGTTCACATCGGCGTACTCGGCCCGGCAGTACGCCGTCGTGCTGCAGTCCCTCACACCAGCGGAGTTCCCGCCGCACTACGCAGCGCGCTGGGGTATCTGGGGCAACCTGGCGCTGGCTGCGTTCGGGATGCTGTTGGCGCTGATCCTTTTCGTCTGGCGCTGATCCCTCACCCGAAATCCGGATCTTCCGATGGAATTCCTTTTATCCGTGCTGCGTGGCCTCGGCCAGATCATGTTGCAGCGCAACGCTGCCACCGGAGTCGGGTTCGTGCTGGCGATCGCCATCAATTCCCCGGTTGCTGCGTTCGCTGCATGCCTCGGATCGCTGGCGGGCACGGCGCTGGCGTGGCTGGGGAAGTTTCCGCCGACCGAAACCCGGGACGGCCTGTACGGCTTCAATGCCGCACTGGTCGGCATTGCGACCGTGCACTTCCATCCCTTGTCGATCGTCGTTGCTGCGGCAGGAATCTGCAGCGTCGTGGTTGCAACCGGACTCATGCGTGCGATGCAGCTCCGCTCGCTGAATCCCTATACCTTTCCTTTCGTGCTGACGGTCTGGCTGATGTTCCTGCTGATCCCGCCAGGGCAGGCAACAGGATCGAGCCACATGACGAGCGGGTATGCGCTCGCGGACGGATTCCTGCAGGCGTTCGGCCAGATCATGTTCCAGGGGAATTCGCTGACCGGCCTGGTCTTTGTCGTTGCGATACTGATCAACTCGACCCGATGTGCCGGATTCGCCACCCTCGGTGCGGCCGTGGCCGTCGCCACCGCTGCCGCGCTCGGCTGGCCTGCCGATCAGCTCGCCGCGGGAATCCACGGGTACAACGCCGTGCTGAGCGCCATTGCGCTTGCGCTGGTTTCGCGAGGATTCATCTTGCCGGTGATTGGCATCGCGCTGTCGATCGCGATTACCAAGGCGTTGCTCGTGAGCGGCGTTCCGGCGCTGACCTTCCCCTTCGTGCTGGCGACCTGGATCGTCCTGATCGCCCGCAGGTTTGCAACCGGGGAGGCGCGTTAGTCCACCAGCGCAATCGCTACGCGTGGGCGCTCAGCGGTTGGCCACACCGTGCGGTACGTGACCGGTGGCGACGTGGCGGCTTGCCGAGTCGCAATGGCCGAGCTGGTCGTCGAAGAACACGTCGGCACCGTAAGCACGCAGGAATTCGCCCTTGTCGAGCCCGCCGAGGAACAGGGATTCGTCGATCCGTATTCCCCATGCGCGCAGGGTGCGTACCACACGCTCGTGCGCCGGCGCCGAGCGGGCGGTCACCAACGCGGTACGAATCGGGCAGGTGTCGTGCGGGAATTCGTGCTGCAGGCGCTGCAGTGCGGCCAGGAACGCCTTGAACGGCCCCCCGCTCAGCGGTTCGCGTGCGGAAGCCGTTTCGCTGCGTGCGAATGCATCCAGTCCCTGGCTCTTGTAGACCTGCTCCGCCTCGTCGGAAAAAAGCACCGCATCGCCGTCGAACGCGAAGCGGATCTGCTGACCGGCCAGGCCGGAGTTCTGCGACGGCAGGAAGGTCGCCGCCGCGACGCCCTGCTCCAGCGCCTGACGCACGTCCTCGGCTTCCGTCGAAAGGAACAGGTGACAGCCGAAGGCGCTGACGTAACGCCACGGACTCTCTCCGCCGCAGAACGCCGCGCGCGAAATCGCCAGGCCGTAGTGCTGGATGCTGTTGAACACACGCAGTCCGGTGTCGGCGCTGTTGCGCGACATGAGGATCACCTCGACGCGCGTGTCCTCGGGCAAGCGCTCGTTCAGTGCCAGCAGCTTGTGCACCAGCGGGAACGCGTCTCCGGGTGCCAGCACCTCGTCCTCGTGCTCGATCTGGTAGCGGTGATACGCCTCCAGGCCTGCACGTTCGAAGACCTCGTGACTCGCGTCGAGGTCGAACAGCGTGCGCGAGGAGATCGCGATCACCAGCCGGTTGCCCAGTACCGCAGCCATCTCATCGACCGTCCGTCTGGCCGCTGGACCCGGGTTGCACGAATCGGACGAGTTCCTCCGGCGCGTCGCCGTAATCGCGGACCGAATCGACGACCGGTAACGCGCTGTCGAATCGCACGTTCTGGTACGCAAAGCAGGTATTGGCAGCACGCTCGCGTGCGCTCAGCGTTTCATCGGGAGCGCGTTGACGCATGGCTGCCAGGTCCCAGCGCTGCGAGGTGCCCACGATGATCGCCATCTGCAGCACCGCTGCCGCCTCCAGCTCGTCGCCGCTCCAGACCTGGGCCGACCACGCAGCGAAACCACGCAACACTTCGCGACCCGCAAGTTCCACCGGCGTCACGATCCGCGGGTGATCGATGCGCCAGCGATGCACCACGCGCCCGTCGAGCGCCACCTCGGCAAGCGTCGATTCGCCTTCATGCGGGTCAGGCAGCGTGACGTCGTACTGGCGTGACGGCGTGCCACGCAGCGCCTGCGCGACCGCGAACCCCAGCAGGTCGTGCAGATGGGTGCAGTGCGTGCGCGGGTCTTCCCAGGAGCGGAATTCGGCGCGGCTGCCGGTCAGCGGCCGGCCGACCAGGCGCTCCAGATGTGTGGTGGACGCCGGACATATGCGCGTCGGATAGCGCAGCCATTGCGCCTCGATCGCGCGGATCACGTGCCCGTCGTGGTGCAGGCTGAGTCGGCACGCATGCAGATTGTCCTCAAGCCCACCGCGTACCACCGTTGCGTCGTCCGCCAGCAGGCGAATGCGACGCCGGAACACGCGCTCACCGTAACGTGGATGAGGAATCGGTGGTCTGGTGAACATCGCTCAACTCCCATGCTCCAGCAGCCCGGCGGCGTGCGCTTCTGCACGCTGTGCAAACAGCCCGAACACGCCGCCCGTATGCACGAATACCACATCGCCGCTGCCGGTGAAACGCCCAGCGCGGATTTCCTGGAGCATCCCGTGGAATGCCTTGCCGGTGTAGACCGGATCGAGCACGAGTCCTTCGACGCGCGCAAGCTCGCCAATCGTGGCGAACACGGCGGCATCGGCCTTTGCGTAGCCGGCGCCGATGTAGGCGTCGAGCACATGCACACCGAGTGCTCCCACGTCGAGCGTCACGCCATAGCGCTGCCTCCAGGCAGCGAGGTCGGTACGCACCTTGCGCCGGAACCACGCGGCATCGTCACAGACCGCCATGCCCCAGACTTCCGCCGGCATCCCGGCCAGCGCCAGCCCGGCAGTAAGCCCGGCCTGGGTGCCGCCCGAACCCGTGGCGCACACCACCTGCTGCGGCACGATGCCAACCCGCACGCAGTCGGCTGCGAGTTCGGCGGCACCGGCCACATAGCCCCATACGCCGATCGCGTCGCTGGCTCCGGTCGGGATCAGGAACGGACGACGACCCTCGGCGTGCAGCCGCGCCGCGTGTGTGGCGAGCAGTTCGTCGAGTTCCTGTTGATAACGCTGCACCGGGTAAGTGTGCACCGCGGCGCCAGCGAGTCGATCAAGAAACAGATTGCCGTCCGGAATACCCTGCGGCTCGCCACGCAGCACCAGCTCGACGCCAAGGCCCAGCCGCGCACCGAGCAGCGCGGTCGCACGACAGTGATTCGACTGCAGGCCACCGCAGGTAAGCAATGTGTCGGCACCATCGGCGAGCGCCTGGGCGATCGTGAACTCGAGCTTGCGGATCTTGTTGCCACTCGCCGCGCACTCGCTGAGATCATCGCGCTTGACCCAGATCCGTGGGCCGCCGATCGCCTGGCTCAACCGATCCAGCGGTTCCAGCGGGGTGGGAAGGCGAGCCAGTTGCAGGCGCGCAGGTGCAACCAGCCCGCAGATCCGCTCGTCCATCAGCTCAATCCCGGCACCGCGACATCACTTCTTCTCGCCCGCGGCGCCCACGCCCTTCAGCGTTCCCTTCGGCAGCACACTCTGCACCGCCCACTTCTGCAGCTTGATCTCGACGTCGTCCGCCACCTTCAGCACCACGAAGTCCTGTTCGAGCGCGGTGACGCGCCCGAGGATTCCGCTCGTGGTCGCCACCTCGTCACGTACCGCGAGCTTGCCGAGCATGTCCTGGTGCTCCTTCTGGCGCTTGCGCTGCGGACGGATCGCAATGAAATAGAACAGCGCGAAGATGCCGATCATGAACGCAAACGAAATCATCGGATCCCCGCCTGCGGCCGGGGCGCCCTGAGCATGTGCAGCCGGAATCAAAAACATGAATTCTCCTGAAATCAATGGATTGGAAAATATACTTCAAGCGTGATATTCAAAATGAACTTACGGGGTGCGACTGTAAAGACTTTGGCTTCGCCTCACAACCGCAAGCGTTTGACCCAAAACCCCGATGCAGGGGTATCGAGATCGTCGCAAAACGCTGCGAAACGTGCGGCGATGCCTTCACCTCGGGGGGCGTGCGCCGCAGGGATGCGGCGCTCGAGCCTGCACGGATGCATTTACGGCGTCCCACCGAGGTGAAGGCATCGTCGCACGCTGCCTCTATCGAGGATCGGAGGCTTTTGCGACAGCCTCTTGCAGGCTCCACTCGAAGTCCATCGCGAGTGGTGCGTGGTCCGAGAAGCGCTCGTCCCGGTAGATCGACTCGCCACGGATCCGCTCGCGCAACCCCGGTGTCACCGCCATGTAATCCAGGCGCCACCCCACGTTGTTCTCTCGCGCCCGCCCACGGTTCGACCACCAGGTGTACTGACGCGGCTGCGGGTTCACCTCCCGGAACGCATCGATGAAACCCACCTCACCGAACAGCACGTCGAGCCACGCGCGTTCCTCGGGCAGGAAACCGGAGTTCTTGCGGTTGCCACGCCAGTTCTCCAGGTCGATCTCCTTGTGGCAGATGTTCCAGTCGCCACAAACGATGTACTCGCGCCCGTCTGTACGCAGTTGGCGCAGATGCGGCATCAACCGCTCCATCAGCGCGAACTTCACGGCCTGCCGCGCTTCACCCGAACTGCCTGACGGCAGGTACAGTGACACCACGCTCAGGCCGTCGTAGTCGGCCTGCAGCCAGCGTCCCTCGCTGTCGACGGGATCCCAGCCCAGACCTCGTTGCACGGCGAGCGGCGGCTGACGCAGGTAGAGCGCGGTGCCGGCATAGCCGGGACGCTGGGCGTCGAAGTAGTGACAATCGTAGCCGGCAGGAAAAAAGTGCCCGTCGTTCAACTGGTCGATGCGCGCGCGCGTTTCCTGTACGCAGACGATGTCTGCGTCCTGCGCTTCGAGCCAGCCAAAGAACCCTTTTGCCGCTGCCGAACGGATGCCGTTCGCATTGAACGTGATGATTCTCATGCATCGATCCCCCGCATCGGGCTGCAACGTACAACGCCCTGCGGGATCATCGTCTTGCAAGGTTCAAGGACAGACCATCACCTTGATGGCCCGGCCATTGCCTTGGGTGACGAACGCGTCGGCAACGTTCTCGATTGGAAAACGGTCTGAAATCAGCTTGTTGCGATCTATTTTTCGATTCTTCATCAACTCCAGAGCCTGCACAAGCTCCTCCGCCTGGTAGCCGAGCGACCCCATGATCAACGGCTGCTTGTGGATCAGGTCGGTCAGATTCAGCGTCACTTCGTCCTCGAAGGCGCCGAAGCATACGATCCGCCCACCCCAGGGGCGCAGCAGGTCGAGCGCGGTCTGCAACGGCGGCGGTCCCTTCATATGACGGATATAACCGGCGCAGTCGATCACCACCGCAACGTCGGGCGGGGTCATTGGCGGGAACAGCACCGGTATCGTGCCGCAGATCCGTGCGGCTGCAGCGACCACGTCCTCGCTCGCCGCGTTGATCGTATCGCTCGCGCCGACCTCCAGTGCCATTGCCAGCCGGGATGCCGAAACGTCGACCGCCATGATGTGACCGATATCCGGAACCAGGGCACGCAGCGCCTGCACCACCCCGAGCCCGATCGCGCCCACGCCGAAGACGACCACGTTTTCCCCCGGGGCGACTGCCGCCTTGCGCACCAGTTGCAGACTGTCCGCCAGCGGTTCGGTGGTTGCAGCCTCCTCGAACGACACCTCGTCGGGAATCCGCGCCAACTGGAACGGGTTGACCGGCACGGGCACGAATTCTGCCATCGCACCACCACCGGTAACGCCGACCACCCGATCGCCGACGGCGTATCCCTCGACGCCGGCACCAAGCTCGGCGATCACGCCGGCGAACTCGTGTCCGATGATCATCCGCCCGTCGGCATCGACACGCAGCGTGCCGGAGTACATATCGCGCGCGGAACGCGAATCCACCCGGTAGATGTGCAG
Source organism: Pseudomonadales bacterium (assembly GCA_024234165.1). Lineage (NCBI taxonomy): Bacteria > Pseudomonadati > Pseudomonadota > Gammaproteobacteria > Pseudomonadales > Pseudomonadales bacterium. Next base: position 300,543 of record JACKOP010000001.1, read on the forward strand.
ATCGCTGCCACAGATGCCGCACGCTGCCACCTGGATCAGCACCTCGCCGGGACCTGCTGCAGGACGCGCAACGTCCGCACGCATCGTCACGTCGCCAACACCACCGAATACCGCTGCCTTCATCGTCGCCATTGCTTTGCTCCTCCGTATCCGTTGCTCAACAATGCTGCCCGCCGTCGATGCTGAAGGCCACTCCGGTCACGAAGCGTGCCTCATCGCTTGCCAGGTACGCGACCGCTGCGGCGATCTCGCGCGGCTCGGCATCGGGCTGTGTCATCGGAAACACCCGTTGCAGCGCTTTCATATCGATACCGGACGGAATGCTGTACGTCCCCGGCAGCGATGTGTTCACGCTTCCGGGGCAGACCGAATTCACGCGCACACCGCGCGAGTTGAACTCCACCGCCAGGCTCGTGGTCAGCGAGACCACCGCCGCCTTCGACGCCGCATAGGCGATGAAGTACGGTGCTCCGCACAGCCCTGAGGCGGATGCCATGTTCACGATGTTGCCGTGGCTTGCGATCAGGTGCGGCAGTGCCGCCTGACAGATCACTGCCAGACTGCGTACATTGATCGCAAAGAGGCGGTCCCAGTCGCTCAGTCGCATCTCGAGGAAATGATCGGCACGGCACGCACCGGCGATGTTGCAGAGCACGTCGAGGCGTCCGGAGCGCTCGACGACGCGTTCGGGGAGTGCGCGACACGAAGCCTCGTCGAGGGCGTCGTAAGGCAGTACCAGGCACGTGTTGCCGGCTGCCACAAGCTCGATCTCCAGACTGCGCAACCCCTGCTCGTTGATGTCCGCCACCGCGACAGTCGCCCCCTCGCTGGCCAGACGCACTGCCGTGGCACGCCCGATCCCCGACGCGGCACCGGTCACCAGGCAGATCCTGTCCGCGAAACGCTTCATCCCTTCTGCTCCTCCGGATCACTCGGTTACGGAATAGCCGCCATCGACCACCAGAGTGTGCCCGCTGATGAATGCAGCTCCCGGACTGCAAAGAAAAAGTACCGCTGCTGCGATCTCGTCGGGTCGACCCCAGCGCGCCAGTGGCGTTGCGCCCGACACCATAGCATGCACCTCGGGGTTCTCCGCAAAGGCGTTCGTCATCGGCGTGGGGATCGAACCCGGCAGCACTGCGTTGACCCGCACGCCACGCGGTGCGAACGCTGCGCAAAAGGTCCGCGTGAGCTGCACGACGCCTGCCTTGGCGGCTCCATAACCAGGGAAATACGGACTGGCGAACAGCGCCATTTCGGAGGCGATGTTGAGCACGGATGCGCCACCCTCGAACCCGGATGCCGCCAATGCGTCGCCGAGAGCGTTACTGAGGTGATACACCGAGCCGAGGTTGACGCTCAGCGCGGTGTCGAAATCGTACGGCGTCGCTGCCCCACCAGTGCCGCCGGCGTTGTTGACCAGCACGTCCAGGCGTTCGAATTCCGATGCCAGTCGCGCGATGTCGCCACGCTCGGTGAGCCGCAACTGCCGGTAACTCACGCGGGCAGGGAGCCCGTCGTACGCCGATGGATCGGCAGCGCTGCCGGTTATGGTGACCTCGGCGCCCGCCGCGACGAATGCCGTCGCAATCGCATGACCTATGCCCTTGGTACCACCCGTGACCAGGACACGGGCTGACGAAAAATCGAAAGAGACGCGTGCGAAGCGGCCACTGCATTGCTCCATGTAACTACCCTCTGCTCGCGATCTTCAGACCCGCAGCCACGCTCGCAGGCCTCATTTCGACGCAGCCGGAGCAGCAGCGCTTCCGGGTCCGAATTCACGCAACATATGCCGCGAAAGGTCACCGTAGTGTTCGGTGCAGATCTGACGTTCCGTGTAGCGCCAGTTGCCGTCGACTTTCTCGAAACGGTCCAGATTGCGCCCGGCGATGATCGGCTGCAGCGCGAAGTCTTCGATTCCCTGGAACACGACGATGTACGAGCGGCAACTGGCACTCATGCCGTCGGCGGCAAAGTCGATGATCGGGTTGGCGACGACGTGCTTCGTGCCGGGCGTTCCGGTGTGCGGATAGATTCGCGTGTAGCTGCGATACATCTCGACGATTGCCGCGGGGTCGCCCACGGCGGCAGGCGTATCACCGGGTGTGACGAAGCGTGCATGGCGGAACAGTTCGGCCATGCCCGGGAAGTCTCCCTGATCCAACCGCTCGCAGTAGAGATACAGAAGCTTCTGGATTTCGTAGAGATCAGTGCTGTTCATGCAGTAGCGCTCCTCAATTTGTCAGCAGATCCGCGACTCGCTCGGCCAATGACTGTGCCATAAGGCTTCACCGTGAGATGGATCGTCCGTTCGTGGACCCCTAGAGACTGCGCGCAAGGGCGTTGCCACCACGAATCGCCGCCTCGATATAGCCGATTGCGGCGCAATCGCCGACCGTGCGCACATCGGTTCCTCCGGCACGCAAGGCGTCGGCGAACGCGGTGTTTTCGGCGGCACCTGCTGCGAGGATCACGCTCTGCGCCGCAATCGCCCGCCGCTGCCCGCCCGGCGTGAGGTAGCTCACCTGATCGGACTCGATGCGCGGCTCGCGCACGTTCGCGATCAGGTTCACCCCGCGCGCGCGACAATCGTGCAACGCTCGCCAGCGGCGCAACAACCGCATCTGGGGGGCAAACAGGGCGCCTTCTTCGAGTACCGTGACCTTGCGTCCACGCGCCGAGAGAAACTCGGCGAGTTCGATGCCGACGAGCCCGCCGCCGTAGATCAGCACTTCGCGCCCCAGCGGCATCCAGCACCGGCTCGCCTGCGTCAGCAGTTCCGGCGAGCGGGTGATGCCAAGCCGGGACGCCAGGCGCAGCATCGCCCGCAGACCGACCGGGACTCCCTTGGGCAGCGGCCCATCGCCTGCACCGAGCATCGCCCGCAGCGACTCCCCGTCCAGCACGTGCGGCAGATCAACGCCCGGAATCGCGAGCGACTGCCAGCGTGCACCGGTGGCGACCACGACCACGTCCGGTGCGTGCGTGCGCACGAACCCCTCATCGACCTGCGTCTGCAGCCGGATCTCCACCGGCAGCGTGGCAAGCACATTCTCGAAGTAGCGCACCAGTCTTCCGTTCGGCGGGTAGCTGATCGCCGACAGGCGCACGCTGCCCCCGAGCGCACCACCCTTTTCGCACAGCGTGACGCGATGACCGCGCAGCGCCGCCACCCGCGCCACCTCCATGCCGGCGGGTCCGCCACCGACCACCAGAACGCGCCGCGGACGTTCGACCGGTGTCAGCACCACTTCGGTCTCGAAACTCGTCGCCGCGTTCACGGCACAACGCACCGGCGCGTTCACGAAGATCTGGCTGATGCACGTATAGCAATAGATGCACGGCCTGATTTCCGCAACCCGGCCTTCCTGGAGCTTGCGCGGCAACTCGGGGTCGGCGAGCAACTTGCGGCCCATGCACACGAAATCGATCCGATGCGTGCGGATCAGCCGATCCGCGACCTCGGGTTCGATCCGCCCGGCAGTGATCACCGGTATGTTTACGGCGGCACGAATCGCCGCAGCGTACGGCACGAACTGCCCCGGGATATGTGTCGCGTGTGCCTCGGTAAAACCGATGCCTTGATCCGGATCGGCATAGGCGCTGACGTTGATCGCGTCGACTCCGGCGCGCTCGGCGAGTCGCGCGGCGGCGACCGCATCCGGACTCGTGATGCCTTCCGGCTTCAGGAACTCGACGCCGTCGAGGCGCAACCACACCGGGTAGTCCCGCCCGACGCGCGCGCGCACCGCCTGGACCACTTCCACCATCAGGCGTGCCCGGTTCTCCAGCGAACCGCCGTAGCGATCGCTGCGCCGGTTCGTCGAGGGCGACAGGAAGTTCGAAATCAGGTAACCGTGTGCCGCGTGGATCTCGACTGCGTCGATACCGGCCTTCTTCGCACGCTCGACCGCATCGGCGAACTGCGTGCAGACCCAGGCCAGATCCTCTTCGGTGGCTTCGCGATAGTGCAGCTTCGAGTTCGGTTGCATGAACGGCCGTGCCATCGCACCGGCCTCTTCCTCGGTCAACGTCGGACCGATGTCGCTCTGGCCTTCCTTGGGCACCGACGGCACCAGCAATGGACGCCCGTCGGCGACGTCATTCATCGCCGTGACGCCCGCGTGCTGGAGCTGCAGCGCGATCCTTGCGCCGTGGCCGTGGATGCGCCGCGCAAGGTCGGCAAGACCCTCGATGTAGCGATCGTCGGAAATCGCGACCTGGCAGGCGTTCGCCGAACCGATCGGCCAGGAAATCGAGACCGACCCCATGATCACCATCGCCGCGCCGCCCCGTGCACGCGCCTCGTAGTACGCCTTGATGCGTTCGTTCAGCGTGCCGTCCGGGTTGCACAGATTCGAACCCATCGCGGTCATCACGATGCGGTTGCGCAGTTGCATGCTGCCGATACGCCCCGGCGCAAGCAGCGAGTCGTAGCGCTTCTTCGGCTTGAGCTTGTCGATCGGTATCCTGTCCATCATCACTCGGCATCCTGCTGCATGGCGCGACGGATGATTTCCGGGTTCACGTACTCGCGCCAGTATGTGATCAGGCCATCGCGGAAATGGAAGATTCCGAGATAGCGGTTCGCGTACTCACGACCGGTAGGGCGGTAGCGGGTGAAGGAGCCGTACTCGGCGATGAGCTTGTCCGGGTCTGCCAGCCGATACACCTGATCGACCCGGTAACTGTACGGGTCGAACTCCGCCGTGCCGGCGGCGATGTACTCCATCAGCGCACGCGCACCACGCAGCTCGGTCGGCGTTCCCGGTGCTGGCTGATACGGCCAGTCGGCGTAGAGATCGGGAGCAAGGTGGCGCTCACAGGCATCGAACTCCTTGCGTCCCAGATGTTCGAGCATGGCGCGAAAGACCCGTTCGTTATCGTTCATTGGCGTCTCCGGGAGCATGGGGTTTCACCTTAAGCCGATCCGGCTGCCTCAGGCATCACCTCTTTGGATGAGGATGCCGCACGAGCCTGAGCGTTTGCAATGCTCCGGGATTGCATTCCCTCACCCGATCGGATGAACCCCGATGCATGAACTGTGGTTAATGTCTGCGTGGTATCCGGCTCATAATCATCAGACCGACTGGAGCATCGCCACCATGAAACGCCACACTGCACTTCCTTTCCACATCACCCTGCTCGGAGCCGCGCTGCTGCAGTGCTCGCTCGACGCCAGCGCACAGAACCCGCCGGCCGAAGGCCAGCGCGCAACCCAGATCGAGGAAGTGATGGTCACGGCACGGCGCGTCACCGAGGACATCCAGAGCGTTCCGACCGCAATATCCGCGATCGGTGCCAAGGATCTCGCCGGGCTTCGCATCGAGGGCTTCCAGACCGTCGGCCAGACGATCCCGAACCTTTACATCAACAAGCAGGGTGGCAGTCCGGCCGCGCCACAGATGAACATGCGCGGCGTCTCCAACGGCTCGCTGAACCCGGAGGTGGACTCTGGCATCGGGCTCTACGTCGACGGCATCTATCTGAGCCGCTCCGGTGCGGCGGCCTTCGAGATGGCGGACCTCGAGCGCATCGAGGTGATGCGCGGACCGCAGGGTACCCTGTTCGGACGCAACTCGACGGGCGGTGCGATCAACCTGATCACGGCGCGCCCGACGGGTGAACCGGGGCTGCGTCTCGACGGGGGATTCGGGAATTTCGCCGAGCGCCACTACAAGATCATGGCGGATAGTCCCGAATGGAACGGGTTCAGCGCGCGGCTCGTCGTCGGGCACACTGAATCCGAAGGTGATGTACGCAATATCGCCACACGGCGCACCTACTACCTGCCGCCACCGTTCGGGCGCCAGACCAACAAGAAGCGTGGTGGCGACAGCGATACCGACAGCGCCTTCCTCGCCGTGCACTATGCCGGCAACGACAGGCTGACGCTGGATTACAAGTTCGACTACACGGACTGGGAAGGAACCATGCCGACGCGCCAGATGGTCGGTCAACTCGGGAACTGTGTGGACTTCACCAACACGCCAGCCCAATGCATCATCGGCAACGGACTGGTGACTCCGGTGCGCCCGTATCCGCAGTCCTTCGGCTATCGCGACAAACTCGCCGCGTCGGTCGAATCCACCGCGACGAACGAGGTCAAGGGACACTCGCTTATCGCCGAGTACACGATCTCGGATTCGATCCACCTGAAGTATCTGTTCGGGCACCGCAGTTACGATCTCGATGCGGGCGCGAACGAGGTCTACGGCGGTGCCGAGTACATCGACACCGGCGCACTCGGCAACGCCGGCGGCGCCTACGCACCGCTGCTTGCGTTCCGGGTCGAAGCACAGAAGCAGGATTCGCACGAACTGCAGTTGATCGGCAGCCATGAGCGCATCGAGTGGATCGCCGGCGTGATCCGTTTCGACGAGCGGGTCAGGGTGAACAACCCGATCCTGCTCAGCCGTGTGATCGGCAACGGCGACCACGTAAGCATCAACCCCGCTGCCTTTGACTACTTCATCGGACAGAACACCAAGGTGAACAACAAGTCAGAGGCGGCTTATGCGCATGCGACCTGGCACCTGGGCAGCTTCGACCTCAGCGGCGGTGTGCGCTACACCGAAGACGATCGCGAGGAACTGGTGATTGCCGCCGGCTTCTACGGCCTGTTCCTGCCCGGCAATCACCGCTCGCGCTACAAGGGTGACCACACCGACTACGACGTTGCGCTCACCTGGCACCTGGACGATTCGACCAACGTCTACGCGAAGTACGCCACCGGCTACGTGTCCGGTGGCACACTGCTCGGCAATCCGTTTCGCGAAGATGAAATGAAGCTCTATGAGCTCGGACTGAAATCGGATCTGCTCGACAACCGCCTGCGCTTCAACGTTGCCGTGTTCCGGCAGAAGCGCACCGATGTGCAGCAGGAGGACTTCGATGCATCTGCCGGCGGCTACATCATGGGCATGGGTGATGAAATCATCTCCGACGGTGTCGAAGTCGAAGCCACCTGGATTCCGCTGACGGGCCTGACCCTGAACGCCTCCTGGGGTTACACCAATGTGGACGCATCGGGCGATCTGCGGACCTGGCAACCCGAAAACACGGCCTACGTCGGTGCCCAGTACGATTTCACGCCCATACTCGACGGCGTTGCTCCGTCGTTTCGTGTGGACGTGTCGTGGCGCGACGACGCATCACGTCTGATCTGCCCTGCAGGGAGCTCCACGGTTCCGGGTACGGATCGCTGTGTCGGAACGCCTGACTGGGCACTCGACAAACAGGCGCTCATGAAGGCGGTGACCCAGGTGGGTGCCCGCCTCGACTTCGCGAATATCCGGTTGGGCAGTCATGCCACGGGACGTTTCGGGATCTGGGGCAAGAACCTGCTCGACGAAGACGAAATGGAGTTCATCTTCTCGCTGGGTGGCCCGACCCTGGCGGCGACCTACATGCGTCCAAGGACCTACGGCATGGACTTCAGCGTGCAATTCTGAGACAAGGACCACCACACAGCCGGCACCCGGGTGCCGGCACGGCGCATCCGCCAGCATGGGGAGAAAGACGACGATGGACACCGCCGCGACACTGCAGCGCCTGCTCGATCTCGAAGAGATCAAGACGCTGAAGCACCGCTACATCCGCTACATGACGCATTCGCTCTGGGATGAGCTCGAAAGCATCCTTGCGCCCGATGTCGAAGCATCCTACTCGGACGGCAAATACACCTTCACCGGACGCGATTCGCTGATGGCCTTCCTGCGCGGAGCACACGACGCCGCCACCACGCAGGTGCTCGGCTTCTGGCACGTCACGATGCCGGAGATCGATTTCCGCAGTGCCGACGAAGCGCACGGCATCTGGGCGATGTACCACTTCTATCTCGACAAGAACGAACTGCAGCAGCTCGAGATGTTCGCGTATTACGACGACGTCTATCGCCGCATCGACGGTCGCTGGCTGCTTGCGCGCACCGGCTACCGGCGCGTGATGGAACAGACGCTCGATCGCCGCAGCGTTGCGGGGCTGCAGCTGCAGGTGGGCTGAGCACGGCAGAGACGCCACGGTGCTTCCGCCGCGCGCAGGGTGATCCCGCGAAGGCGCCCGAATCGCGCGGGATTCACAGCAGGCGCGCGATGGAACGATTCAGCCGGGCCACAACCTGGGGCTGCCGGTTCGCATCCAGTTTCTCGTAAAGCCTTCGCAGGTGGGTCTTCACGGTGTTGATGCTGACGTGCAGCGCGTCGGCTGCTTCGTCCAGCGTCATGCCACGCGCCACCTGGGTGGCGATCCGGCTCTCGCTCGGCGTCAGTCCGTACATGGCCGCGAGCACCGCTGGATCCAGACACAAACCCGAGCTGTGGTTGTCACTGATGTAGACCACTGCCGCCGGTTGCTCACCGGATTGCAGCATATGATCGCCAACGAAGGGTCTGATCACCACGTCGAAGAGTCCGCTCTTGCCGCTGCTGCCAAGTTGCAAACCCACGCCGCGTTGCGAGCGGCAACGATTGCGGTGAGCCGCCAGCGCCAGATCGACCGCGCGCCCCAGCGCACGCCCGTCGATCCCCTCTGCACAGCACAGGCGCCCTCCCCGCACTGCCAGCACTTGCGCATCCCGCAGCAGTTCGCGCGCGCAATCGTTCATCGAGCTCACGTTGCCCTGGCTGTCGAGGACCACGCTACCGATCGACAGCCTGCCCATCGCCTCTTCGAAGAAGCGCAGCATGCTGTCACCACGGCTGTGCTGCTCGCGCAGGCGGATCGCCCTGCCCAGGTGCGGCGCGACAAACGCCAGAAAATCCTTTTCCTTCCCGGTGAACGGTGACTGGTCGACGTTGCGCTCGAGCGTCAGCATCGCGCAGGCAGCCTCGCTGCGCACGACGTCGCAACTCAGCAGGTGACGAATGTTCAGCGGTTGCAGGAATTTCCGGTACAGCACACTGCGCAGGAACTCGCCCCCGGGCATCAAATCGTCGGCGCTGATCGGTTGCGGCTGTCGTATGCCCAGAAGCGGATTCACCGACATGACCCGATCGACGTTCAGTCTTCCCGTCACCACCGGATCTTCGTTGTTGGTCAGCAGAAAATACATCGCCGGCATCGACGGCGACGCAACCAGCAGGCATGCATCCCGTGAACCGGTTTCGGCGCTGATGCGCGACATCAGCGGCTTCCAGCGACTCACATCCTCGATGCCTTCGTACACCAGGGAAACGATGTCATCGTATTCGTACAGACGGTGTGTCGATCGCATCCCGTGTGCCCTCCTGGTGCGCAAGGGTCTTTTATCTCGTGGCTACGCTATGCCACACCGCATCGCAGGTCAATTGCGGTGCACCACAGTCATCCGCCGCCGGATCCTCCTGTGTGAGACGGGCGCCGGCGCCTATCACGAGCCGGTCATGATCTGCGATCATCGGTTCCACCGTGGAACAAACTGCAGGAGCGTACCGATGAACCAGCGCCCGAAGAATGAGCCAGCCATCCCACCCGATCTGGCACTGATGGCACTGCGCCATATCGAGGTCGAAGGACGCGGTGACATCGAAGCGACGCTCGCGACCTTCGAACAGGACGCCTGCTTCGAGCTTTTTCCATGCGCACTGCGCATCCGCGGGCACGAGCGCGTGCGCCGCTACTACGAGTACTTCTTTGCCGAATCACGCCATCGCGTCACGGGCTACGTCGATCACGGCACAACCCGCGGCGCGCTCGCGCTGACCAGTGAAATGACGGTGACGGTAGGCTATCCCGACGGCAGCCGGCGTGATTTCCGCACGCTGACCCTGTTTCCGTACGGACGGCACGCGCTGCTTGGCGAGCGTATCTACGCCGATATCGAATTTTTCCGCGTGATTTTCGGCCCGCTGCTCGCCGAAGCCGAACCGATCACCCCGTAGGTCGGCATTCATGCCGACGGGGGATTTGCATCGCTACCAGTCGGGTTGAAACCCGACCCACGTGCGCGCGCCGGACGTAGGTCGGCATTCATGCCGACAGGGGATTCGCGTCAATAATCAGTCGGGTTGAAACCCGACCTACGTGCGCGCGCCGGACGTGGGTCGGCATTCATGCCGACAGGGGTTCGCATCAATAATTTTACTGTGTTAAAAACTGAGACCGATTGGTTCTCCCACAACACGGACACCTACCGAGAGCTGTGATCAGCATGGCGGCAAGTTCCAGACGCAGCGTCGCGATCGAATCGGGAAGATGACGTTGCCGGCGCAGGGGAACCACGCGGGCGGTAGTCTTCGGGTAGGGCGGGGATTTCGCCGAATACCGGGTGATACAGCGTTTTTTTTGGAGCGGTGATTCGCTCGGCTACCAGAAATCCATAGGCGGCAATGCACAAACTGGCGTGATGATGGAAACCACGCCAGCTGCGCCCTTCGAATTGCCCGAGCCCGAGTTCCTGCTTGAGTTCCTGATAATCGCGCTCGATGCGCCAGCGCAGCTTCGCCAGCCGCACGAGTTCACGTACCGGTGTCGCTGCGGGCAGCGTACTCAGGAAATACTTCTCCGGTTCACTCGCTCCCTTCGGCCACTCAATCAATAACCACTGCTCGGGCTCGAGCTCGGCGTGCTCTCCCTCGCGTCGTGCGCAGCGGATGCGAAGCGCTGCAAATCGCGAGCGCAACGGCGCGTTCGTCCCTTCACGCCAGGTCACCTGACGATAGCGGGTCTGTGGCAAACCGAAAGCCAACGTCTTTACCGAAACCGGGCGCTGTGAGGCATCTGCAACGCGGCGCACGGGCGGGCGCCCCCTGCCGCCATACGCCGGCACAGAACCCGGCTCGACACCGGGAGGCCACACCTTCACGCTGCCCGTGATCCCCACGACGTAATCCATGCCCAACGCCCGCAGATCCTGTCGAAACGCGCCACTGACGCCGTATCCTGCATCCGCGAGCGCCAGCGGCGGTAACGCACCGGCTTCCTTCAGCTCACGCAGCAAGGCAATCGCGATCTGCGCCTTGGTGGCGAACGCCACATCTTCCGGCACCTTGGCCTTGCGCCGGCGCTCAGCGTCTTGCGCCCACTCCTGCGGCAGATACAGCCGGTACCCGACCGGCAAGCTGTAGTGCTCATTGGCCAACGACACGCTCACCGCGACCTGGCAGTTGTCCTGCTTGCCCAGTTGACCACAATACTGGCGTGCCACACCGACCGAGTGCCGTCCCTGCTTCGGCATACCGGTGTCGTCGATCAGCACCGCCTCGGGCACCTCGCCACGGCGATGCACCCGATCGAGCACGTACTCGCGCACCGCCCCGAGCAGCGCTGCGTCCGACCACGGTGCATCGGCCACGAAGTGATGCAGGCTCTGGTGCTTCGAGCGTACCCGGTCAGGAGCAACCTGCGCCGCCATCGGCTCGACGCTCTTGCGCTCTCCTGGCAGCAGCAACCCCGTGCAGTAATGCCTGAACGGCTCACGCCGATCTGCATGCCCCAACACGCTGGCTATCGATGCCACGAACGCCTCGAAATGTTCCATGCTGTGGCCCATACTCCCTCCGCAACTGAGAGACCTGAGACACAGTAAAAGTAGTTCATGTTTTTAACACAGTAAAAATAATCAGTCGGGTTGAAACCCGACCTACGTGCGCACGCCGAACGTAGGTCGGCATTCATGCCGACAGGGGATTTGCATCCATACCAGTCGGGTTGAAACCCGACCTACGTGCGCGCGCCAGACGTAGGTCGGCATTCATGCCGACAGGGGTTCGCATCAATAATCAGTCGGGTTGAAACCCGACCTACGGCCCGGGAGATAGGTATCGAAGATGCGGCCGATCTCGGTATTCTCGGGCTCCGGTACGTCGTACCAGGTGCGGATCAGTACCGAGCCGTCGGCCTCGAAGCGATACGATTCGATGCTGCGCAACACGTTCACTTCGCCGTCGGTCGAGAAGTGGTTTTCCATCACCCAGCAGATCTCGTTGCCGCAGATGAATCGCGTCTCTGACGGCACATGGAACTGGATGTTCGGCTGGAACAGATCGAAGGAATTCTCGCAGCAGTTCTCGAAACCGATTTTCTCCGGCGTCCCGACCGGATCGAGCATGCGAAAGGCTCCCGGCGCCATGCTGCGCCAGTTGCGCACCCAGGCTGCCTTGTCACCGGCATTCCAGAAACGTACGTAGTTCTGACCCCAGGCATCGATCTGCTCTCGTGTCGGCAACGTCATCGGCCCTTCTCCTTCCACAAGCTTCGTCTCACTCACATTGCATCCGCGTGCTGCGGGTGATGCCGGCTCACAGCTTCCCGATCACCTCGTCGGCGAAACGCCGCATCCCATCGACCTTGGCTGCCACCGGCGCCTGAAGCTCAACCCCGTACAACGCCCACGGCATCGTCGACACCACGCCGACCCCCATGTCACGCATGGCACGGAAACCGTTCACATCCCACGCGTCGGAACAACTGAAACTCAGGATGCGAAAAGGCTGTCCGGCACGACCGATTTCTTCCCGGTAGGCGTGCATGCGCCCGATCAGCACCTCGAGTTCGGCCAGGGTGTGCAGATCGGCGATCCAGCCGTCATGGCGTGCCGCACGGCGCATGGCCGGTTCGGAGAATCCGCCCACATAGACAGGCACCGGCTTCGCAGGCGCAGGGCTCATCCGCAACGGCGCGAAATCATAGAACTCGCCGTGGTGCTCGACCCAATCCCCACTCCACAGCTTCTGCATCACCTCGAGCATTTCGTCGACACGTCGTCCGCGAGCTGCGAAGGGCTGCCCGGCCACCGCGAATTCCTCCGGCATCCAGCCCACGCCCACCCCGAGGGCAACCCGATCACCGCTCAGGCGTGCCGCGCTGGCGAGCTGCTTGGCGGCGAGCACGGGATTGCGCACCGGCAGCACGTAGACGCTGGTGTAGAACCACAGGCGCTGCGTGACGGCTGCCATCGCCACCGCACTCAGCCACGGATCGGGAAAAGGGTCGTCTGGCGTGAAGCGCGGAACCCCGTCCGGCGTATAGGGATACGGCACCGACATCTCGCGCGGATAGATCAGATGATCCGGCAGCGTGATGGCAGCGAAGCCGTTGTCCTCTGCCGCACGCGCCAGCGTCGCGTAGTCGCCCGGGTCTGTGAATGCGATCGAAATACCGAATTGCATGACGGTGGCTCCCTGAACCGAACGATGCGCCCATCGTAACCGTTCGTCGGCCCGCACGCACCGCCCGTCGCGAGGCATGTGATATGGCGTCGTATATGTGGCTATATAACAGCCATACGCACCGTGGCGAAGGACAGCCCGCTTGGACCAGACCCGTAACACCTCGTCTGCCGTGAAAGCTCTGGCTCGGATCGCAGACCGCCATCGGTCCGGCGTGTGGATCTGTCGCCATCTACCGTGGCTGTTTGCCTCGACCTCCTGCCTTGCCGCGGATACTGCGCCTGGAACCAGCTTCCTGGCGTGGTGCCTGGCCGCGCTGGCGACCGGTTTCGCACTGATCGCCGAAGGCGTGTGGCTGCGCCTGAAGTGCAAGGACAAGGAGCTGCAAGACGGCATTGCAGAGCGAAAAAGACTGCAAGCCGAGCTCGAACTGTTCCGCACGGCGGTCGAGCACAGCCCGGTCTCGACGCTGATCACCGGATCCGACACCTTGATTCGCTACGTAAGCCCGAGCCTGGTGCAAACCACCGGCTTCGATCCGGCAGAACTGATCGGCAAGACCCCTGCCGTATTCCAGTCGGGCATCACTCCGGACTCCACCTACGCCAGGTTGTGGCGAACGCTGCACAAGGGCCAGACGTGGACCGGCGAGCTGCAGAATCGCCGCAAGGATGGCGATCTGATCTGGGAGAGCACCAGGATCGTGCCCGTGAAGGCTGCAGACGGCAGCATGCAGGCATACGTAGGATTGAAGCTGGACCTCACGGCACCCAAGGCTGCAGAAGACCGCCTCGCCGAGAACGAACAGAAGTTTGGTGCAATCCTCGAGAACCTGCCGTGCGTGGTGTATCAGGTGCAGATGAACGTGACCGATCGGAGTCTGCACTTTCACTACATCAACGGCCGCGTCGATATGTACGGTCTGAGCGCCGAAGACGTGCTGCGCAATCCCCAGATCCTCATCGAACGTACGCATCCGGAAGACCGTGAAAGGCTCGTCGCCAACGCCCTCGACGTCGAACGCAGGATGGAGCCCAGTCGCTCCGTGTTTCGCGTACATCGCACCGATGGCAAGCTGATCTGGGTCGTGAATCACAACATACCGTCACAATTGCCCGACGGTTCCATTCTCTGGACCGGTTACTCGACGGATATCACGGCACAGCGCGAGGCAGAGGAGCAGCTTCGCGCCAGCGAGGAGAAATTCCGTACGCTGGTCGAAACCGCGAATGACATCATCTATACGCTCGACAGTTCGGGCCGTGTCGATTACGTGTCGCCAAACTGGACCACGATCCTCGGCCATCCGGTCGGCGCGATCATCGGTCGCGATTTCGACGAACTGCTGCACCCGGATGATCTGGCATCGGCGCGTGCGTTTCTGCACGGCATCGTCACGGCCGGCCGCAAGCAGGCCAGCGCCGAATACCGGGTACGTCACCTCGACGGCACCTGGATCTGGCACACGGCCAACGGCGCACCACTGCACGATGCCGAACGGAAGACGGTCGGGATGTTCGGCATTGCACGTGACATCAGCGAGCGCAAACAAAGCGAGGCGCGCATCCTCCATATGGCGCACTACGACGCGCTCACCGATCTGCCGAACCGTTCCCTGATCTTTGATCGCCTCGAGCAGGCACTGCAGCTCGCGGCACGGCGCCAGCACAAGCTGGCGCTGATGTTCGTCGATCTCGACCGGTTCAAACTCATCAACGACACGCACGGGCACGCCGTCGGCGACCGCGTGCTGCAGCAAGCCGCACAGCGCATGAGTGACGCACTGCGCGGCTCGGACGCCGTCGGGAGAATCGGTGGTGATGAATTCGTCGTGCTGCTGAGCGAGATCGACGACGTACACACGGCGCTCGACGTGGCTGCCAAGATCAGCAACGCGATCAGCGCACCGGTGAAGCTCGCCGACCTGGAACTGCTCATCTCGTGCAGCATCGGTGTTGCGGTCTACCCCGACCACGGCAAGGATGCGCCGGAGCTGTTCCGCCATGCCGATCTGGCCATGTATCGCGGCAAGGAAGGTGGGCGCGCCACGATCCGCCTGCACGGACACAACGCAAGCAAGGAGCCGGTTACACTACGCGCGATCCCGACAGCCGTCTGACAGGAATTCGTGCGATGAAACACTGGCAATCCCTTTCCTGGATGGAACCCGAGCAGATCCTCGAGATCGCCCGTTTTGCCGAAGAACTCGGCTTCGAGGGCGTTTTCGTCAGCGACCACGGCATCTATCCGCTCGAACTCACCTCGCCCTACCCCTACTCGCCCGACGGCACGCCGCCCATGGAGTGCTCGTGGTGGTACCCCGACGTGTGGACGACGCTCGGTGCGATCAGCGCCGTCACGTCGCGGCTGCGCTTTTCGCTCACGGTATACGTGTTGCCGCTGCGCAACCCCTTCGAAGTGGCGCGCGCCACCGGCACACTCGACATCCTCAGCAACGGCCGCCTCGCGCTCGGTATCGGCAGCGGCTGGATGAAGGACGAGTTCGATCTGTACGGCGTGGATTTCGCGACGCGTGGCGCACGCATGGACGAGATGCTCACGATCCTCAGTGGCTTCTGGCGTGAGGGCATCGTGGAATTCCACGGCAAGCATTTCGATTTCCCGCGCGTGCAGATCTCGCCGGCACCGGGCCGCGACGTTCCGGTGTACGTAGGCGGCGCGGCACCGGTGGCGCTGCGCCGCGCGGCACGCCATGACGGCTGGATCGGTACCGGCAACACCCTGGAGGAAGTACCGCAGGTGCTCGGCGAACTGGCGCGCCACCGCGCCGAACTCGGCCGCACGATGGCGGGCTTCGAGACCTTCGTTGCAATCACCACGCCGTTCAACGATCACGATCTGCTCGAGCTCGAAGCGCTCGGGATGACCGCGATGATCAACGCGCCGTTTGCCTTCTCGCTCGGTCAACGCTCCACGCTCGACGCCAAGAAACGCAACATGGAAAGTTACGCACGCCGCTACATCGCGTAGGTCGGGTTTCAACGCGGCTGATAGCGATGCGAATCCCCAGTCGGCATGAATGCCGACCTACATCGATCCGTCGGCATGAATGCCGATCCACGTCGGTCTGTCGGCATGAATGCCGATCCACGTCGGTCCGTCGGTATGAATGCCGATCCACGTAGGTCGGGTTTCAACCCGACGATCAATTAAAGGAACACGAATGAACACCACCGCACCAACCCACCTCACCCGCATGGCACTTGCCGGCATCGTCATCGCGATTACGGCCGGTTGCACCAGCGTAGGCCCACACACTGAGCATGACCACGGTAATCGATGGCGAGCTGATCACGCTTTCTGATGGTCTGCAGCCGTGATGTGATATTGCGAGGTGTCCGGCATTGGCGCTGCCGGTGTCGACCGCGTTTTGGGTGCGACGCAACCGCAGCGCCCGGCGGCTGCGAGGCGCTGTGGCGACGGTCTGACGATGGCTCAGAAGACCGGGTCGGACGGCTCGTCGGGGATTGTGAGGGGCAGTTCGAGCTGGGTGCGCTCGGCGCGCTGGGCGGCGTACTCAGCGGCGGTGTGGCGATGGTGGCGACGGATCTGCACGAAGTAGCGCGACTCGAAGGCGCGGATCACCTCGTAGAGGAAGTCGAGGATGTGTGCCGCGCCCTCGTCGCTGAGCTGCTCGGGGAATTCGATGGGGTGGTGCCGGGACGATTTCATGGTTGCCGGCTCAAGCGCTGGTGAGCCGGGTGCGGCGCGTGCCGGCGGATTGCCCCGGGGGCGTGAACACCGCGAGGTACAGCTTCTCGTCGAGCTGGACGAGCTCGCGCTGCGCGGCGGCGGCGAGCAGTTCCGCGGCCATGGTGGTGAGCGCACGGTAGTTACCCATGGCGTGGTCGCAGACGGTGTGCATCAGCTCGGGTGTCATCAGAGCGGGGGCGCCGGCGCTTGCGAGCAGGTGCTTCAGGCAGGCCAGCAGTTCCTCGCGGCTGGCGTACTCCAGCGAGAGGCGTGCGCGGATGCGCGAACCGAGCGGCAGGAGTTCGTCGCGGCGCAGCAACTCGTTCAGACGCTGGTCGCCGGCGAGCACGACGCTCAGCAGGCTGCGCGAGTCGAAGTGCGCCGAGGCGAGCAGGCGCAACTCCGAGAGCACGAGCGGGGCGACCTGTTGCGCCTCGTCGATCAGCAGCACGGGGCGAAGCCGCGTGCTCTCCAGATGGGCGATCCAGCGGGTGCGCAGCGCCTTGAAGCCCATCCAGCGGTTGTGCGGGCGCAGCTCCACGGCGAACAGATCACCGAGCTCGCGGTAGAAGTCGGCGAGGTTGGCGCTCGGGTGCGTGAGTGCGGCGACGGTCAGATCCGGCACGGGGCGAGGCGCTCGGCGATCAGGCGCAGCGCCACGCTCTTGCCCGTACCGACGTCGCCGCTGATCAGCGCGAAGCCGCCTTCGCGCACGAGCGCGTGCTCGATACGCCAGCGAAGTTCTCCACCGCCGGCGTGAGGCGCAGCGCCTCGGTGGGCAGTTCGGGCGAGAAGGGATTCCACTTCAGACCATAAAGGGCGAGCAGTTGCTTGTTCATCGCAGCGGATCCTCGGCAAGGGGTGCGTCGTTGGACAGGGGCACGTAGGCCGGAGGCAGCCCGGTGGCGGCATACTCGACCATGAGCGCGCGTAACAGCGGCGCCATGGGGCTGTGCGCCGGCGGGTCGGGCAGCACGGGCACCGTAGGCGTGCGCACTGCGTGCAGGCGTCTCGCGGCGCTGGCGTGAGCCGTCTTGTCCAGCGGGTAGAGCGCACAGATCGGCGTCCCGCTCAGCGGATCGATCAGCTCGACCGTGCGCAGGTCCCAGCGCGCGTAGCGCACCGTGAGCCGTGCGAGGTGGCGGTAGCGCGAGGGCACCTCGAAGCGTGTGCTCTCGAGCGAGAACGTGCCGTCGGAGCGCCGTTGGGTGCGCACGGCTTCGGTGCGAAACGCCTGGCGCAGCCGCTCGCTCCCGGGGCACTCGCGCCCGACATCGGTGCCGTCGCCGTAGCGTGCCAGCGGAGAACAGCCGAGTTCGCTGTGCGAACGGCGGTTGTACTCCATCTCGACCCAGGCCTGCGTGGCCTCGTTCAGCCGCTCGAGCGTGAGCTCTGCGCAGCCCTCGAGCATCGCCATCAGGCGCGACTCCACGCTCGCCCAGAACGTCTCCTGCTTGGCGTTCTGGTACGGCGAGTACGGCAGCGTGGTCTCGTGCACGATGCCGAGCGTGTGCAGCCCGGCCGTGACCTCGGCGGCCAGCATCGGTGCGCCGTTGTCGGTCATCAGCGCACGCGGCAACGCGCGCTTCTGCAGCGCTTGCGAGAGCCCGTGCACGAAGGTCTCGGCCGTCTCGGCCAGATACCACTGCAGGTGGCAGGCAAGACGCGAGTGGTCATCGATCACCCCGAGCAGCACGGGTTTTTGCCACACGCCCGTGCGGCTGAGCACCGGGTGTGTGCCGTGGTGGAAGTCGGCGTGCCAGAGCGCGTTGGTGTGCGCGCTCTCGTAAGAGCGGACCTCGACCCGCGCGAGCCGTTCGCGTGCTTCGGCGCGAGCGGCGCTGTCGCGCACGGATCGCCGCGCCTGGCGAAACAACCCCTGCGCCGCAAAGTAGCGGCGCACGCTCGCGTACGAGGGCGCCGCCCCGAGTGCCGGATCCTCGCGCAGCCGTACGGCCAGGTTGTCGTAGTGCAGCTGCACCGTCCAGCTCGGGTGCGCGTGGTACTGGGCGTACAGCAGCGCACCGATCGCCGTCGACAGGCTGCGCTGGCGACCGGCATCCTTGCGCACCCCGCGGCGTAGTGCCGCCACCGGATCCGTGCGGGCGTTCTTCGCCGCGTAGTACCAGCGCTCGATCGTCGAGCGCCCGAACCGCACGGCCTCCCCCGTGACCGGGTGGCGCCAGTGTCGGGCCGCCAGCTGCACCAGCGTCTGCTGCAGCGCACCCGGCTCGGGCGGCGCCGCCAGCAGCGGACCGATGATCATGAAGCGCAGCCGTGCCCAGCGGTCTCGATCGCCCTCGACCGTCCTGCCCATGCGAAATCCCCGTGCGGTGAGTGTATGCGCAGCCTACGCAGCTCCTCCCGCCTCGCGGCACCCGCATCGTCTGCGGGTCATCCGCGCGCCCTCACCGAACGCGACAGCGGTGCGAGCAGCCGCAGCAGCCCCACCACCGAAGTTGCCGAGAAGGCCTCACCCCAGCGTTCCAGCAATCCGCGCGGCAACGCTTGCTCCTCCACTGGCGTGGCCAGTCGTGCCCGGATCGCCGCCCACGGCGCACTGGCTGCGAAATCTCTCCGCCACCACCGTCGCCAGCGCTCGAGCGTGCGCAAACCGACCCCGATACGCTCGCACAGTCGCTGCCGGTGCCGCTCACTCAGACCCTGTGCCAGCGCACACGCCAGCACCACCACGGCGCCCGCAAACACCCGGCGCCCCAGAAAACGCACCGACGACGGCGTCATGCGCCGTCGGCACCCGTCGCGGGCACAGCAGAAACTCAGGCGTCGCACCCCGTCCGGCCCGAACAGCGCACGCGGCACGCCGCGCGGCTTGCGCGGGTAGTCGGCGCGATGCAGCGGCGCACCGCACGCCGGACAGCCGCCAGCGCTCTCCTGCTCCGCCAGGTCGTGATCGATCAGCTGCAAAAACCGCCAGAAGCTGGCATCGCGTAACAGGGCATGGCACATTGGAGTGGTCTCGCATTCTTGGTCGAACACGAGACAACCCCCTCGGAGGGCTTCTTGCAAGCTCTTCGAGGGGGCCTTGCTTCCGCTCCTCACCAACCGTGACAAAAAACGGCCGGAAATCCCTCAGATAGTCTGGTCAAGCTCATCAGGGCAACAGTAAGGGGCTGAGCTTCAGCGGTTCGTTTCAATCCTCGCCCCCCGAGTTCGGGGGGCGCATCAGCAGAGCACGGTGCTATGCAAGCATTTCAATGTATGGTTTCAATCCTCGCCCCCGAGTTCGGGGGGCGCATCAACGGGAAGACCGGCTACGCCGGTGTTGATCAGAGTGTTTCAATCCTCGCCCCCGAGTTCGGGGGCGCCATCTGGATAAAGGTATGGATCGGCGAAATGCGGGCGTGTTTCAATCCTCGCCCCGAGTTCGGGGGCGCATCTGAGACGGCACCAGCAGCCCCCACCGCGACGCCAGTTTCAATCCTCGCCCCCGAGTTCGGGGGCGCATCCGCTGCAGGGTCGCCTCGCCGAACTGCGAGTCGTCGTTTCAATCCTCGCCCCCGAGTTCGGGGGCGCATCCCGTTTCCCGCTCGTGCCGCGATGATCATCAGCGCGTTTCAATCCTCGCCCCCGAGTTCGGGGGGCGCATCGTTGCCGGCTCTACCTGCCAGATCCCGAGCGCAGGTTTCAATCCTCGCCCCCGAGTTCGGGGGCGCATCTGTCGCCTCGGCGCCATTTATCCGCGTCCAGCCGGTTTCAATCCTCGCCCCCGAGTTCGGGGCGCATCGGTCCGCTGGGCGATGGATCAGCAGTGCCTCACATCGTTTCAATCCTCGCCCCCGAGTTCGGGGGCGCATCCTGCTCCGGCGTGGCGTCGTGTTGGGTCAGGTTCAGGTTTCAATCCTCGCCCCCGAGTTCGGGGGCGCATCCGTCATGCGGCGCATTCCTTGCACTTATTCAAGCGTTTCAATCCTCGCCCCCGAGTTCGGGGGCGCATCGCTACCCGCCGCACACTGCGCGGGGCCGGCCGCCTGTTTCAATCCTCGCCCCCCGAGTTCGGGGGCGCATCGCCTCGCAGATCTGCGCCGTCAGGCCGATGCTCTGTTTCAATCCTCGCCCCCGAGTTCGGGGGCGCATCATATTCGGAATATCGATGATCTGAGTTTCACATTCGTTTCAATCCTCGCCCCCCCGAGTTCGGGGGCGCATCCGATGATGGCACGCACCTCGGCGTCGGCGTCGACGTTTCAATCCTCGCCCCCGAGTTCGGGGGCGCATCGCGTCCTTGCCCTTGAACTCATCGATGTTGGCGGAGTTTCAATCCTCGCCCCCGAGTTCGGGGCGCATCTTCGCGCGCCCCGAAGTCGTCGTCCCAGTCTGTTTCAATCCTCGCCCCCGAGTTCGGGGGCGCATCTCCGAGCAGGCATTGCCGTCGTTGAGAAGCTCATTGTTTCAATCCTCGCCCCCGAGTTCGGGGGCGCATCGTCACCTCAGTCGAGGACGTTCATCCCGGCACGCGTGTTTCAATCCTCGCCCCCGAGTTCGGGGGGCGCATCGCCTGCCGGGCAGGTACTCAGTCATGGCTTGCGTGTTTCAATCCTCGCCCCCGAGTTCGGGGCGCATCCAGTGACCAGAAGTCGATCGCCCCGCCGGTGATCGTTTCAATCCTCGCCCCCCGAGTTCGGGGGCGCATCGCTGGAAAAGTGAGTCGCCCACGTATCGGCAGCGCTGTTTCAATCCTCGCCCCCGAGTTCGGGGGCGCATCCTCATTCTGGCCCACTCCCCGTACGCATCATCTTGTTTCAATCCTCGCCCCCGAGTTCGGGGGCGCATCGGTCCCAGAGCGCATATCGTTGGCCAGCATCAGGGTTTCAATCCTCGCCCCCCCGAGTTCGGGGGCGCATCCGTCGCCACATTCAAAGGGGAGAACGTCTTGAGTTTCAATCCTCGCCCCCGAGTTCGGGGGCGCATCCCAGCGTCGCACGGTGGAGGTTCCTGTGTATCGCGTTTCAATCCTCGCCCCCGAGTTCGGGGGCGCATCGCACTCTGCCTCACATTGCGCCACCCGTTACGGTTTCAATCCTCGCCCCCGAGTTCGGGGGCGCATCGATGGATCGCTCGTGCGAGTCCACCCCGCCACGAGTTTCAATCCTCGCCCCCGAGTTCGGGGGCGCATCATACTAGTTCCATCAATCAGGCAGGAGAACACACCATGTTTCAATCCTCGCCCCCGAGTTCGGGGGGGCGCATCGCTATATGCGCCCTTGGCGTACAGATCGCGCACAGTTTCAATCCTCGCCCCCGAGTTCGGGGGCGCATCCTACACGCATCCTCCTCGCACATGCACAGCGTGTTTCAATCCTCGCCCCCGAGTTCGGGGGCGCATCGTTGTTGAGCGGCTTCCCAACCATGCGCTTGAATGTTTCAATCCTCGCCCCCGAGTTCGGGGGCGCATCGCGGGGCGACGGAATACCGTCGCGCACCGCAGGGTTTCAATCCTCGCCCCCGAGTTCGGGGGCGCATCGGCAACGCGCGCGTCATCAACGACGCGCAGTACGTTTCAATCCTCGCCCCCCGAGTTCGGGGCGCATCCAAGGTCGGCAAGATCCTCGGCGTTGCCACGGTCGTTTCAATCCTCGCCCCCGAGTTCGGGGGGCGCATCGTCTCCGGCGCGGTCATCGCGCAGGGCGAAACCTGTTTCAATCCTCGCCCCCCGAGTTCGGGGGCGCATCCGCTGAGCAGGCTGCAGTACGCCGCGAAGCTGAGCGTTTCAATCCTCGCCCCCGAGTTCGGGGCGCATCATCCTTGCAGGGCTGGCGCGACGCGCCGGACGAAAAAGTTTCAATCCTCGCCCCCGAGTTCGGGGCGCATCCGCTGAGCAGGCTGCAGTACGCCGCGAAGCTGAGCGTTTCAATCCTCGCCCCCCGAGTTCGGGGGGCGCATCGCTGCTGGGGCTGGCGCGACGCGCCGGACGAAAAAGTTTCAATCCTCGCCCCCCGAGTTCGGGGGGCGCATCAACAGCCGCCGCGCCAGCTCGCACGTCCACGACGGTTTCAATCCTCGCCCCCCGAGTTCGGGGGCGCATCCCATGCGGCCACCTCATACCGAATCGAGCCATCAGTTTCAATCCTCGCCCCCCGAGTTCGGGGGCGCATCTTGATGCCGCGCTCGATGATCATCTGATGCGCGGTAGTTTCAATCCTCGCCCCCGAGTTCGGGGGGCGCATCCCGGAGGAACGTGAAACGACGTTGCTTGCTGAGTGAGTTTCAATCCTCGCCCCCGAGTTCGGGGGCGCATCCCCAGACTTCCGACGGTTCGACCGCTGCCATTGCATGTTTCAATCCTCGCCCCCGAGTTCGGGGGCGCATCATCTAACTGCGCAGCCGATCACGTGCGGTTTCGGAGTTTCAATCCTCGCCCCCGAGTTCGGGGGCGCATCACCCGACCAGCCCATGACCGAACGATATGCACGTGTTTCAATCCTCGCCCCCCGAGTTCGGGGGCGCATCCGCCACAGGCCAGCGCAGCGTGACGCTGTTCGCTATGTTTCAATCCTCGCCCCCGAGTTCGGGGGCGCATCCCGGCACCAGCGTGGAGCCGTCGATGCGTGTCTTGTTTCAATCCTCGCCCCCCGAGTTCGGGGGCGCATCATCTGAAAGGCCGTCATGCACAGCGGGGTCGGCATGTTTCAATCCTCGCCCCCCGAGTTCGGGGGCGCATCGCCGGTGAGCGTCGTCCAGTAGCAATCCCGATAAGTTTCAATCTCGCCCCCGAGTTCGGGGGCGCATCCGCTCGTCGATTGCTGCATTGATGCAGCGCTCGATGTTTCAATCCTCGCCCCCGAGTTCGGGGGGCGCATCCTTCATCCCAACTCATGTACCCGGCCTGCTTGACCTTGTTTCAATCCTCGCCCCCCGAGTTCGGGGGGCGCAATCTAAACGGGTACGGCGGGAGGGTTGGCGGCCAGTTGTTTCAATCCTCGCCCCCGAGTTCGGGGGCGCATCCTCGAAGCTGAGAGCGAGCACCTCCGGGCTGGCGGTTTCAATCCTCGCCCCCGAGTTCGGGGGCGCATCCTGCGCCGGGTCAGGAAGAACTTGGCGCTGGTGTCGTTTCAATCCTCGCCCCCGAGTTCGGGCGCGCATCCAGCTTGCACAGCGCTTCGAAGGCGTTGCGGCCGATGTTTCAATCCTCGCCCCCCGAGTTCGGGGGCGCATCGAACCCTTCATGGATGGCGGCCGCAGATCACCGCTGTTTCAATCCTCGCCCCCCGAGTTCGGGGGCGCATCCGCAGGTACGTTTCGCCGCCCTCGGTCTCGACGTAGGTTTCAATCCTCGCCCCCGAGTTCGGGGGCGCTATCAGTCACGCAGAGCGCGTTCTGACATGGATTTCCTGTTTCAATCCTCGCCCCCGAGTTCGGGGGGCGCATCGATTCCGTGGCTGTTCGGCACGCGGAAGATCAAGGTTTCAATCCTCGCCCCCCGAGTTCGGGGGGCGCATCCCTTCAACGCCACGCCAGTCACGCTGAATACCGAAGTTTCAATCCTCGCCCCCCGAGTTCGGGGGGCGCATCCGTTCGCGCGTAACAGGCTGATTTCACGGAATTTTCGGACCGCTTTGCGCGAACCGACGCTCGAACTGTTTCCCGCGAATCCATCGGATTCCCGATTGGCTTTCGCCAGCCTGAAAAATCAACTTCTTACGTCCCGCGCGAACCTCACTGCAATATCACCACCGCTTCATGTTCGCGCTGCGGACTACTCTACACCACCAATGGACCTTCGAAATCCGTTGCCCTGAAAATTCCATGCTGTCGCACCTCACAGCCGCGCGTATCGGGCATGCGGTAGAGGCGGAGGTTGTCCTCCTCTAGATTGATTTCCGACAGCAGGCGCCGCTCCAGTTCTTCCATCTTCGCGAGGTCGATCTGGCACTCGAACACCGATTTCTGCACGCGCTGACCGACACCCTCACATGCGCGCGCCACGCGCCGCAGGCGACGACGCCCTACGCGGGTTTCGGTATTGACGTCATAGCAAACGATCACCAACATGGATCACCTCATGAGGAACGGCACGTAATCATCCATATCGCCGCGCAGTGTGCGGGCGAGCAGGCGTGCCTGCAGCTGCGGCAGCAAGCCGAGCGCGACCGGCTCCTCCAGCAGCGGATGGGAAATCTCTTCCCGTTTTCTCTCCTGCCAGGCCACCACCACAGCTTTGCGGCCCCGTTCGTCCAGGGTGACGCCGCCGCCCTCATGCAGCATAAAGTCGTCCATGCTCAACTGCCCGCGATTGACGAGCGTCAGGGCAAGGCGGTCGGCCTGATGGCGGAACTCTTCCATCAAGTCGAGCGCGAGCGCGGCGCGCCCAGGCCTCAGGGCATGGAGAAAACCCAACTGCGGATCCAATCCCACCGACTCCACCGCCGAGCGGCAATCGTTCATCAGCATGGAATAGAGAAAGGACAGCAAGGCATTCATGCGATCCCTGGGTGGGCGACGGGTGCGCCCATCGAGGGTGAAATTCGCCCGCGCGTCACCTCGAACGAGAAAATTGAAGCAACCGAAATACTGCCGGGCCGCTTCTCCCTCAATGCCACGAACCGTATCCAAATCTCTGGCGGCCGGCAGCGCACGCAAGGATGCCGCCAGATCGTTCGCGCCACGCGACAGGGCCGCGACATCCGATTCGGACTTCACTTCGCGCGCACCGCGCAACAACACCTGCCGACAGTTACGCAGTTTGCCCGCCACGCAGGCCCGCGCCACCTCCAGCGCAAACGCTCCATCGCTCGCCCTCTCGTGTTGGGCGCGGCGCAGCAGGATGTTGCCCGACACCGGCCCTTCCAGCCGCGCCTTGAAACGGCCATTGCCATCCAGCAGCACCAGGCTCTGACCTTGATCCGCCAGCCGGTGCATCAGCGCCGGCGAGACCAACACGTTGCCGAAAACGACTACCCCTCCGAGGTGATGCAGTGGCACACGCAACTTCGTCTCGCGCTCGACTTCGATACGCACCGTGTCGTTGTCGAGATGCAGATATGCATGAGGCGTAGTGACGTACAGGGTATTGAGCAGCGTGCGCACGGTCAGCTTCCTTTGCCATTTGGCTCGAACAGCGTTTCTGCGAGATGCCGCCAGCGCTCACGCCCGGCTAGCACTTCAGGCTGGCAAATCTCGACAAGCGAGCACTCCTTGCAGCGCTTGTCATTGACGGGCGGCGGCAAAGTCAGCGCCCGCAGGGCAGCCCGTACCTCGGCGACACAACTCTCGACCGCCGAGCGCAACTCCAGCGTGATCGCGACCTCTCTTCTGCGACGGGAACTGGCATGGTAGATAGCGCCCAAAGGCACCTGCTTGCCGGTCATCTCCTCCAGACACAGCGCCTGGGCAGCGAGCTGGATGTCGTCATTGATCCATTTCTTGCGCGCGCCATGCTTGTATTCCACCGGGTAGGGCGTGCCGTCAGAAAGAAACTCGACCACGTCGCACTTGCCTACCAGCCCCAGTCGATCCGACCAGACTTGCAGCGCAGTCTCCATCCGCCGGTCACCCGATATTGCATGGCGCACTTCGTCAGCTCTTGCATGCTCCGCCGTGCCACGCAACGTATGAATGTTGTCGGCGTACTCTCCTTCCATGTGAATCAGGCAGCAGCGGCGCGGGCAGTAGGTCCAGTGATTCAGCGCCGAGAGCGGAATCAGCTCTGCATCGTTCAGCACCGGGCTGTTAATATTCATGGTATTCGGCATTCTTGACGGAGGTTCTCAAATGGCGGCTATCCTGAAAGACATCGAAGCCAAA
The DNA here is from genome assembly GCA_024234165.1 of Pseudomonadales bacterium. Lineage (NCBI taxonomy): Bacteria > Pseudomonadati > Pseudomonadota > Gammaproteobacteria > Pseudomonadales > Pseudomonadales bacterium. Next base: position 327,113 of record JACKOP010000001.1, read on the forward strand.
GCCTTGGAGTTGTCGCCCAAGGAGCGCGGCAGCCTGATACACAGCCTGATCATGAGTCTCGACGGCCCGACAGAGGAAACACCGGAGGAAATCGCCAAGGCGTGGGACGAGGAAATCGCCCGGCGCATCGCGGATATTGAGTCGGGACGGATGCAGTGCGTCCCGGCTGACGAGGTGTTCAACGAGCTCGACGCCATCATCCGCGAATACGACAAGTGAAATTCCGCTTCGCACAAGCAGCCCGGGGCGAGTTTGCCGAAGCTGCGCGCTGGTACGCCCGGGAGGCAGGAGCCAGCCAGGCAAGGGCGTTCCGCAACGAAATTCTGAGAGTCATCCAACTGCTCATCGAGCATCCCGATATAGGCACTCCCACCGTACCGCCCTGCCGGCGCATGACGGCGCACCGATTCCCCTATGACGTTGTCTATCGCCGCGACAAGGGCACGATCACTGTCGTTGCAATTGCCCACCAAGGTCGTCGCCCGGGGTATTGGACCGGACAGCGACAGGATCAGCCACAGTAGTTCACCAGTTCGACCCCTCTCGGCAATCTTTCGACTTGCAATGTCACTACGTAGTCCGAAAAAGACCGCGGCGAGCCGGGCAAGCCTTCCTTCCTGCGAATGTCGATGATGGATTCCGGCACTTCCCGCCGGTGCGTTGAAAAATCCAGCAGTCGATGCGCTGGTGCGCAACCCAGTTTCGCCTGCTGCTTGCGCTGTTCCTCGTTGCTATCGGTGCCCACGTGTCTGAACACATACAGACCGCGGCAGGTCATGACGCCCTTGCTTGCGGAACGATCATGGTCGTACATGTTTGCGAGCGCCTGCCAGAGCAGGGCAAGGTCGTCCTCGGTGAATTTGGTGCCCTCAGCCAGGTTGGCTGACACGAAGCCCTTCATAGCGTACAGGCCATAGGGGATGAGCTGCTTGCGGCCCATGGTGCGCAGTGTGTCCTCTGGAACATCCGCTTCCAGAGCCGTGAGTTGTTCGCTGCTCATGTCCTTTTTGTCTTCCACACCGTGCGTCTTCTTTTCGAAGCCCGCGACCGCCATCCGAGTAATGGAAATATCCATTGGCAGCACCGGGTCGATGGAACGTGCAAAAGAAAACTGCACCGGGCCACGTACCTGGCCAGCATTGGCGCCAGTGCTCATCACTGCCCCAAAGGTACGCACGTCGTAGAAGTTCTCGCACATCCACTCGCGTGCCTTCTTCACCTTGTCCTTGCTGGCCTTTTTCGGAATGCCGCCGTTGGCTATCTCGTGCGCGAGCGCGATGGGCCGATTCAGGTTGGTGGCGTGCTCAACGAAAATGGCGTGCGGTGCCTTATTGTCTTTCAGCACCTGGATGTAGTTGCGCACTCGGCGTTTGCCGGCCACATCAGACACCAGTCCATGCATATCTTCAGGGTCGATCCGCGGCGCGTTGCCGGCATCCGGATCGCCATTGGGGTTGCCATTCTCGCAATCGAACAGGAACAGGAATTCGTAACGGTTGGCAATGATGCTCATGGTTTTGCTCTCCTTCATTCGGGTTGGTTGGCTTCGGAGTCGTCGTCAGCCTCGCCTTCGGGCAGGCCCTGTTTGCCGGCCCTGAAATGAGCGAGCTGTTGGTAGTAGCCCAAGGCAAACAGGCTTTGTTCTTCCAGGGTAAGAGTGCGCGGCACAACGTCCTTGATGCGGGCGAGGATGTCGGAGAGCTGCATTTCATACCACGCAGCCAATCCTCCGTTGAGCTTACCCAGGTGATTCTTGGCGTTGGCGGACAAGCGCCCAAGGATGAGGCCGGGAGTCTGGGCAGCGGCGGTGTAATACCGCTGAACAACATTCGCACCTACCTTGCCCAAAGCGGCGCGTTGCAAGCGGGCGAACAGAGCGAGTGCCCGTCCGCAATGATAGGCTGGATCGGGGTGGTCGGGATTCATGTAGGGCTGCATGTCTTGGTCTCCTTTGTTCCGGATAAGATGGGCTTTCATCAAGGCCATGCGTGCATGGCTAGCAGGCTGGTCCTGAATAACGTCGATGCGCGCTCTGGCGACGGCCTGCGCCAACGAAGCGGAGGGAATCGGGCCGCCCGTCACGGCAGCACGCCAGAGTTGCTGCAGCCAGGGGCTTGGCACCTCCTTCAACACCTCGTTGATGCTCTTCTTCCCGTCATTACGAACGAGGCTTGCCGCGAGGGTCGAGAATTTCGGGTCAGTTGCCTGTGATTTTCCGTCACTCCGAACTATCCCAAGATCACGGAACCAAGACTCGTTATTGGCGGCCAGCTCCTCAAAGCTGCCCTGCATCACATCTCTCACCATGACACGGGACGTGCGACCCGAGAGCACCAACGCAACAAAGCGACTGCCAGCCAAGTCTGGCCGAACGCCACTGCGAATAGCGTTGAGCAATTCATGGGCACGACGTTCGGCAGCCCCGGCGGTCTGCTCCGGCGACCCATCGCGGAAGTAGGACATTACGTCGTCCTCTTCGGAAACGTCATCCTGCCCCGAGAACCAATAAACGGTCTGCGAGTTTCCCAATTTGACGCTCTTTTTCTCGATCAGCAGATTTAGCGTGGCTGCGTAAGCCGTTGCTGTCTCCAGAGACATGGCGGCATTGGTCGACTGCTCCAATCCGTAAGACTGTGATGACTGCTTGTCGAAGGAGATAAGCGCGTCGCCGGATTGAATAAGCCCTTCGCCTGGCAGGCCCTTGATTTTCGCCGGATGCGTCAAAGCCGGCGAAATACACTCCCCCGTGACCAAGCATCGCATCAGCCCTCTCCCCCCTTTTCTTGGAGGCTTACGGAGGGCGCTACGAAATCGTCGCCACCAGTCGCGCCAGTCCTCTCTTTCAAGAGGATTGATTGTGCCCACCCGTACCGTGGCCGACTCAGTAGGCTTAGCCTTGGCCGTCTTGAGATCACCTCGGATTTGAGTAAGCACATCCGTATCCTCCAACAGCTTCGCAGCGGCTTCGAGATACGGGGCATCCCGCGACGCTTGTCGCAGCAGGCTTACGAACCAGGCATGCTTCTCACCAAATTTCTTGCAGTCTTCGGCATATTTCTTTGGGTCCTTTTCTTTGACTTTGTCATCGAGATAGAGGGCAACAGTAGGCAAGGCCTCGACGAGGAAATGCGCCCGCGGCTCCTTCCCGCCAATCAATTCCGGGTGGGACAGATTCGGGCACCCGTCGAAGGCTCTCCCCTTGCCTTCGCCCAACGCCACCACGCCGGTGTAGCGTCCTTCCGTCGTGCAAGTGATTGCCCATTTGACATACTTGCGGGCAAAACCGGGCTCACTCTCGCCCGCCTGTTTCAGCACCAGATCAAGCATGGAAGTCCTCCCCGCAGGCTTTCTTCACTGCGTCGTCATCGTAGCCGGGCACTTGCATGACGCCCTTCATGATTCGGGCGTGAAAAACGCTGATCGCCGGTTTGGCGTACTCGTCATTGTCGATACCGAGATCGAAAACATCGTAGAGCATGTAGCCCAGATCGATATCCACTGGGATGGATTGAACTTCATTCGCCTTTTCGGCGGTCAACTCGAACCACGCAGGAAACTCCCTGCAGCCGAGGAAAGGCTGGTAGTAGCATTTGCCTTGTCCGGCGCGGCGGATGAACTGGGCGTCCAGGGCATTCACGTCGGCTTGTCCACCACGGACGCGCATGTGGGCATGAAGCCGATAGCGCACGTTCTTGAGCGCCATCGTCTGGCGCTGTGTACGCCCCTTCTGGTCGGTGCCGAGATCGTCCTTGCTGCCGTCGGCCCAAATCGGCTCCGGTGGCTCACGCCCCTCCATCCAGGCCTTGAGGGTGCGTTCCGCAGGCGCCTTGTCTTTCACCTCGTTGCGCCGCAGGGCGATGTATTTCGGAGGGCTGAGGATTTCGACTCGCTCGATCTGCCAGTAGAAGCCGTAGGTCTTTTTCCAGTAGATGGCGTCGAAGATGCCGCGCGCCGCTGACGGCGTGATGACGGGATAGCTGTAGCGCTCCACCTTCATCTCCGGACGGGTGAAGCAGGCGAGTTCTCCCCAGACTTCCAGGCAGTGAGTCTTGCCGCGGGCCATGTCGTCCTCCTTTCTAGGCAATCCAGGTGTTGAGCGTGCCGGGCGGAACCAGCCCGAGTTGCGGGTGGTAATGTTCCGGAACAGCGTAGATGAACCAGTCGTTCCGCTCGCGCTGCCGCCAGCCGGCGACCGGCACGGGCAGCAGAGCATCCCAGATCGTGTCGCTGTCTTTCGGTCGATAGAGGCTCACGGCAAGCGGGCGGGCACGGCGTATCCAGGCCGCGGTCAGCCCGCGATCTTCCGCCTCCGCCCGCAATTCGTCGAATAGCGTTCGCTGCGGAGCGTAGGGCACCAGCACGTTGATGGCATCCTGCCTGATGAGCCGGTACAGCCTGGCGACATCGGGGAAACTACCGATCTCGATGGCCTTCAGAATCTCGCTGCTCGCCGGTGCATTCGCCACATCCGCGAGGGCATACAACTCGCGGTAATACGCGGTAACGAAAGCGGGATCGTCGAGGTTCATGCCGGCTTCGCCATGCCGCAGATACAGCATCTGAGCGATCTGCGCAGCCTGTTGGTAGCCGCCGGTTGGATAGGCAGCGTCTTCGGGTTGGAAAACTTGTAGTTTTCCGAAGCCCACTTGCCGTCCCTCGCGGTTGCAACGGCCAGCGGCCTGAATGATGGCGTCCAGCGGTCCCCAGGCGCGCATGACGACGGGGAAATCCACGTCCACGCCAGCCTCCACGCATTGGGTGGCGACCAGATGGACGGGTTCGTTTGCCGCGAGCCGCTTGCGTACCGTCTCCAGCACGTCCTGGCGATGAGCGGCGCAGAGATTGGTGGACAGGTGCAGCGCGGCCGGGTCGTCCAGCTTTTCCCATAGCGTCTTGGCATGGCGCTTGAGATTGACGATGCACAAGGCCTGGCGAGACTCGATCATTTGCCGCGCCACGGCACCCCAAGCAACCGGAGCATCCGGGCTGCCCCAGGCAACTTCGACCCGCTTCATAGGCGCGAACAGCGATGCGGGTTCGGGCACGATCTCGCGCGGCTGCCAGCCGGGCGATTGCGTCCTCGCCACCGCGTCGTCGAGATGCGCAAAGGCCGGCTGGGTCGCGGTGGCGAACACGACACTGGTGCCGCAATCGGCCGACAGGTGGGACAAGGCAGCCAGGGTCGGCACGGCGAGATGCACCGGCAGCGTCTGCGCCTCGTCGAAAAGGATCACGGCTCGTTGCAGCCGATGCAGCTTGCGGCAGGCGGCGGGGCGGTTGGAAAAAAGAGACTCGAGCATCTGCACGCTGGTGGTGACGATGATCGGCGCATCCCAGTTTTCCGCGAGCAGGCGCCGCCGGCGTTCGGCATGGCCGACTTGTCCGGTTTCGCCTTCATTGTCCTGTTGCATATGTTCCTCGCCAACGCCGGCCAGGGAGTGATGCTCCAGCACGAATTCATCGCCGAATACGGGTGCAAGGATGTTCCGGTAAACGCGTGCCGTCTGCTCCGTGATCGTGAGGTAGGGAATCACCATGACCACCCGATCGAGGCCATGCCGGATTGCATGCTTCAAGGCGAATGCAAGCATGGCTAAGGTCTTGCCGCTGCCGGTGGGGGCCGTAAGGGTAAACAACCCCGGTTTGCGCTCCGCCCCTCGCAGGCAAGCGGCAAGCAGGGTTTCACGCACAGCGCGGACCTTTGGAGAAGCGTTGCTGCTCTCGCGAGTGGCTTCAATGAAGCGCAGCACGGCGTCCAATGCTGCGGTGGCGTTCAGCCGCGGCCCCGGGGCACGGTATCGCTTGCCGGACGCATCGCCTTCGAAATGCGCCTCGGTATCCAGGTAGTCGGCATCCACCAGGGCCGAAAACAGCAGGCGCACATCCAGCATCGATGGCACGGTCGCGTCCAGGCTCGATCCGAGCAAGGTCTTCGCCGGGAGAGTGATTGCAACCCCGTCTTGCGCAAGCTTCTCCTTTAGTTCGGTCATGTCCGCAGTCAGGCGCAGTCCGGGCACACAAGGATTGGGCAAGCGGCCCAGCGAATCCCGCGATAGCGACTGCAAACCGATGTGATGTCCCTCGATGGCGAGCGCCGCGGCCGCCGCACGGTGTTCCAGCGCCATGCGCGCACCTGCCGACCAGTGGTCCAGGCCGGACTCCTCGCCGCGCAGGCGGGCCTGGAAGCACTCGCCATACTTGCCGAGATCGTGCAGCCGGCCGGCGAGGCGCGCTTCCTCTTGCCAACAAAAGGTACCGGCAAACCCGGCCGCCAGCTCGCCTACGGCGGACAAGTGCTCCTGCAGTGGGTGCCAAACACCAGAAGCATTCGCGCTATGTGCAAAGAAGTGAACCATTGCCCCTCGCAATCAGTTGCCGTACCGATGATCGTCCTTTATCGAAGGCTCATGGGGTGAGCCTGCCGAGCATTGATTTTGGGCTCTTTCGCAGAATTCGTGGGTTGATTGGATCACTGTGTGAACAGTCGGCTACGCCGATACCCGTCTGAGCGTCGAGGCGCTCTCTAGCACGATAGCAACAGGTTACCGCTGGTCTCTGCTTGCCCGCCTGTCGATTGGCGGCGTGCACTGTTTGCGTAATACAGGCCTTCCCGAAAAGCGCCGACGGCAGGTGCAGCAACCCGCGCCCCGCCAGCGCGATCAACGGGCCACTATCCGCGACGATACAACTCATTGAATTGGTCCAGTTCCTTCTGGATTTCAGACGCGTCATGCCGAACAACCGGCACGTGCCTCGCCGCACAGGCCTCGAAGAACTCCGCCAACGAAAGACCTGCGAGCTTGGCAGCCTGCCCTTGGGTGAGCACATCCTCGTCGAACAGCTTCACCGCCAGGGACACATGCACTCCCTGCTCCAACAACTTCTCGTCGAAGGGCAAAGCCACGAACACCGGTCGACCATGCTTGGTAACCAGTGCCAAGTGGCCAGCCTCGGCGCCCTGGATCAGTTCGCCGGTACGGTCGCGGAGGTCTCGGACAGTGAAGGTTTCCATAGGGAGGCTCATTTGCACTCACAGATGGTGGCACGAATCAGGGGGCGAGGCACCTCTCCCGCCAGCACCGTGGTCTACTCTCGCGCAGAGAGTACTGTGGCAATCACGACCCGGCTCTGTCGAGCTTCGGCTACTGGAGCCGCAAGCGGGCGATGTCGGGCACAAGACCGACGCCGTCTGGCCCGCGCACGCCGCTGTCGCCTCAATACAACACCACCGAACGGATGCTCTCCCCGCGGTGCATCAGGTCGAAGGCGTGGTTGATGTCCTCGAGCGGCATCGTGTGCGTGATCAGTTCGTCGATGCGGATGCGTCCTTCCATGTACCAGTCGACGATGCGCGGCACGTCGGTGCGCCCACGCGCACCGCCGAACGCCGAACCACGCCAGACGCGCCCGGTCACCAACTGGAACGGTCGTGTGGAGATTTCCTTGCCGGCACCGGCAACGCCGATGATGCAGCTCTGGCCCCAGCCCTTGTGGCAGCACTCGAGCGCCTGACGCATCACGTCGACGTTGCCGATGCACTCGAAGCTGTAGTCGACACCGCCGCGGGTCAGATCGATGATCGCCTGCGTGACGTTGTCCACGTCGAGCGGATTGATGAAATCGGTCATGCCGAAACGCCGTGCGAGTTCCGCTTTCGCCGGGTTGCGGTCGATACCGATGATGCGCGCGGCTCCCACCATGCGCGCACCCTGGATCACGTTGAGACCGATTCCGCCCAGGCCGAACACGGCGACCGTCGCACCCGGTTCCACCTTCATCGTGAACGCCACGGCACCGACGCCGGTGGTCACGCCGCAACCGATGTAGCAGACCTTGTCGAAGGGCGCGTCGGAGCGGATCTTCGCCACCGCGATCTCCGGCAGCACGGTATGGTTCGAGAAGGTCGAGCAGCCCATGTAGTGCAGGATCGGCTTGCCGTCGAGCGAAAACCGGCTGCTGCCATCCGGCATCAATCCCTGCCCCTGGGTAGAGCGGATCGCCTGGCACAGGTTGGTCTTCGGGTTCAGGCAGTACTCGCACTCGCGGCACTCGGGCGTATAGAGCGGGATCACATGATCGCCCGGTGCGACGGACTTCACGCCTGGCCCCACCTCGAGCACGATACCCGCCCCCTCATGGCCCAGGATCGCTGGAAACGCACCCTCGGGGTCATCTCCCGACAGCGTGAACGCGTCGGTGTGGCAGACGCCAGAGGCCTTCAGCTCGATCAGCACCTCGCCAGCACGCGGTCCCTCCAGATCGACCTCGAGCACCTCGAGGGGTTTGCCGGCAGCAAATGCAACCGCGGCACGTGTCTTCATTGCTTCTTCTCCTGCGACAGAGGCACCAGCGCCAGCTGCCGCGACTGGGCAACCAGCACGCCGGCGTCATCCCAGATCTCACCGTCTTCCTCGACGAAACCACCCGTGAGAAAGCGTGACGTAAAGACCGCACGCAGCCATCCCGGCGCAGGGCACACACGCAGGTGTGCGGTGAGTTCGATCGTCGGCACCCAGGCAAGCGAGATCTGGTCGGCGTTGAA